>CAYUJM010000076.1:0-19659 GCA_964445025.1 uncultured Occallatibacter sp. | reverse complement strand
GGAAACTTCTCTTCGCGAAGAGTTGGCTACTTCTTTCCGTGGTCTTTGAAGTTCAGCGCAAAGTAGTAGTAGGTGTACGAATGGCTGGTTGTCACATTCGTCAGAAACTGGCCGCCGCCGAAGTAGCCGATGCCTCCGCCCAGGTTGAAGTGCCGATTGAGTTCATACCAGGAGTAGCCATCGACTTCCGCGCCCAAATGGCGGCCGTGGTTGGTCTTGTTGGTCACGATCGCGCTTCCCGAGGTGTTGTAGATGGAGTCCAGTGCGTTTGCCGCCCAATCATCCAGCCCCTGCACCGTGACGGTGAGGCGCCGGTGGGGCTCGATGGTTGCGCCCGCGCGGACCGACTCAATGTTCTGCCAGCCGAACAGGTCGGTGATGCCAAAGCGATCGTGCGCTGTCGGGTAGATCGTGTCGAAGGTGGTGTGGTTTGCATTCTGCTTCGGATTGCCGTTGCCCGAGGCGTAATCGTACTGGGCAAAGACGCGCGGCTTGGCCGCGGCATTGAGGAACTGGTATGCCGCGCCTTCCTGCGTGGCAAAGGCATTGATGGGTTGCGTTCCGACCTTGCCAGTTTCGTAGATGAATTCACCCCCGTAGTCAATCGCCGCGTTCGGTTGCTCCTTGAGGCGCAAACCAATGGCCTGCTCGCTTTCCTTGCCGGTGGTCTTGGCGGCGGCGGGTTCGACGACCTCTGCCGGCTGCACGCGCCACAGGACGAACGGCTCAAGGTTTGAGTGATTCCCTACAAAGTCATCGAGGCGGCCGTAGGCTCCGTAGATGTTGTTGCCTTCCTGATGCGGGCTCACGCCATAGGCCTGCGGCACCACGGCCGAGGCGGCGAAGATGCCCAGGTGCTCGCGCTTCGCGTTCAGGTTCAGCACCGCCGCATCGTACGACCGTGCCTGGTTGCGCCACTCGGAGTCGGCGATCAAGGTGTTGTTGTAGTTGATGAGCTGCCGGCCCACGCGCAGGCTGAACCAGTGCAGGTCGGGCGCGCCGACTTGGACGTAAGCCAGTTTCAGATCCCAGCGAACCGTGTTCGGTGGGCCGAGCGGCGAGTTTTGGAAGCCCGCACGGGCGTCCTGCACCTGTGCAGTAACCCGGAACCAACTGGGCGTATGCAGATTCACCTGGAACCGGAATCGGTTTAACAGGTATGAGTCATTGGCGCCCGCTTTGAAGCTTGAATTGTCGTACGCTTCGTGCCGGAACCGCTCCTCGGCCTGGAGATCGATCCATTTCGGCAGCTTCCCGTCAAGATAGGTCACCGGGGAAAAGTCGTGAAAGTCGTAAGGCGCCGGGTTGCCGGTAGTACGCCAGGCCGGGCCGTTGAGGAAGCTCAACGGGTTCGAGGCCGGCCCAGTGATGTATACGCCATTAAACCCGGACGTCGCGTGTTGCGTGGTGATGTCGTCCTGCGCGGCCAAGGGGATGCTCGCCGTTAGGGCAAACAAAGAGAATACAGCAGAGATCAACAGCGACAACCGGCGCAGGGAAGCAGGCAGAACAGCATGAAGAGCTTTTTGCACTTTGGATTCTCCTTTGAATTTTGGAAGCTGGATGGGTTGGGACCTTAGGCACCTGGAAAGAATGAGGCGACAGCCGCAGGCGCGGTCGCTGGGCTGGCTGCGGAGGAGCCGGCCCGAGCAGGAACGAGCTGGCCCTGCAAGACAAGAACAAGGACGAGTGCAAAGAGTTTACGCATGGGAAGGACCTCCTGAGTTGTCCCGCTCCGGTTGCACGGCTGCAATGACAGGTGCAGCCGCGCGATCGGATTGTGCTGTTTTTTGCGTGGGAAGGCTGAAAGGAAGCAGCGAGCGAAAACGCAGGGTTCAGCGGCAACAACAGCGGCAACACGCGGGGCGCGCGGCGCTGGAGCTCGCGGGAAAGCCCGCTATAGGGAGGCCGGATTCAGCCGATGGGTGGCGAATTGGACCAGGAAACAAGGGTGTCCTCTGCTTCAAAAGAGAGCGTCAGGATTGAATGGAGCGTTGCAGCCGGGGAAATCGCGCAGGTGCCAGCGGGCGCTAGCGAAGGGAGGGACAACAACACGCGATTCTGATGGCGGCGATAAGCATGGCGAATGAAAACCCGTTCTTTCAACTTAGCGGGCATCGTTGATCCTGTCAACAGCACGGCGACCGGAGAGCTTGAGACATTTGCGCAGCGTTTGCTACTCTTTCCGCCAGAGGCGCGTCCGTTTGATGGGGGTGTGCGATGCGGCTTGCGATCTTCGCTCTTTTTCTCTCATCCGGAACCGCGGCATTCTGCCAATCCGCGGCCCCGCCTGCCATAAACTCGGAACAACCCTGGTTCACTCCACCGGGTGGGAATTTCGCTCAACTTCCACCGGATATCCATAGCGCAAATGTTGTGCCGCAGAGGATGATTCTCCTGCCCGCTCCGGGTCCGCCGCCCCGGTTCGATGCGCAGATGGACCCCAGGATCGTCGTGCATCCACCCCAGTCGAGCCTCGGCGTTCAGCCTCCCGGCAGTTTGGTAGCCCAGAACCTCTATCCCGGCCTGCAGTTGCTGCCCATTGAGCAATCCAGAGCCACGGCGGAGCCGATTCCCGCCATCTGGCCTCACTTGAAGATCAAGCAGATTCCGATCATCTGGCCGAAGGGTGTGATCAAGCCCGTGCAAGGCAGCGTGAACGCGCAGCTTGCAGGGAAGTAGCCAGCGGTTGCTTCAGCCGGCCGGCGCCTGTTGGGATCGACAGAGGCAATCGAATCTGTCCGCTCTTCAATTCCAGAACGACCAATCCTTGCCTGGGCATTTCCGCTTACGTGGTTTCCGTAATCGCTTCCGTTGCCTTGCTCATCTTGGCGGTGCGCTGAATCTTGTCCCAGTTGAAGGGCTTGCCGTCGATGGCGCGCTTCAGGGTCTTGAACAGAACAACAGAAAACACCTGCCTGTAAGCGAATCTCTGCAGCCAGATGTGAAACAGCAGCCATCCGTCGCCCTTGTTGGCGGGATGGCGGCGCTCCAGCGAGAAGGCTACGGACGACGTGACAAAGTCGATGATCAGGAAGCCGAGAAAGAAGACCAGCAGCTTTTGAAGGCTGGCGGCAGAGGCAGCTTCAGGGTGGTAATGACGGTCGATAAAATAGTTAACGATGCCAGCCAGGAACATGATGTCGATGAAAGGCGAAACCAACGGCAGAAACATCTGGAAGACGAGAATGTTGGGCAGGGCAAACAGGCCCATCGCCTTGTTCCTCACAAATGCCGCACGATGCTTCCAGACCGCCTGCAGGGTCCCGAATGACCAGCGAAAGCGCTGGCGCATCAGGCCCTTGGCGTTGATAGGAGCTTCGGTGAATGCGAGCGACCGGTCTTCATAGTTGACTCGGTAGCCCTGTTCCAGAAGGTTCATCGTCAGGTCGGCGTCTTCGGCAACAGTGTTGATCGGATAGCCGCCTGCGGCCTTCACCGGCGCCGTGCGCCACGCGCCGATGGCGCCGGGCACCACCGTGACCACATTCATGAGGTCGAGGGCGCGGCGCTCGAAGTTCTGGCTGGTGATGTATTCCAGCGCCTGCCAGCGCGTCCACAGGTTCACGCGGTTGCCCACCTTGGCGTTCCCGGCCATGGCCCCAATGCGCCGATCCTCGAAGTGCGGAATCAACTTGGAGATGGCGTCGGTGGCGATGACCGTATCGGCGTCGATGCCGACATAGATCTCCTCGGTGAGCCGGTCGAGCGCGTAGTTCAACGCGGCAGCCTTGCCCCCGTTCGGCTTGGAAAACACCTGCACGCGGCCGGCGGCAATCTCCGCGGCATACGCCTCGCGGGCAACTTCGGCAGTGCGGTCGGCTGAGCCGTCGTCAATGACGATGACGTGGAGATTCCTGTAGTCGGAGTTGAGCACCGAGCGGATGGTGCGGACAATTACCGTCTCCTCGTTGTATGCCGGAATAAGAACGGCGACGCGCGGGTTGAATCCGGGCGAGGCCTTGGGGTGAGGTTTGCGCAGGCGGTCAATCACAGCCAGGATGCCGATGAGCAGCAGGCGCGCACCCATGAGGATGTCCCCGACGAAGAAGACGAAGACAATGAAGCGGCCAATCGCCTGCACGCCGGAGAAAGCCAGTGAATCCGGAAGTGCGCGAAGGAACTGCGGGAAGGTGAGCTTGGGCATCACTTCCGCGGTGGTCTTGTTCAGAAGTGCTGAGACGGGGACGATGGTGTAGCCGTGGGCGCGAAGGGAGTCAATGAGGACGGGCAATGCGGCGACTGTGGCAGAACGATCTCCGCCGCCATCGTGGAGCAGGATGACGGAGCCGCGGAACTGCGGCTTGGTCTTCATGATCTGCAGTTGATTGAGAACGGATTGGGTGATCTCATCCGGCGACTTGCGCGGATGCTCGTTCCAATCGTCGGTATCGATCTTGCTGCCGATGACGATATAGCCATCGTTCTGGATATTCACGACCGGAGCGGCCTGGTCGTCGGTTTCGGGCTCCTCGTCGATGTCGTAAGGGGGCCGGAAGTAAAGCGGCTGGACGTTCAGTTTGCTGGCGAAGAGACGCTCCGTAAGCTTGACCTGCAGGTCCAGTTGCTGCGTCGAGATTTCGCTGATGTCGGGATGGGTATATGTGTGGTTGCCCACTTCGTTGCCTTCGCGGGCCAGGCGCTGCATCAGGCCAATGTTTTCCGCGGCCTCGGCGCCGATGAGGAAGAAAGTGCCTTTGACGTTCTTCTGCTTGAGGATATCCAGAATCTTCGGCGTCCACTTGGGATCGGGCCCGTCGTCGAACGAGAGAGCCACTTCATTCGGTTGATAGCCGTAATACTCCACCGTGTAGCTGCGAGGATAGACATCCATGTGCTCATCCTCGATGAGCTTCTTGCGGGGATCCTTTTCGTCGGTGTCGATGGTGACGGTGCGCTTGCCGGGCTGGGGCAGGCCGGTAACGCGCATGATGTCGCCTTCGCCCTCGATGTCGATGTCGTGGCCGGCGGGCACGGAGCCGAGAGCCTGCAGCGAATCAGGAGCGGTGGGCCTGTCCCAGATGTTCCACAGCGAGTTGTCTTCCATGCCCAGACGCCACAGCGCAAAAGTGGAAAGGCCCAATTCGCGGGCGGCGCGCAGCTCGTTGAGCATGGTCACGCCATCGAGGAACCAGACCACGTGGCGCTGGTTTGTGTCTTCGTCGATGTACTCATAGTGGGGATTGAGGGAGTTGTCTTCGAGGTCCAGGTCGGCATCGGCGTCGGAGGCGCGCTGCCATGCGTCGGAGACGTGGAGATCTTCCGTGTTCAGCACCTGGGGCTTGGGCATCCGGCGGGCTCTGCCCCGCTTGGGGGCAGCGGGGATGGAGAGAGTCCAGTCGTAGCCATAGCTGCCCACGGCACAGATGAGCTTCTGCTTGGGGACGACCTTTAACACGCGGGTGAGATTGTCGACAAACCAGTCCTGACCGGCGATGGGGCCAGGATCGCTGGTGGTCTGGTGCTGGTCGTAGTTCATCAGGATGAGGCCGTCGGAGTTGGCGGCAATCTGCTTCAGGTCGCCATCCGATGTGGCCACCGCGGTGTTCACGTAGAGCTGCAGTTTGCGGGGATGCAGGTCGCCGTAAAGCTCCTGAATGAAGGCCATGTAGGCTGCGTCGGCGTTGTCGGGCAGGCTTTCAAAGTCCAGCGATAGGCCGCTGTACGCCGGATACGCTGCAAAGAACCTAACGATCTGCCGTCGGAGTGCGACGCGCTTGGCCGGATCCTTGAGCACGGCGCCGAAGCCTGCGTCCCACGACTGCGAACTCGTGTTGTAGTTGTTCAGGTGGGGAAAGATTTCCGTATCCACCTTAGCTGCCTGGATCACCCGCTTCACCTTGTCTCCGTCGTCCGGGTCGTGCACTGTGGCGCTGTCCACAACGGGATACTCACGATGCGTATCGTTGTTGACCGCCATTAACATTCCCGTTGGAGCGGTGGCGTGGAACCATTGCGGAAAAAGCAGATCGATCTGATGGACGTGCTCCTTGAGCGAAGAGTAGCTCGCCGGGTCGTCCTCGACGTAATAGGCGGCGCGCAAACCTTCGCCGGAGTTGAATGGAATTTCAGAGGGCTTGCGGCCGGTTTTGCGGCGCGCGGGCCGGGCGGTCTTGCCGCCGCGTAAGACGGGCTCAGGGAGCGCCTTGTAGTTGTGCTTGGGGGTGGGCAGCAGCAGCTCGGGAAGGTGCTGGTAGCGCAGCACATTGAAGATGAATCCGGCCAGAACCAGCGTGGACAGGACAGCCGTCGCATCGAGGATGCGGCGAAGCCGCTTCCAACGCTTGCGCTGGGGGTCGAAAAATATCTGCTTTTCCAGCATTTACAGTTCTTCTAACCTTGTGGAGCTTCCAGAACCGGCTTGCTTCTTCCTGAAGCTGTTTTATTGCTTCGTCCGCCGGCCGCATCGGCGGCAGGGCATCGGTTGGGGGGGCCCGGTCCTCGAAAGTCTCCCTAGTCTACTACCATCATAATGGTCAAACCGATAACGGACGAATCGCGCGCAAGCGGAGACGGAGAGTAAATTGACGCCATCTGGTCGCAGGGCAAAGGAGTTCAGCGTGGCGCTTGCGCTGGGCGGCGGAGCGCTGATGCGGCTCCTGATGCTGAAGGCTCTGCCGCAGATCACCGGGGATACGCTTCTCTATGGCAACCTGGCCAAGAACCTGCTGCATGGGCAGTTTGCTATTACCGACGGGAACGGCGTGGCGCATGAAACACTGATCCGCCTGCCCGGCTATCCTTTGTTTCTCGCCGCCTGCTTCCGCCTGTTCGGCCTGGACAACTACAACGCCGTCTGCTACCTGCAGATTGGCCTGGACTTGGCCGGGTGCCTGCTGTTGGCGGATTGCGTGCGCCGCATCGCCCGCCCGGCGATCAAAGACGGCGCAGCTCTCTGGACGCTGTTTCTGGCGGCGCTGTGCCCGTTCACGGCAGCGTATGCGGTGGCTCCGCTGTCCGAGACACCCACCCTGTTTTGCATTGCCCTGGCGCTTTGGGCTCTGGCCCGCTTCCATGCGCAGCCGGGTTGGCCCGGCGCCCTGGCATTCGCCGTTGCGGTCGCGTATGCCGCGCTGCTTCGCCCGGATGGGGCCCTGGTTGGCGTGGCTCTCGTGCCCGCGCTCGTAACGGGATTGCGACACTCTGCCATTGCCCGCATGCGCCTGGTCCGGATGGCGGCGGTTTGCGTTTTGCTCGCTATTCTCCCATTTGCCATCTGGACAGCCAGGAACTGGCGTGTTTTCCATGTGTTTGAGCCCCTCGCCCCGCGTTATGCGACCGATCCCGGCGAGCCCACCAATCCCGGCTGGCAGCGCTGGGTGAAGACCTGGTGCCTGGATTTCGTCTCCACCTACGAGATCTACTGGAACGTTCCCGGCAGCCCTTTCGATATCAGCAAACTTCCCTCTCGCGCTTTCGACTCCCCCGCCGAATATGCACAGACGGCTGCTCTGGTTGCCGCCTACAACGACAACGGGCAGGACCTTTCCCCGGACCTGGACGCGCAGTTTGCGCGACTGGCCGAGCGGCGCATCAAGGCCCATCCCCTGCGCTACTACGTCTGGCTGCCGCTGGGGCGCATGACCGACATGTGGCTCCGCCCACGTGTCGAAAACCTGAACATCGACCTGGACTGGTGGGTCTACAGCCATCACTACGCGGAGACGCGATTCAGCTGGGCCTACGCGGGTCTGAATGCAACCTATTTGCTGCTGGCGTTGGCGGGTCTATGCTTTCGCCCGCGCTACTGGCCGTGGATGGTCCTCTACTTTGCCCTCCGCAGCGCCCTGCTTATGACCATTGAAGCTCCCGAGGCTCGCTACACGCTGGAGTGTTTCCCTTTTGTGTTCGCGCTGGCGGGGATTGGGGCCCATGGCGGGATTAGGAAGCTCTCAAGGATGATCGCCAGGCGCTAGAGCATTTTCGATCCACTTGTTGACATTTCGAGAGCATCGAAGGTGGCATTTTCTTGAGAAAAATGCCACTTTGCTGCGTGGTTCCTGTAAAGAGCAGGATCGAAAATGCTGTAGACTCCAGATGCCATAGCTCCTGCTTTCGGAACGTATCCGGCTACATCCCTCGCCATTGGCAATCAAGACCCATTCTCCGGCCCGTCTCAAGATTCCTCACCAGGCAAGCAGTTCGTCACCCGACGATGGGGAAAGAAAGGAGACCGGGCTGTCCGATGAATGGGGGCAGTCTCCATAGCACTGGATGGATTCCGGACCGCCGGTCCGCGCCCATTGCAGGGCAGTCTCAGCCTCGCGCAGCACCACCACCGGCGAGCGGCCCTGGCTGCTGGCAATGCCAAAGCAGGCCGAGAGACGGATCGATTCGCCGCCTACATGGAACGGCGCGCAGAAGACGTCCACCCGCATCCGCTCGGCCAGCATTACGGCGTTCACCGCGCCGCATCCCGGCAAAACCGCGAGAAACTCATCTTTGCCCGGGCGGCCGAGCAGATCGTAGCTGCGCAACAGCCGCGCGATGCGGCCCGAAACCTGACAGAGAAGATCGTCGCAGGCGTCGTTGCCCAGACGGGAATTCCAGTGGCCAAAGTCATCGATATCCAGCAGCACAAGACTCAGAGAGCTCTTCATGCGCTGCACCCTGTCCGTCTCCCGGAACAGCATGGCCAGGATGGTCCCTCGGTTATAGACGCCGGTCAGGTGGTCCATCTGCACGTTCAGCAGCTGGGCCTCGCGCAGGGATTCAATCTCGCGGTCCTTGTGGCGGTTGCGCAGCACCATCTCCACGCGAAGGCGGAAATACGCCGCCTCGACGCTGCTTCCGGGGGTGTGAAGGAGGAGATCGTCGATCACCCCCTCAGCCAGTCTGTCGATCCATTCCCGGGTCACAGTGTCCGAAATCAGGACAATCGCAAGTCGGCTACCGTTTTCTCCGGCGCGTACGGCGGCCAGCAGGCGCCCAAGATTCATGGTGGGATCCATGCCGGGAAGGTTTGCGTCGATCAGTGCCAGCGCGGGCGGTCCGGGCGCTTGAATCGCATTCAGCACGGCTTCGAGGGAAAGGACAACCTGAATCCGCGCACCGCAGGCCAGCAACACCGGTTCCAGAGCGGCCAGGAGCGCTGGATCGGGAGAAGCGAGAAGGAAGGTGGATTGAACTTGGGCGGGCACGCTGCGAAACCTCTCTCCTGATTGCATCGGAGGAGATTAGAAGTTCTTTAGAGAGCTGCAGCTAATTCTGAGAAGTGACCTATGACTTTTTTGGTACCGCCAGTAACGTGACGGCGCTCTCGCCTCACGTTGCCGGAATCCTTGAGCGATCCGACAACATGAAGCGGGCGACAATCCGGAGCAGTTTTCAGTCGACGAACTCAACCTGCGGCGCGACGGGGATGATGCCGCGCTCGTGCCCCAATTCGAGCAGTTTGCGAATGGCCTCGCGTCCGTCTGGGCCGTAGTCAAGGGTGCGCTCGTTCACATACATGCTCACAAAGCGGTTAGCCAGGCGGGAATCGAGGTCGCGGGCAAACTGCATGGCGTATTCCAGGGCTGCCTCGCGGTTGTCCAGCGCGTGCTGAATGCTGTCGCGCACAGCCTTGGTCACGATGCGAAGGGTCTCCGGCCCCAGCGAGCGGCGGATCGCATTACCGCCCAGCGGCAGCACCAAGCCGGTGGTTTCGCGCCACCACGCGCCCAGGTCCAAAACCTTGTAGAGACCGTTTGAAGAGTAGGTGAGTTGGCCCTCGTGGATGATGAGACCAGCGTCGAAATTGCCGGCCAGAATCTCGGGGATGATCTGATCAAAGGGAACGGTGACGGTCTCCAGCGCCGGATTGAATATCTTCAGCGCCAGGTATGCAGTCGTCAGGGTGCCCGGAACTGCGATCTTGATCTTGCCCAGGTCCTCGGCAGCGAGCGGCTTCAGGGACACGACCATGGGACCGTAGCCCTCACCCACGCTGCCTCCGCAACCCATCAGAGCGTACCTGTCCTGGAGGTAGGGATAGGCGTGGAAGCTGATGGCGGTCACGTCGTAGAAGGCCTCGTCGCGGGCGCGGCGGTTCAGGGTCTCGATGTCGCAAAGCGTGTGATTGAACCGATAGCCGGGGACGCGGACCTTGTTGGTCGCCAGGCCGTAGAACATGAAGGCGTCATCGGAGTCGGGACTATGGGCGATCGAGATATCGAGAGGCATCGCGGAGGTAGCAACTCCAGAATTATTTGTAGACATGACAGGCAACAATCCTTTCCAGGGAAAAACTGCAGCTTCCTTTAGATGCGGCCGGCTGGCAGATTAGCTATGCGGTGCGCCGCCGCAGGCGGACCCATCCGGCGGTCAGCGCCGCAGCGGCGGCCACTTTCAGCGCGTCACCCGGCAAGAACGGCAACACAGCCAGCGAGAACACCGTTTGCGCTGATCCGTGAGTCAGAACTGCCAGCCAAACAGCTCCGGAGAGGAGAATAACGAGGCTGCCGGCAGCCGCGGCAAGGGCGGCCGGGGCAAATCCGCGGCCAGTGCGCCGCACAAGGAAGGCGGTCAGCGCGGCGGCAGCCGGATAGGAGAGCAGGTAGCCGCCGGTGGGACCCAGAAGATGGGCCAGGCCGCCTGGCGAAAGCGGAGTTGGAGCAAAGACGGGCAGCCCCAGAGCACCTTCAAGAAGATATGTGCCGAGTGCGGCTGCTGCCAGACGCGGCCGGAGTAGCAACCCAAAGATCAGAACAGCAAACGGAGCCAGCGACAGCGGCACGGGGGTGAAGTAGAGGGGTAGCGCAAGGTGCGCACACACAGCAACCAGAGCGCTGCCGCCCACCACAATGCCCCCGGAACGCATCCAGGCAGACAGTCGACTGACGGAGGCGGCCGCAAGCGCACGCGTCGGGTTCAGGGGTACGGAGATTTCTTTATTCACGAGAATTCCTTCAAAGCTCAATTTCCGGGTCGACATCCTCAACCGTGTCAAAAGCGGCGCTGGAGCCCGGTTTAGACAGGGGCCCGGCCTCGGGGTTGCTGCGGAGCCGGGCGCGCTGCTGCCAGATATGATGCGCCAGCCCTGCGGCAGCCAGTAACAGGGCCGCGAGAGAAACGAGAAGGGCAATCATCATCCAGCGCATAGCATTCAATACAAGCGGTTTCTCTGTTACACACGGACGTTCCAGCCGCTTCGCAAGGTGGGTCTTTCCAGATGAGGAAAGCCATTTGGGAGCGGGGCTCCAGTTCGCCGGCGATTGGACTACCGTTATGGGCCAGAATACCAGACGGGGCGGCCCGGGGAGCCCGGCTCAGGGACGGCGCAGGCTGGCGGTAAGCCAGTCGATGTAGGGCTGGCTGGCCGCTTCTGCACCAAGAACCACAAACTCCGGCGTGTCGTAGCTATGCAGCTCATGCAGCCGGGATTCAAGAGCGCCAAGCTGCTCAAGCCCAGTCTTGAGCAGTAGCAAAGTCTCCGTCGCGGACTCGATCTCTCCTTGCCAGTGGTAGATGGATTGGACCGCCGGAATCAGCGTCGCGCAGGCCGCAAGCCGTTCCTCGACCAGCGTGCGGGCCAGGCGGCTGGCTTCGCCGGGGCTGGCGCAGGTGGTGATTACGATGCGGACGGGTGGGGCCGGGTCGGACATGAGATTTTCACCATGGTAAAGCAGTTGTGCGGCTTGCCGAGCGAAGCTGACTGAGGCAGTATGATCATTGCGGTTCGCCACGGCGGACGTAAATGGAGAAAGACAATGACGACAGCGATCAAGTTTGGCACCTCCGGATGGAGATCGATAGTGGCAGACGAGTTCACCGTGGCCAACATCCGGCTGGCGGTGGCGGGGATTGCCTCATACGTGAAGACGCAGCCGGAACCGCACCGCGTTCTCGTGGGCCGCGACCCACGCTTTCTCGGCGAGAGCTTTGTGGACGTCGCCGCCAGGGTGCTGGCCGGAGCGGGTATAACCCCCATCGTCATCGCCGATGCCGCCCCCACGCCGGCCATCGCGTTTGCCGTGCGCACCTTGAAGACCTCCGGAGCCATCAACTTCACCGCTTCGCACAATCCGCCGGAGTACAACGGCATCAAGTTCTCCACCCATGACGGCGCGCCGGCGCTGCCTGAGGTGACCAAACAGATTGAGGCGGCCATCAGCGCACTGCAAGCGAACGAAGCGACCATTCCGCAGGCAGATGTTCCCGCGGGCGGCTTTGAGACAGCCGACGTAAAACCGGCCTTCCTCAAGCGGATCAAAGAGCTGGTTGACTTGAAGGCCATAGCCAAGTCAGGCATCAAGGTCGTTTACGACCCCTTCTGGGGAGCTGGGCGCGGCTATTCTTCTGACCTGCTGCGCGAAGCGGGCGTGGCGATCGAGACAGTTCACGACTATCGGGATGTCCTGTTCGGCGGGCATGCGCCGGAGCCCGACGACCACCTGCTGGGCGATGCCAAGGCGAAGATGCGCGAGATAGGCGCGGCACTGGGCATTGCCACGGATGGCGACGCCGACCGTTTCGGCATTGTGGACGGCGACGGCACCTTCATCCAGCCCAACTACATCATCGCCCTGCTCTTCGACTATCTGGTGGAGACGCGCGGCTGGAAGAACGGCGTGGCCAAGAGCGTGGCGACAACGAATCTGATCAACGGACTTGCCGCGCACCACAAGGTTCCACTCTATGAGACGCCGGTGGGCTTCAAGTACATCGGCGAGCTGATCATCGCGGACAAGATCGCCATCGGGGGCGAGGAGTCGGCTGGACTGACCATTCGCGGGCACGTTCCAGAGAAAGATGGCGTGATTGCCGGACTGCTGGTGGCGGAGATGGTGGCGACGCGCGGCAAGAGCCTGGGCATGCAGCTCAAGGAGCTGTTTGCCAAGGTTGGTTCCTTCTATCCCGTACGCGAGAACTTCCGCTTGACCCCGGAGGTGAAGGCCGCGTTCACTGAGAAGTTGAGGACCGATCCGACGGAGCTGAGTGGCCGCAAGGTCAGCGCGGTTGTGCGTACCGACGGGCTCAAGCTGATTCTCGAAGACGGCTCGTGGGTGTGCTACCGGCTCAGCGGCACCGAACCGGTGGTGCGCGCGTACACGGAAGCGCGCAGTGAACAGGACATGGAAGCATTGAAAGCCGCGGCAGAGAAGTTCGTGCTGAGCTAGGAAGTTGTTGAGGGGAATGGCGGACGAACAGGCGCAGGGTGAAAAAGGAGCGGTAGAAACGGTTGCCGTTCCGTTCAACGAACGGGCACTGGACTTTGCGCGGCGGGCGTGGCGTCCGGCGGGCACGGTCGTGGCTGTGTGCCTGGCACTGCTGCTCATGGTTCATGTCGTAAACGGCAAGAATGGGCTCACTGTATGGCGCCAGAAACGCGTCGAGGACCAGCAGCTACAGAAAGAGATCAAGCAGCTCGAGGAGGAAAACGCGCAGCTTCGGCAGCATGTGGAACGGCTCAAGTCGGATCCGGATGCGATCGAACACGAAGCGCGGGAGAAACTGCACTACGCCAAGCCAAACGAAGTGATCGTGGCCCTGCCGCCGCCGAAGGACCAGACGCAACCGGCAGGATCGGGCAAATAGGCTGGTACCCTAAAACGGGTCAGACCAGCGCAGGTCCACAGCATTCTCAAGCAAGAACCCCATAAACTCCGGTTTAAAAGAGCAAATCGCGGAAGTTATAAATATGGATGGTAACGTTCCCCTCCCGATTATTGGCGGCAAGTCGAGCAGCGGATGCCCATGCGTCTTTCGCCTGTCCGACGCGGTCTTTTAGAAATAAGGTTCGCTCTTCTGTTTTGAATTGGCGCGCCCCCTGCAGATCCGCGAACAGCGGATTGTGCATGCACTCAAATCTCTTTCGATGAATGGGCAGGATTAAAAGAGGCATCGCCATCCTTGCCATCCGCCATCGGAACCACCGGAAAGTTGTCGGTGTCCAGGCTTCGGAAAACGTTCAAAAAGCGTATTCCGGTTGCAGTAACTCTCGTGTGACCTTCCAAACCTTGGTGCCGGAGGGGAATTGTCTCCCCCTCCAGCACCAGATTTTCCATCCTGCCTGAAATCAAACGATCAAAAATCCACGTGGGCGCGAACGGATCCTACCCAGATGGGCCCGCGATCGCGGTTATACCCGGGATTATCGATGTGCTGAAAGTCGAGCGAGTAGAACATGCCGCGCCATGCGTGCAAGGTGTAGTAGCTCTCGACGATGTTTTCGCGGCCGTAGTTCAAGTTGCCATCTCCCAGCAAAAAGCCCAGCCCCCCCAGCTTCAGATACTCCTGGTGGTCGGACTTGATGGCGTTGGAGACGAAGACGGCGCCAACCTTGTCGACGGGGCGATGCCAGCGGGTTCCAGCGTAGTCGGCGCCCAACTCAACGGTCTGGTCGACCTCAGTGTAGGCGAAAGACTCGTGCTGACCCTCGTTCCATCCAAACCGGCCAAAGACTCGCAGATTTTCGGTGACTTCCTGTTCGGCGTTGTAGCCGAAACCGTATTTGAGGGCGCTGAGGTGCTCGTGCAGCGTGATGGTGGGGGCAGTTACTCCATATAAAGCAGTGTCCGTGCCGTTGAGAAAGTCTTCGACGGCCTCGCGATAGGTGCCCATGTGGGCGCGGTTGGCATAGAAGAGAATTCGCTGCGTCCCTTTACGTTTTGGAACGAGGCTTTGGCGAAGTTCGAACTCGCCGTTTTGCCCGTGCGCGCGGCTGAACGCCCAGTCGAGGTCGATTCCGTTGGCGACGGTGGGCATGGCGAAGATGCCGTAACGGATGGACCAGGCGCGGTCGTCGTATTCAGCCATGCCGCCCACGGTATAGCCGCGCGTGTCCGCTGCGTAGTCCCAGGCGCCGTTGTTGTCGACGGTCCAGTTCATGAATTGCAGGTGGCTGTCGCTGCCGGGGCCGTTGATGTCAAAAAAGTCCGGCAGGGTGAGCTTGCCGATGCGGAACTCGACGCGACGCAACGGGACGCTGGGGGCGAGCGCGAAAAAACCGGGCTCCTGGCTGGTGGTTTTGCTGGTGAGGCCGAAGACCTGGTGGATCTGGTAGCGGGCGATGTAGGGGACTCTGCCCAGGTTGGGGTTGCGGACTACGTCGAGGTTGGTGAATCCGGCGACGCCGAGAGCTTCGCTGAGGCCGCGGCCTTCGGCTGCCTCGAGGTCGAAGATGAAATCAGTGTTGTAACGAATGGAGCGGCTGCGCCGCAGCGCGGTGTAGAGCGTGCCGACCATGGAGGTCTTGTATTCGCCCCTGGGGATGAAGCTGTTGGGACCCTGATAAGGCGAGTGGAAGGGCAGATCTCCCTGGATGATGATGTTGGCCTGGCCGGAGAGCCACCAGGACGCGTCCTCGCCATGGGGAAACATCGAGAGCATGGGGGCATCGTTGGGCTCGCGGCCCACCGGACTCATGTCGGTCGACCGTTGCCCGATTCCCTCCTCTTGTACGGGGACGAGCGCGAGTTGGTTTGGTGCGATCTGCGCCATCTGCGGTGCAGCCGGAGTCTGCGGCTGTGGTGCGGACGGGAGGGAGTCAGCCGTCTGCGCTGACGCGGAACCAACAGCCCCACACAGCACACAGAGCATGCACGCAAGAACGCGGCCAAATCCCTTTGCACGGCGGAACGGATTCGAGCGGCGGCCGGGATCCTGGAGCATAAGAGAGCCTAGGAAGATAGATGCGAGGCTTGGGCAGGCGGGCATAGAATGGATTTGGAACTATACCCCCACTCCCTTGGTACCATACCGGGGGTGGGTATTGTCAAGAGGAGAGATTCCATGTCCCACCAGGAACGGGAGAAAGTGAAGCTGCTGCAGCGGCTGCGCAAGCTGCGCGGACAACTGGACGCGGTGGAGCGGGCGCTTTTGGCCGATGAGGATTGCGGCGGCCAGTTGATGCTGCTGGCGGCGGTGCGCGGCGGTGTCAACGGGCTGATGGGCGAGGTGCTGGAGACGCATATCCGGTTTCACCTGGTGGACGGAGCCAAGGAACAGATTGCCCCGGAACTGGCCGAAGATCTGATCGATCTGGTGCGCGCTTATCTGAAGTGAGTCAGTGCGGAGATCGATCTGCTGCGATCATGCGCCTCGGCTGCGACTTCAGAGAGCTTGGCGGTTCCCGCTAATGGTAGCCGCCGGATGCGGTAGGGATTGTTAAGGTTCGGTTGATTTGGAGTGGCAAACCGGCGCGGCGTGGAGTTAGCAACTTAGCGCGATCGGAGGGCCTGACCAGCGGGTCGCGCCTGCACTTTCGGTCTGTGAAGGTAGGTTTTCAACTGTCCTTTCGAATTACTGCATACGAAAAAAGCAAATTAGATTATGATTCGGACTCATCGTCCCCTGGCATTCCAAAGACAACTTACCTTACCAGGGCGAGAAATGAGGCGAGTCATGGCAAAGTCCCCCCGCGCAAATGCACCGCGCTTTGCGGAGCAGGCACGTGTTGTCCTCCCGGGAAGTGAAAAGGCCGCTGCGGAAAATGCAGTACATGTGAAAGCCACGCCGGCCAAGGCAAAAGTCACCGTTTCCTTGATTGTGAAACGAAAGGAACCGCTCAAGATCAACCGGCGCGGCGGAAGGTCCAATGGACCCGCGCGCCTGAGCCGTACGGAGTATAAGAGGCGCCACAGTGCGGACCCCGACGCGCTGAAACTGGTGAAGGCGTTCGCCAAAGAGTTCAACCTCACAGTGGAAGCCGATCCAAATTCGGCGACCCGGCGCACGGTGCAGCTAACCGGTGCGGCAGGCGATGTCCAAAAGGCGTTTGGGGTGGAGCTCCACCAGAAGACAATCGAAGGCGTGGAGTATCGTGTGCGCGAGGGTGGGATACACCTGCCCGAAACACTCATCGGACAAGTCGAGGCGGTCCTGGGCCTCGACAACCGGCCGCAGGCCAAGCCGCATTTTCGCGTAATAAAGGCGCATGCAGAGGCGGCCGCGGCTCCGGCAAGCTACACGCCACCGCAGGTGGCGCAGGCCTACCAGTGGCCGTCCTCGGCAAGCGGAGCAGGACAGACCATCGGAATCATCGAGCTCGGCGGAGGCTACCGAACCGCAGACCTGAAGACCTACTTCAAGTCCCTGGGGCTGGCCGCGCCGTCCATCAAGGCAGTCAGCGTGGACAAGGGAAAGAACGCGCCATCGACGCCTTCCAGTTCCGACGGCGAAGTGATGCTGGACATCGAAGTGGCTGCCAGCGTGGCCACGGGCGCGAATATCGTGGTGTACTTTACGCCCAACACCGACCAGGGATTCACCGATGCCATTACCACGGCCGTTCACGACACCACCAACAAGCCGAGCGTGATTTCCATCAGCTGGGGCGCGGCGGAATCGGCCTGGACCACGCAGGCAATGACCGCGCTGGACGCGGCTTGCCAGTCCGCTGCGGCACTCGGCGTTACCATCACCGTGGCGGCCGGCGACAACGGATCTACGGACGGCGGAACGGGGAACAATGTGGACTTTCCCGCCTCGAGCCCTCACGTGCTGGCCTGCGGCGGCACCAAGCTGGACGCCAACGGATCGACCATCGTCTCCGAGGTGGTGTGGAATGAACTGGCCAACAACGATGGCGCGACGGGCGGCGGGGTGAGCACGGCGTTTCCGCTCCCGGCCTGGCAGGCTAATTCCAAAGTACCCGCGCCATCCACGAGCACTGGCGGCCGCGGCGTGCCCGATGTTGCCGGAGACGCCGACCCCAACAGCGGGTACAAGATTCGCGTGGACGGCCAGGACACCGTCATCGGGGGCACGAGCGCCGTGGCTCCCTTATGGGCGGGCCTGGTTGCGGTGGCCAACCAGCAACTGGGCACGCAGGTCGGCTTCATTCAGCCCGCAATCTATGCGGCCAAGGCAGCGGCGGCGTTCAACGACATCACCCAGGGAAATAACGGCGGCTTTTCTGCCGGGCCGGGCTGGGACGCCTGCACGGGACAGGGCTCACCCATCGCCGGTAAGCTCATCCCGCTGCTGGCCGCGGCAGGTGCCGCGCATGCACCGGCGCCAAAATCTGGCAAGAAGAAGACATCCACCAAAGCAAGGCCGGTGGTGAAGAAGGCGGCCAAGAAAGTCGCCGGGAAGAAGGCCGCGAAAAAGAGCACCGCCAAGAAGGCTGCCAAGAAATCGCCAGCGAAAAAGAAGAAGTAACATCTCGCTGGCAGGCAATGGGCCCTGGCTCAGGAAACTCCCCGGCCAACCAAGGAAAGCCCCGTGCCCCATCCTTCCGCAGCATCATCGCGGAAGGGTGGGAAACCACGCATTTTAGACCGTCGCTACTCGCCGTCCGGCGGCACTTGTTCCAGCAGTCGCTTCCAGGTCTTCTGGTTCTTGCGGAAGCCGCGCTTCAGATCTTCCAAAATGCGCTCAAAGTCCGCATTGGTCCTCAGGTTGTTCCACGCGGGATTCTTCTGGAACCAGGGATAATTCTCATTGCCAAGATAGATCGCACGGCGCAACCAGTGCAGGGCCTCGCTGGAATCGCCTTCCACGGCAAAATAGGTGGCCAGGCGGTAGGCCATCTCGCTGTCAGCTTCGGCGGCAGCCAGCGTGTCGTCTTTGAGCAGAGCCGCGGCGCGCTCCCGCTCGCCGGCCTGCACGTAGCAGAGGGCCAGCGTCGGCACGGCGATGCGCAGAGAGCTGTCGTCGTGAATTACGCTCTCCAGAATCTCGATGGCTTTATTCAGATTGCCCAACCGCATCTCCTGGTAGCCGGCAGAGGTGCGCAGCAGCGGGTGGCGCGGCTCCAGGGCCAGACCTTTCTCCAGCTCATCGCCGGCCAGCTCGATCTGGTTCTGATAGTGATAAACCCGCGCCCGGTGGTTGTAGAGGATGGGGGCGCTGGCAGGGTTGAGCTTGAGGGAGCGGCTGAACTGCTGCAAGGCTTCGTCGTACATGCCGTCGCCGCGCAGCGCGATTCCGGCCACCATGTGCACGTTCCAGTCATTGGCTGCGCCGGAGAGCAGGTTGGCGATGCCGTGCCGCGCCGACTCCTTTTCGCCGCGGGAGAGCAGCATGTAAATGCGATAGAGATTGGCCTCCGTCGAGGCGGGATCGAGTTTGAGCGATTCGTCAAAGGCGCGCCGCGCGTGGATAACGTGAATCTGGCCGCCGAAGCCATGGCGCACAAACTGGAGTTCGGCGATTCCCAGCCCGCTCCACCCCGCGGCAAACTCGGGATCGTTGGCTGTGACATTGGTAAACAGCGCGTGAGCGCGTTCCAGGTCGGCCCGCGAACCGGTGCGCACCATGAACGAACTGAGCAGCGCGCGGGCCTGCAGATACTCTTCGCTCACCGGCCCGGGCAGTGTTCCATTGGACCCATTTGCGGCATTTGACGCATCCCTCTGTCCCCAGCGAGGCACATCGATCTGGTCCCCCGCGGAGAGTCCGTGCAGCGCCGCAAATACTTCGTTGGAGATCTCGGTCTGCACGGCAATCAGGTCCAGCGAGCCTACGCGGATGGCTCCGCCCGCGCGCACGCTTTGCGAGGCCACGTCGAGCAGCTGCCAGTTCAGGTCAAAACCTTCCTCGGAGCGGAGAAAATTGCCCGCGAGCACAAACGACACCAGCAGCTTCTGGCCAACGGAGAGCGGGTCCATCTGCGCGATGGGCAGCGGCATCAGGGTGCTGGAGGGCCGGACGACCAGCGCCGGAATCCGCGCCAGCCGTGCAGCGATGGCGTCGGCCCGGGCAAAGCCGTAGAGCGGAGCCACCTCGGTTGCG
>CAYUJM010000075.1:0-19730 GCA_964445025.1 uncultured Occallatibacter sp. | reverse complement strand
TTCTTCGCTGCTGCCTTCTTGGCGGGCGCCTTCTTTGCTGCTTTCTTAACTGCCAACGATTTACCTCTTTTAGTGGTTTTGCCGGCGCTCTTCTTGGCCGCAGCCTTCTTCGCTGCGCCCTTTCCGCCCTTTGCGCCAGCGGGTTTTGCGGCGGACTTCTTCGCGGCCTTCTTGGCCACAACCTTTTTCGCGGCTGCCTTCTTCGCCGGAGCTTTCTTGGCCGCTTTCTTTGCCGGGGCTTTTTTGGCCACCTTCTTTACCGGAGCCTTCTTAGCCGGGGCCTTTTTGGCAGCTTTCTTGGCGGCCTTCTTTACAGCCGGTTTTGCAGCGGGTTCTTCGACGATTACGACCGCGACTTCTTCCACGACTCCTTCATCGTCGTCTGAGGAAGTGAGCACGCTGGAGGTTTCGACTTCTTCGTCTTCGTCGCCAAACTCTTCATCGTGATCCGGGTCCAGTTCCTGCGGCTCACCCAGCGGGTCGCCGTCACTCATTGCGTACATCCTGAACACTTCTTCCATCCCATTGCCTCCAGCGGCCTGCCGCTGACGTTGAATTGGATTGCCAGTTCGCCATCGTGCGCGTACATGCTTGGCTCGCGCAAGCGATTGTAACAATAGCTTGCACGCAAATACCAGAAAAACACAAGCATGTAATGGGACGCAGAGAAGTTTTTGTTATGGAGTGGATGATTTCGCCTGCGCGGATCGCTTGGCTGAGTGCCTTCTCCTCGTGCTTGCTGCGTTTTTCGATGGTGCGTTCTTCGCTGCTGGAGAGATTGAATGAGATTTCGGGGCGTGGCTGTTTCCGGAGCCGGAGGTCGCCGGCTGCTTCTTCGCTGCGGGCGCGCCGGCCTTATGCGCGTCGCTTTTCGCCGGGACCTGCTCTGCGGCCTTTCCGCTTGAGGTGGCGGCACCGTGGCGGCTGCGCGCGGGGTGCGATGCCACTGCAGGCTCGGCCACGTGAAGACGGCGTCCCGGCTCGACCTTCACGCCGGCGATGTTGTTCCAGCGCCGGAGCTGGGTCAGGGAAACGCCGAACCGGTCGGCGATGGTGACCAGCGTATCGCCCCGGCGGGCGACGTAGAGCAGCATGCGAGTCGAGGGTGCGGCGACGGGGGCCAGCGGCACCGCCAGCGCCTCGACGCCCTGCAGACTGTCGGTGGGATGGAGCTGATTGGCCTCTGCCAGCGCGGCATCGGAAACGTGGAACTCGCGGGCAACGGAGGCCAGCGTATCGTCCGCGGCCACGCGATGGTAACGCCAGGCGTTGCGCTTGGCCTCGGGGACGGCCGCAATGCGCTGTTCAAAGAGCGTGGCCGTGCCGGCCGGCAGATGCAGATCGAAGGACGCGTCGGGAGGGGTAACCATGCGCAGAAGGCTGGGATTGAGCGCTTCGAGCTCGTCAACCGGGGCGTCGACGATGTCGGAGACCAGGCGCAGGTCTACCGTGTAGTTGATGGTGACGGTGTCCGTCAGCACGGGCGGGTCGAGAGTGACTTCGTCAAAGCCGTATTGGGTGGGGTTGTTGGCGATGATGATGGCGGCCAGGATTTGCGGAACATAGTTCTGCGTTTCCCCAGGCAGATTGTGGCGCTTGTAGAGCTCCCAGAAGTCGGCGTATCCGGTTTTTTGTACCGCGCGCTGCACGTTGCCCGCGCCCCAGTCATAGCCGGCCATGGCCAGGTACCAGTCACCCAATTGGTCGTAGATGTACTTCATGTAACGGGCATAGGCGCGGGTGGACTTCTCCGGATCGAAGCGCTCGTCGACATAGGAGTTGCGCTGCAGGCCGTAAGAGCCGGTGGGCATGAACTGCCACATCCCGCCGGCGCGCGAGCGGGCGTTCATGGCGCGCGGGTTAAAGCCGGACTCGGCCACGGCCAGGTAAATGAGATCCTGGGGTACGCCCTCTTCCGCCATGACGCGCTGGATCATGGTCCGGTAGCGGCCGGAACGCTGGAACGAGTGCAGGAGCGTGTTGTGGCCGCGCTGGGTATTGGCGAAGAAGTTGATGTAAGCTGCCACATAGTCGTTGACCATGAGGGGCAGGTCGGACTTGGTCGTGGCCAGCTCGGCCTTGGCCTTGGCCACGATATTCGGATCCACTTCGAAGGTCACGTCGCTGGCCACATCGGCGGGGGTGGGCTCCTCTTTGGGCGCAAAGCCGTTGCCCTCCTTGAGGGCTTCCATCTCCAGGGCGTTCACGCCGTCCACAATGTGGTCGAACTCATCCTGCAGCTGGGAATCGGTCTTGATGTCAACGCCGCTGGTCAGCATGAGATCGACGGCGCGATCGAAATCCACCTTGGCATCGGCCAGCATTCCCTTGCGATAGGCTGCCTGGCCCTGGGCGTAGGCTAGCTCCACCTGCTGGATCAGTTGGCGCACGTGCTGCTGCTGGGCCGTGAGCGGCGGAGGCGATGGGGCGGCGGCGGGTTGCGGAGGCTGCTGCGGGGCTGCAATCGGCGGGGCGGTTGCCTGGGGCTGCGTTCCCGCGCCGCCCTTGCGCGTCTGCGTGGGAGTGCATCCGGCCACCAAAAGGACCAGTAGAGAGAAGCCGTACAAAAGAAGACGATAGGAACGTGTATGCATGAGCCGTTGCGCCGCTCAAGCCCCCGACCCAGGTTGCGGCCAGACTGCGAGAGACACTATGCCGATGATAAGCTAAGACCTGGAGGTCCGCCGCGGCGGACGCGCGGCAACGCGCGGAGTTTCCTCCTTTACCAACCCCCTCATGGATGCCCGTTTCCTTCGCAACTTCGCAATCATCGCCCACATCGACCACGGCAAGTCGACTTTAAGCGACCGTCTTCTTGAGTTCACCGGCTCCGTGACAGGGCGCGAGATGCAAGCGCAGATTCTGGACGACATGGATCTGGAACGGGAACGAGGCATCACCATCAAGGCGCACGCGGTGCGCATGATGTACAAGGCGCAGGACGGCAACACCTATCAGTTGAACCTGATCGACACTCCGGGTCATGTGGACTTCAGCTACGAGGTCTCCCGGTCGCTGGCCTCCTGCGAGGGTGCTCTGCTGGTGGTGGATGCCAGCCAGGGCGTGGAAGCCCAGACTCTGGCCAACGCCTATCTCGCCATCAATCACGGCCTGGAGATCATTCCCGTGATCAATAAGATCGATCTGCCCTCGGCGGACGTTCTGCGCACCCAGGAGGCGATTGAAAAGGCAGTAGGCCTGGATGCCACGGACGCCATTCCGGTGAGCGCGAAGACGGGCGTTGGCGTGCCGGAGGTGCTGGAGGCGATTGTGCATCGCTTGCCTCCGCCCACGGGCGATCCCGACGCGCCGCTGCAGGCGCTCATCTTCGACTCGTGGTTTGACGCCTATCGCGGGGTGATCGTGCTGGTGCGCGTCATGCAGGGCACCATGCGCAAGGGACAGCGGATTCGGCTGATGTCGAATGGAAAGTCCTTCGAGGTCGAGTCCATGGGCGTATTGATGCCCAAGCCGGTAGAGATTGGCCAGCTGACGGCCGGCGAGGTTGGTTTCTTCGCGGCCACCATCAAAAACGTGGGCGACACCAAGATCGGCGACACGGTAACCGACGATGCGCGTCCGGCGCCGGCGCAGTTGCCGGGCTTTGAAGACATCAAGCCGATGGTCTTCGCCGGCCTTTACACAGTGGACTCGCACGAGCACACCCTGCTGCGCGACGCGCTGGAGAAGCTGCGCCTCAACGATTCCTCCTTCTTCTTTGAGCCGGAAAGCTCGGTGGCGCTGGGCTTCGGATTTCGCTGCGGGTTTCTGGGCTTGCTGCATATGGAGATCATCCAGGAGCGGTTGGAGCGCGAGTACGAACTGGACTTGATTACGACCGCGCCGGGCGTGCGCTACCACATCAAGATGACGGACGGCAGCGTGCTGGAGGTGGACAATCCCTCGCGCTGGCCCGAGCCGACAAATATCGACGAAATCCGCGAGCCGGTGATCACGGCCAAGATCCTGACCAACGAAGAATATGTCGGCGGAATTCTGAAGCTGGTGGAAGAGAAGCGCGGCAGGCAGGTGAATTTCGAATATGTGACGCCGACCCGCGTGATGCTGACTTACGAGTTGCCGCTGAACGAGATCGTGCTGGACTTCTATGACCGGCTGAAGTCAATCTCGCGCGGCTATGCCTCCCTGGACTACCAACTTGCCGGCGAGTGGGCGTCGCCCATGGTGAAGATGGATATCCTCGTCTCCGGCGAGCCGGTGGATGCTCTTTCGATTATCGTGCACCGGGATTTTGCCTATGAGCGCGGGAAGCTGCTCGTTTCAAAGATGCGGGAGCTCATCCCGCGGCAGCAGTTCGAGGTAGCCATTCAGGCAGCCATCGGCGCCAAGATCATCGCCCGCGAGACTGTCGCGGCGCTCCGAAAGAATGTATTGGCAAAGTGTTATGGCGGGGATATTTCCCGCAAACGTAAGCTGCTGGAGAAGCAAAAAGAAGGCAAAAAACGGATGAAGCGGATCGGGAAAGTCGACATTCCCCAGGAAGCTTTCCTGGCGGTTCTGCGCGTCGGCGAGGATCAGCAGAAGTAGGTGCTGATCCGTAACTAACCGGATACTTTAGTTACCGAGCGTTCACAGAGAATTGTGGAAAGCGCACTCCGGTCGATCGGCAGCGGGATTGCGGGGCTGGCTGTCGGGAGGCAGAGATTTGGCGGGAACTTCTATTGATAAATAAAGGTTTATGCTGTTTAGCAGAAGATTGTTGCCGCTGGCAAGCGAAAAAATGGAAATGAATGTGGTGGGAAGGTGGAAATAATCCACAACTTTTTCCACAGTAGGGCCGGTTTGCCGCGGAAATTAATTTTTGAGCAAAACCGCAAAAATTACCGGCTCGTTTGAGGGCCAACTCTGGGGCGGAAAAGGCCCCGCGGAGCGGGCCCCTTGTGCGCTTTCGCAATCCGCCTTTACTGCGGGGCGGCGGGAGTCTTGGCTGCCGGCGCCGGGGCCGAAGGAATCGATGAGGCGGCCGGTTGCGGCGGTGGGGCAGGAACTCCGGACTTCAGGTTGTAGGCTTCGACTACCGGCTTGGTGATGTCCGTGCTGGGCAGCGCAAAGAGGATGGGATTCTGTTGCTGGGAGAAGTCGAGAACCAGAGTGTATCCCTGCTGCTGGGCATAGGTGGACAGCACGTCGTAGACCTTGGAAGCGAGAGTGTTGTACATCTCGTTCGCCTCCTGGCCGCCTTCAGTGCGGAGATCCTCCGCTTCGCGATCCAGTTTCTTCTTCTTTTCGTCGATGGTGCGGGCCTGTTGCGCGCGGGCCGCATCGCTCAGCGAAGCGCCCTGCGCCTGCAACGACTTGGTCAGGCTCTCGATCTCGTCGTTCTGCGCTTTGAGCTGGGTTTCCCTGGGCAGGTACTTCTTCTGCAGGTCAGCGAAGTTGCGCTGGCCCTCGTTGGTTTGCGCCACGGCCACCTGGAATGCAATCACGGCGATCTTGGCGGGTGGGGCAGGCGCCGGCGTTGTTTGAGCAGCCGAGCCCAAGGCAAAGCCCGAGGCCAGCAGTGTGGCGAGTGCAAGCGAACGCTTCATGGGAATGGAAGACTCCTTCAAGCTCCAGTGGCGAATTCTCTCTGCGGCTGCCCACGCACTGAGGCGGGGCCAGACCGGTATCTCCTGAGCAGCCTCACGGTCCCTTTTCAACCCAGTTGCGTAACCGGAGGGAGCGAAGATGAGGAAAAGACGCGGACGCAGACGTCAACGGAACAGTCTGGATTATAGGAGGGCGGTAAGCGGAGCGTCAAACCATGGAGTGGACAATACGGCCGCGAAATGCGCAGCCTCTTGTTGCGGCGACTTTGGACCCTGAAACAGAGAGGCCCCGCATCGCGGGGCCTCTCTGGCAGCTTAGAAGCTTGTTGGAGCGCCGTCTGAAGTCCAGACTCGGCCTCAGTGGGTCACGGGCGGCTTGGCAGCCGGCCTGGGAGCCGTTGGTACTGCAGCGCCCGGAGCCGGCGGTGGAGGAGCGGGAACGCCCGACTTGACGTTATAGGCTTCGACAACGGCCTTGCTTATGTCGGTGTTGTCCGCGTGGAAGAGCACAAGGGGCGCCTGTTGCTGGCTCTCGCTGGCATCCAGGACCACCGTGTATCCCTGCTGCTTGGTGTAGGTCACAAGAACGTCGTAGACCTTGGAAGCGACCTTGTTATAGACGTCGTTCATTTCCTGGGTGAGATCGTTCTGGGCATCTTCAGCGAACCGCTGGGCCTGCTTCTTTTTCTCATCGATGGTCTTGGCCTGCGTGGCGCGAGCCGCATCGCTGAGTGTGGCGCCCTGGGCCTGCAGTTGCTTCTCCAGGCCATCGATCTCATCGGCCATGGTCTTGAGCTGGGCGCGTTTCGGTTCGTACTTCTTCTGCAGGTCGGCAAAATCGCGCTGGAATTCGTTGGTCTGGCCCACGGTTGCCTGGAATTCGACTACTGCAACCTTGGCGGGGCCGGCTGGCGCCGCTGCCGGTGCCGAAGCTGCGGGGGCGGGCAAAGTTTGAGCGGCTGCGCTGAGGGCAAAGCCCGAGGCCAGCGTAAGAACGAGTGCAAAAGTACGCTTCATTGGGGTGCAAAACTCCTTCAGAATTCCTGTTGGGTTAGCGACGGATCGCAGAACCGGATCTGTGCCTCCTGAGAAACCTGACCGTCACTTAGCACCCCATCGACGAGAACTTGTCGCCAGGGCCCCGTTTCTTGGAACTCCGCGCCAGAGTGAGGGCAGAGACAGGAAAAGACGCGAGCGGAGACATCAGCAGGAACTGGTTGGATTATAGGTGGGCCGGGTAGGGGAGGTAAAGCGCGCGCCGATTAAATTTGGCTCGGCTTCAAGAGACGCGTCGACGTCGGGTTCGCAGCCTGCCGCGAGCCTTCCTCGGAATTCGAGAAGGATCGTCAGGGTGCGTTTGCATGCATGAGACACTTTCCTGTTTCGGCTGCAAAGTGAAAGGGCCGCTCTGCGAGAGCGGCCCTGCCTGGATGCGCTGCACAGCGCGGGCGTCAGAAGGTTGTTGAAACCGTCAGGCGGAAGGTCTTGCGCGGCTCGCGGAACAGGTACCGTGAACCGTAGGCCTGCAGCGATTCCTGGTAGGTGTAGTCGCCTGCGCCTCCGGGGGGGAACAGGTCGCGCGTAATCAGCTCGGCGGAGCAGCTTCCCTTGTTTCCGCCAACTATGACGGAGTTGCAATAGGGGGTCTCATAGAGGCGGAGCGGGTTATATGCGTAGTAGAGGCGGAAGGGCGCGTTGATGATGGGCATGATGACGGAGAGCTCGCCGCCCAGAGACATGCGGGGAACAAAGTTGGTCCCGCTGATGGGGCGGATGTTCTGCTGGAATCCGACCTGCGAGCCGGGGATGCCGCCCTGGCAGGCGCCGTTGTTGAAGACCGGGCATCCATAGAGCGGCGCGGTGAGCGATGCAAAGCCCTCCGGGCTCTGCTTTAACTGTCCCTTGTTCAGGGCCGTATCGATACCGAAGTCGTCAAAGACAGATATCATGACCGGGCCGGCGATGGGAATACGGTACTCGGCATTCGTGGTGAGGCTGGTGTCGCCGCCGATGGAGGCAATGCCGTAGACCGGCAGGGGAATCTGCAGGCACTGGCTCAACTGCGGATTGGTCGGATCGCGCGGAACGCAGGTACCGTCCGGGTTGGTGAGCTGCACCGTAACGCGATTGGGGACGTATCCGTACGGCGTAGCCCCGCGAATATCGAAGCCGCGCAGATCGCCTTCGCCGCCGGTGTAGAAGCGGTTGTTGGGCGGAGCCACATCGCCGCCGTAGCCCTGCACATATCCCAATTGCGCGCGAAAGCCCAGGACGTTGCGTCCGCTGGCTGACGGAATGAGGTAGTGCATGGGCATGAAGCGCTCGTAGGCCACATGCGGAGAGAAGAACCGGACGTTGCCGCCAATGCCCGCCACCTGGAAGATCGCCGAGTATTCCTTGCCGGAGCGCGGGCGGAGGGGGTTATTGATGGTGTTGTAGATGTAACTGAAGGTGGCTGAGCTGTTGACGATTCCGGCCAGCGGGTTGGAGCCCTGAATGCCGGACCGGAAACTGATGGTCTGGAAGAATGTCTGCGAGGCGGTGCTGAAAGCGGTAATCGTCGACTTGTTCAGGTTATAGGTCATGCCCACGCGCTGGAAGGCATGGCGCTTGAGAGGATAGCTGAGCGAGAAATTCAGACCGGTGGAAGCCTGGTTGTAATTCTGCGTCAGCGACTGCTGTGCCGAGGTCAGGTTGGGCGAGAGTCCGGTGCCCGTCGTGTAGGCCTTGGAAGCGTTGTAATCCTGCTTGGTGTTGAAGAGCTGAAAGCCAAGGTTGAGGGGACGGTTGCGCACATAGGGCTGCGTGAACCCGAAGAGGAACTGGCGCTGAACGTTACCCAGGTTGCCCTGCAGGCTGAGGGTCTCGCCCAGGCCTAGAAAGTTGTTGGTCTGGTAATTGACACCGAGAAAAGCGCCGGACAATCCGCTGACGCCGCCGTTGAGGCCGATGGAGTTCTTGCCCTTTTCCTTTACCTTGAGGAGCAGATCGACGGTGCCTGCCTCAGCATCCTGGTGGGCTTCGGAGTCCTGGTCGACCTTGAGCGGCTCGAAGTATTCCAACTGGTTGAGGCGCAGAAGGCTGTACTCCCAGAGCTGCGAGTTGTAGACCGACCCTTCATCCAGCATCAACTCGCGGCGGATCACCTTGTCGCGGGTAATGGTGTTGCCCTGGAACTCGATCCGGGAGACATAGAAGGGCTTACCTTCGTCGATGTCGATGTCGAAAGAGACGGTCTTCTTCTGGTCGTCGTAGGTGGGTTTGGGAATGGCGCCGAAGTTGATGTAGCCCAGCTGGCCGTAGGCCTTCTTCAGGCTCTCCAGACCCTTCTGGATCAGCGTGGCGTTGAACCAGTCGCCATCCTTCAGCGCAAATTGGCCGCGCAAAGCCTTCACGTTTGCCACGGCCTTGTTGCCTGTGAACGTGATGGCGCCGAGGCGGTAACGGCCGCCCTCTTCAACGGGCATCAGGATGTCGATGCGCTTGCCCTTATTGGGGCGGAAGGTAAACCAGTTCAGGCCGCCCTCGTCGCGGATCTGCGTCTTTGGCTCCTCGATGGCGGCGTTCGCGTAGCCCTTGTCGCGGTAGGCCTGGCGGACGCGCTCGGAGTCTTCTTCCAGTTTGGATGCGTCGAATGTCTGCGCGAAGAGATTCTCGAAGATGACGGAATAAGGAATGCCGATGGGCTTGAGGTTCTTCATGGCCCGGCGCAGGAGCAGCCCGTTGAGGTGCTGGTTGCCGGCGAACTTGATGTTGCCCACCTTCACGGTGGGGCCTTCCTTGATGTTGAAGTTCACCTGGACTGAAGCCGGTGGAATGTCCTTGATGTCGAGCTTGACCGTGGCGAACTGGTGGCCGTGTTCGGACAGGATCTCCTTCAGCACGGTGGTGGCGCGGAGAATTTTGGCCGGGTCATACTGGCTCTCGACGGAGAGGCCAACCTTTTCCTTCTTGAAACGGTCCAGGACGTCGGACTGGGAGACGGCGTTGAGGCCCTTGTAATTGATCTCCCGGATGGTCGGTTTTTCCTTGACGAAGACGTCCAGGATGATGCCCTTCTCCGTGTCTTCGCGCTCGATGCGCAGGTTCTCGAAGTATCCGGTGTTCCACAGCGAGTTGAAATCGCGCTCGATGGAAATCACATCGTAGGCATCACCGGGATGGGTGAACAGGCGCGCCAGGATGGTCTCCTTGGGAATGCGGCGATTGCCGATCACACGGATGGAGTCGATGGTCTGGGACGGCTGAGCCAGGGCAGCAGCTGTGCCGGCGAGCAACGCGAGCGAGACGGCGACGCGCGCCAAACGGCCGGAAATCCGCAGAACGCGGGAGATGGAAGTGTGCTTGGTCTTCACCGGGCTGGAGCCCGGCGTCGAGCGCAAATACTGGTGCGGGCCATAGTTCGCCATCAGGTTCGGCTTCACGGGAAGAATATCGACACCCTCACTGCTGAAAGATCTGATCCTGCCTCGAGGAAAGAACGATTATATTGGACCGCAGCCACCCCACCCAAACCCGCAGGCTGTCGCACGGTCCGGAAACCGAATCTTTCCCACTGTTTCCCTGCCGCGCAACCAGCGCCTTGGGACCGGGGCCTAACCCCAAGTCTACCGGACGCAGATGGGTCACGGCCTGTTTCCGTCCCCTTCCTGTTTGCACGGCATCCCTCTTAGACGCAGATGGGATTCACATGGCATCTTGGATAGGCGGAGGTTTTGCGAGGATGGATGCGCCGCAAGGGTCGGTTTATGAGTTTTCAGCGCAGCTCCTCGACGGGCGCACGGTGAGCCTTGGGGAGTTCCGCGGGCGGGTATTGCTGATTGTGAACACGGCCAGCAAGTGCGGTTTCACGCCGCAGTACGCGGGTCTGCAAGAGCTCAACCGGGCCTATCGTCAGCAGGGCTTTGACGTGCTGGCGTTTCCCTGCAACCAGTTTGGAAGGCAGGAACCGGGCACGGCAGTCGAGATCGAAGCCTTCTGCGAAAAGAATTATGGCGTCAGTTTTCCCATCTTCGCGAAGATCGATGTAAATGGCGAACAGGCCCACCCGCTCTTTCGCTTCCTGAAGCGGAGTAAGCCGGGAGTCTTCGGGGCCTTCAGTGGCGGGGCCATCCGGTGGAACTTCACCAAGTTTCTCGTCGACCGCAAGGGACGCGTGGTGAGCCGGTTCGGTTCTTCGACGGCTCCGAGAAGGCTGGCGGCCAGGATCGAGGAGTTGCTGGACCATCAATAAGAAGCGCGAGGAGCCGGCATTCCGCGGCCTCGTCCTGGGATGCTTGACCCAGAATGAGCCGGGTGGTTCCACAGCCCGGAGTTTTTCCCAGGGATTACGTGTCTGGATTCGGGCTCTCAGGTATGCTCTTTCCATATCAGGATTGAGTCCAGTCCTTCCTTGCAGAGACGAGAGTCCATCCGATAAGCCCGGTGCCCGGAGGCAACCATGCGCCATAGTCTTCCCATGATCCTTATCCGAGTGGTCGTGGGGCTGGTGTTCTTGACCGAGGGCATCCTGAAATTCCTCCATCCCGGCGAACTCGGAATCGGCCGCTTTACGGCCATCGGACTGCCTTATGCCCGCGTGCTGGCGCCGCTGGTGGGAGGCGTGGAGATTGCCGGTGGATTGGCGATTGCGCTGAATGTTTTTGCCGGCGATGCCGCGCTTGCGCTGCTGGTGGTGATGCTCACGGCGCTGGTGACGACCAAAGTGCCCATCCTGCTGGGCCGGCCGCTGGGACCGTTTGCGTTGATGAAGCTGCCCCGCTATGGAGTCTTGAGCTTCCTGCACGAGGCGCGAGTCGACCTGTGCATGATCTTCGGACTGACAGCGGTAGCCATCGATCGCGGCGTCCGGGTGGGCCATCGCAGACGGTGGTATCAGTCGAAGGGACTGTAGCACAGGGGCGATCTTGCAGCGCGCTTCAATCGAAACGGTAGGCGCTGATGGATGCGCCCATTGGCTCATCGTTGAAAATGCGCTTGCCTGGGGCGCTGCCACCAGCTCCGGCGGCCACCATAAGTGGAATCAGGTGCTCCTCGCGGGGATGAGCGTATGCAGCGAAGGGGGCGTTCCGCCAGTCGGCCAGGAAAGCTTCGCGATCGGCTGCGGGCGACTCTACGGCGCGCGTCAGCCAGTCATCAAAAGCTTGCGCTCGCTCCCGGGTTTCGGGACGGAAGTAAGCGCGGAGATTGTGGAAGCTCATGCCGCTGCCGACAATCAGGACGCCTTTGTCGCGCAGCGGAGCCAGGGCGCGTCCGGCAGCCAGATGCAGCGCAGGATCCAGTGAATGGGTGAGCGAGAGCGTAACCACGGGAATTTTCGCCTCGGGGAAGGCCACTTTCAAGGGCACAAAAACTCCATGGTCGAAGCCGCGGCTGGGGTTGACCGCGGAAGGAAGTCCAGCCTCGCTGAGCATTCCGGCCACGCGGGCAGCCAGTTCGGGTGCGCCGGGAGCGGGCCAGGTGAGCCGGTATGTGTTCTCGGGAAATCCGGAGTAATCGAAGATCAGCTTCGGCGCAGCGGCCGCACTCGCGGTAAAGGCAGGCTCCTCCCAGTGGCCGCTGACGACAAGCAGAGCCTTGGGCGGTGCGGGCAGCGTGGCGGCCAGGCCTTCAAGGAAGCGCCGCGCAGGGGTCCAGGTATCGGCCGGACCCCACGTCCAGTCCATAAAGAAGCAGGGGCCGCCGCCATGGGGGATGAAGACTACAGGTTGGCGTTCTGGAGCTTCAGGCATCGGGTTCTCCGCGCGTCCCGGCATGACAGACCGAAGCCGGGACGATGGTCGTTCAAACAACTACCTCGTTCGATGTCCGAAGTCCGGCTAGGATTCAGCAGTTCTGCCCTATTCCAAAGGCCGGGCGAGAAAGTAGACATAAAGAAGCATGGCCGCGCCGATGAAACCCGGAATCAGGCCGCAAAGGAAGACTGAACCGGTTCCCCCCGCCGAGACCGGTTTGCCTCCCACGCCCAGCAGCGCGCCCAGAAAGATCATCAGCCCAATGCCGGTGCCCACATTGATCAGCCCGCCGATCTTTAAGCCTTCGCGGACCTTTATCGTTTTGATTCTTTCGTCTTCCCGCAGCAGCTCGATGACGGCCTTTGCGCTGTCGCCCTGAGCCTCTGAGACCCGCCTCAGGGTCTCCGCCTTGTAAAACGCTTCGCGTTCCTTGCGGCGCTGCTCAACCCAATACACAGCCGCGGTAAATGTGAACACAATTGCAAGGAGCACCAGTGGAAATAGAAAATATATCGCGTTGGGCATCTCATCCTCCTCGACGGGGTTTTTCCCCATGCGTCTGGTGGGACAGCAAAGGTCCGAAATCGGTTGCATAATCTCTGCAAGCCTGTGTCGCGGAAGAAAACGCAACCGGGGAGCGACGAAACCTGTCCTACAGGTTGCAGAGGAGTGCAGTCCGGCATGCATGCCACCACCAACGCCCAAGAAGACCTGGCCGATGTCGAGCGGGTGCTCGGCGGCGATGTGCAGGCGTACGAGGGCATTGTGCGGCGCTGGCAGGGACCGCTCGTAAATATGGCGTGGCGCTATTGCCGCGACCGCGGCCGTGCAGAGGAACTGGCCCAGGAGGCCTTTGTCCGGGCGTGGCGCGGGCTATCCGGATGGCGGCGCGAGGGAAGCTTCTCAACTTGGCTGTTTGCGCTGGCCTCCAACGTGTTTCGGTCAGAACTGAGCCGGTTTCCGGTGGCAAATGAGCCGCTGGACAAGATTGCCGAGCCTGCCCATCCCGCCGCGCAATACAACACCCTGGCCGCCACAATCAGCTCCGAAACAGTCAGGCGCGCCGTGCTGGCTCTGCCGGTGCGCTATCGGGAGCCGCTTGTTCTCTTCTATTTCCACGAGATGGACGTGGCGGCGGCGGCGCAGACGATGGGCCTGCCGCAGGGAACGCTCAAGGCACGTCTGGCGCGGGCGCGGGAGCTGCTGCGAAAGCGGTTTCCGCGACTTGAGGAGGAACTGGGCTCGCATTCTCCACAGCCAGTCAGAAGCGTCGGACCCCCGAACCCCCGCAAAGCTGAGATTCTCCGGAACGCACGGAAGGAGGTTTGAAGATGGACCGGAAAATGAAAGAAACAGATGCGATAGCGCCGGGCAGGCTCCACACAATCCTGGCCACCGAAGAGGAACTTGTGCCGTCTTCAGGCTTTGTGGACGCGGTGATGGAGAAAGTGCAGGAAGAGGCCAGAGTGCCGGCTCCCATTCCGTTCCCGTGGAAGCGGGCTCTTCCCGGGCTTGTGCTGATTGCCGGAGTTTTCGGCTGGGGTGGGCTGGAACTGTTCCCGCTCGCGCTTTCGGCCATGAAGGCGAGTTCGCCGGTCATCTTGCATCTGCCTGCGGAAGTGCTGCAGCCGATTGAAGGGATGGGCTGGGTTGCGCTGGCGCTGGTGTTCTCGCTGGCCTCGTGGCTGCTGGCGCGGCGGCTCGCTGGGCGCTCGGGGTTGCTCTAGGTCCGGACAGCCTCTTGGCCTCGCGCAGCGTCGGCAAACGGAAGATGGGCTAGACGGTCCAATCTTCGGTCTTGAGGCCGTCTACGAACGAAAAGACCCGGTCATGGATAACCAATGTGAGACCCAGGGCGAGTGCCTGGGCCGCGGGTGCTTTCGCGACTTCGCCCGTCGCTTCATCACGCCGGATGGCGACTTCATCACCTTCGAAGCGGAATTCCTTGGGCAAGCGGACGGCTTGGCTGCGGCCGTTCTTGAAGAGCTTGGCGGTCTTGGGCGCGGGGGCGGACAGGGCCGGGGTTGCGGCTTGCGGCTTGATGTCTGACTGGCTCACGCGTCCTCCCATCGACGATTAATACCGCAGCATATGCCAATTCTGATAGCCGGGAGTGTTCTATTGAATGGACGTGTGCGCTTTGCCGAACTGGCGGAGTTTGGCCAGTGTGGCGGCGGCCTCACCGGAGTCGATGGCTTTAGCGCCCATGGCCACTCCTTCTTTCAGGTCTCCGGCATGCCCCGCCGCAACCAAAGCAGCAGCGGCATTCAAAAGGACGATGTCGCGTCGCGCGCCCGGAATCCCGGTGAGCACGTCGTAAAGCAGGGACCTGTTGGTCTCCACATCGCCGCCGGTGAACTGGTCGAGGGTGGTGCGCGGGAGCCCGGCCATCTCCGGGGTGATGCGGGCGGCCTTGATCGTGGGTGGGCCGCTCTCCGATTCCTCGACGCGGGCAACTACGGATTCGCCGGTTGTGGTGAGCTCGTCGATGCCATCCGACCCGTGAACGACGAAGGCGCGCTTCGCCCCCAGAGACACAAGCGTTCGTCCGACCAGCAACACGCGGCTGGGCGCCAGCACTCCGATCACCTGGTTGCGTGCGCCGGCGGGATTGGTGAGCGGTCCGCAGAGATTAAAGATGGTGCGGAAGCCGAGGGCGCGGCGAAGCGGTCCGAGAGCCTTCATCGCCGGGTGGTACAGGGGCGCAAAGAGGAACATGAAGCCGGTCTGGCGCAGGCACTCGGCGGCCAGCTTAGGAGACAGGTCGATGGGCACGCCGAGCGCTTCCAGAACGTCTGCTGCTCCACAGCGGGAGGTGATGGCGCGGTTGCCGTGCTTGGCTACTTTCGCGCCGGCGGCCGCGGCCACGAGCGCCGCTCCGGAGGAGATGTTGAAGGTGAGCGGTCCGCCGCCTCCGGTTCCAACAACGTCGACCAGCTCGCCGCGCTCCTCCGGTGTGAGCGGCACGTGCAAGGCGCGCTGGCGCATGACCTCAACAAAGCCCGCCAGCTCCGGGGCCTGTTCGCCGCGCGTGGCAAACACGGCGAGCAGGGCAGCGATTTCGACCTCGGATGCGCCTCCGGAGAGAATCTCGGTCAGGACATCGGCAGCCTGCTCGCGGGTGAGCGAGGCGCCATCTTCGGCTAGCGGCTTGAGGAGTTCCTTCAACAAGGCCATATTCCAATATGGTAACTGCCGGTGCGCTGGGATTCATTCTGAGATGGAAACGCCAAGCCGTTTGCGGCCCCGTTGGGGGGCAAGTTAGAATTTGCATACCGCTGTCACGGCTTCGCTGGTCCTGGACTCACTGGGTCCGGCGCCGAATCTACCAAACAGCAGCGGACTGGGCGGTCCCAACTTGAAAATTCACGAGTATCAGGCAAAAGAGATTCTCGCCAAGTACGGCGTTGCCGTGCCCAAGGGCGAGATGGCCAACACGCTGGAAGAGGCGACCGAGGTTACCCGCAAGCTGTTTGCGGAGGGCGCAACGGGCGTGGTGGTGAAGGCGCAGATTCACGCCGGAGGCCGCGGCAAGGGCGGCGGCGTGAAAGTGGCAAAGACGCGCGAGGATGCCGAGCTGCACGCCAAGAACATTCTCGGCATGCAGTTGATTACGCACCAGACCGGCCCGCAAGGGCAGAAGGTGCAACGCCTGCTTGTGGAAGAGACGGCCGCCATCGACCGCGAGCTTTACCTGGGCATCGTGCTCGATCGCGCGACCGGCAAGCTGGTGTTCATGGCCTCGCAGGCCGGCGGCATGGAGATCGAGGAAGTAGCCGCCAAGACGCCCGAGGCCATCTTCAAGGAGACCATCGATCCGGCTATCGGATTCGGCGCATGGCAGGCGCGCAAGCTGGCTTTTGCCCTGGGTCTCAAGCCCACGCAGATCAATGCCGCGGTCACCTTTCTGCAGAGCCTGTACAAGGCGTTCATTGACACCGATGCCTCGCTGGTGGAAATCAATCCCTTCATCACCACCAAGGACGACAAGCTGTTTGCCCTGGACGCGAAGATCACATTCGACGACAACGCTCTGTTCCGTCACGCGGCCATCAAGGCGCTGCGCGATACTGCCGAGGAAGATCCGCTTGAAGTAGAAGCAAGCAAGTATGCGCTGAACTACATCAAGCTGGATGGCTCGATTGCCTGCATGGTCAACGGCGCGGGACTGGCCATGGCCACAATGGACATCATTCAGTACGCTGGCGGAAGCCCGGCCAACTTTCTCGATGTGGGCGGAGGCGCCACACAAGAGCAGATCGAGCACGCCTTCGAGATTCTGCTTTCCGACGAGCATGTGAAGGCCATCTTCATCAACATCTTCGGCGGCATTCTCCGCGTAGACCGGCTGGCCACGGGCGTGGTCGCGGCAGCGCGCAATCTGCACGTCAAGGTGCCGATCGTCCTGCGCCTGGAAGGCACGAACGTCGAAGAGGGCCGACGGATTCTTGCCGAGTCGGGTCTGGATTTCCAGGTTGGAGAAACGATGAAGGAAGCAGCGGAGCTGGTCGTAAAAGCAGCCGCAAAGGTAGGTGCATAAATGGCGGTACTCGTAGATAAAAACACGCGGCTCATCGTTCAGGGAATTACCGGCAAAGAGGGAACGTTCCACGCCAAGGGTGCGGCCGAATACGGCACCCATGTGGTCGGTGGAGTGACTCCGGGCAAGGGCGGAACCACGCACGAAGGCTGGCCGGTGTTCAACACCGTTGCGGATGCGGTGGAAAAAACTGGCGCCAACGCGACTGTGATCTTTGTGCCGCCGCCGTTTGCCGCGGACGCGATTCTCGAGGCCGAGGATGCGGGGATTCCGCTCATCGTCGCCATTACCGAAGGCATTCCCACGCTGGACATGATCAAGGTCTGGTCCAAGCTCAAAACTTCAAAGTCGCGGCTCATCGGACCGAATTGTCCGGGCGTAATCTCGCCGGGCAAGGCCAAGATCGGCATCATGCCGGCGCGGATTCACAAGGAAGGCTCGATCGGCATCGTCTCGCGCTCGGGAACGCTCACTTATGAGGCTGTGCACCAGTTGACGCAGCGCGGCATCGGCCAGTCGACGGCCATCGGCATCGGCGGCGATCCGATCATCGGGACCACACACATCGACGCGCTGCGCCTTCTGAACGACGATCCGGAGACCGAAGCAATCATCATGATTGGCGAGATTGGCGGAGCCGCGGAAGAGGCTGCGGCGGAGTTTGTGAAGCAGCATGTGAAGAAGCCGGTAGTGGGCTTCATCGCCGGCCAGACAGCGCCTCCGGGACGGCGCATGGGCCACGCGGGCGCGATCATCAGCGGCGGCCAGGGCACGGCAGCCGACAAGATGAAAGCCATGACCGCGGCCGGCATTCACGTCGTGGTTTCCCCCGCAGAGATCGGGGCCACGCTGGCGCGAGTCATTGGGAAAGCGTAGCGCTTGCGCCGTTTAAATCAGGATTCCCTCAAGGTCGAGGCGTTTTTTCTCGATCTGCGAGGTAGCTCATTTCTTGAGAAATTTAAAGTGCAACTTTAAATTCCTCAAGTTCGAAATCATGCTTCGAAGACGGCTTACGAGGCCTTGCCGCGATTGATCTCGGCTGAAAACTGTTCCAATGTGAGCGCTTCGGCGCCGCGTGCGAGGGCCGTGTACGCAGGTCCGGTACGCGACTTTCGGTACACCACGATGCGACGGGTTGCGCGGTCCTCGACGATGCGGGAGAGCGAGAGCATGGGCGCAGCCATGGATGGCTGCACGGTTTTGGAGGCCTTGGCCTCTACAAGCCAAATGCGCGCGTTGGGCTGGGGCACCAGAAAGTCGATCTCCAGACCCTGCTGGTCGCGAAAGTAATAGAGCTCCTTGCGCTGGCCGCGGTTGACCTGGCTCTTAAGGATCTCGGATGCGACGAAGCCTTCAAAGATGGACCCCAGGAACGGCGATCGGTCGAGCTCGGCCTGCGACTGAATGCCGAGCAGGTGGCAGGCCAAACCCGCGTCTCCCCAGTAGACTTTGGGTGATTTGACGAGGCGTTTGCCGAAGTTCTCGAAGTATGGTGGCACCAGGATGACTTGGCCGGTAATTTCGAGGATGCGCAGCCACTCGGCGATGGTGGGCACCGAGACACCCAGTGGAGCAGCGAGGTCAGATCGGTTGAGGGTCTGGCCATGACGGCTGGCAAGGAGCGAAAGAAAGCGGCGAAAGCCGGGTAGGTCGCGGACGTTGGTGATGATGCGGACATCGCGCTCGATGTAGGTCTGCAGATACGAAGCGAACCACAACTCGCGGCCGCGCGGGCGCAACACTACCTCAGGAAAACCGCCGAGCAGAAGATCGGCCTTAGGTGTTTCCGCGACGCTGAAGGGAAGTAACTGAAGAATCGCCGCGCGGCCTGCCATAGACTCCGTAATGCCCTGCATGAGCGGTGCTTCCTGCGATCCTGTAAAGAGCCACTGGCCCATCTTGCGCGGATGCGCGTCGACTAGAGTGCGAATGTAGTCGAGCAGTTGCGGCGTGTTCTGAATCTCGTCGAAGATAACGGGCGGATGCAGGCTCTCGATGAAGGCGCGCGGATCGCGGCGGATGCGGTCCTGAATGTCCGGGTCTTCGAGCAGGACGTAGTGTGCGCGCGGGAGCGCGTTACGCAGAAGAGTGGTCTTTCCGGATCGGCGCGGCCCCGTAACCACCACCGCCGGGAAGCGGCGCAAGGCCGAACGGAGAAAAGGAGCGATCTGGCGGTCGATAGTCGGCACATGAGAAATATAAACTACTACTTTAAAAAACTCAATTCATAAATCGCATAATTCCGGAATGCAGTCGCGGCGGATCTACAATGTAACTCTGGAAATATCAGGCATTTACAGGTTCTGCGAGCAGGAACATGGCCCTCCCATGAGAGAGACAAGGCGTGGAATATCGAGCGTAGACTCCTTACCACACCCGGCACGGCTCCGGCGCCACCATCTTCGCCGTCTTCTTGCAACTGAAGCTCTTTGCGAACTCCGGCAGATCGGTCAGCACTGTGTTGGTGCGGTACTCGTCGGGGGCGTGCGCGTCGCCCAGCGCCTGGCTGCGCAACTGCTCGGGCCGTGTTTGCGTGCACCACTGCTGGGCATAGGCGATCCAGAAGCGCTGGTCGGGGGTGTAGCCGTCCATGGTGGCCGCCATGTCGATGTGCGCTGCCTGTGCCTGATCGAGCCAGGCAAGCCACGCGAGCCACAAGCCCCCAAGATCGGCGAGGTTCTCGCCCAGCGTGAGCTTGCCATTCAGATGCACGCCGGGAACAGCCTCGATGGCGTCGTATTGCTTCACCTCGCAATCGGCGCGGGCATTGAATTTGTCTTCGTCTTCCTTGGTCCACCAGTTCTTCAGGTTGCCGTCCTTGTCGAACTGGCGTCCTTCATCGTCGAATCCATGGGTCAGCTCGTGGCCGATGGTCGAGCCCATGTCGCCATAGTTGGCCGCGTCGTC
>CAYUJM010000074.1:0-19912 GCA_964445025.1 uncultured Occallatibacter sp. | reverse complement strand
ATGGCGCCCATGGCATTCTCGCGAATGCCGAAGTGCATATTGCGTCCAGCCCAGTTTTCCGGTTCGAAGTTGCCGGCCCCGTCAATGTTGGTATGGGTGCTTGGTCCAAGATCTGCCGAGCCTCCCATCATCTCCGGCAGCCGAGAGCCAAGGATCTCAATCACTTTTCCTGAAGCGACGCGGGTAGCCATCGGTCCATCCGCTGGAGTAAATGCCGGCAGATCGGTGTCCCAACCTTTCGGTAGCTGTCTGTCTATGACTCTCAGGAACTCAGCGGCAAGGTCAGGATTTTCATCCGCGAAGGTTTGGAATCGCGCCTCCCATTCCGCCTGTGCAACGCTTCCGCGAGCGACAGCTCTTCGGAAATGCTCAAGCGCCTCTTCGGGGACGTGGAAGGGAGGCGAAGCAGGCCAGTCCATTGCCTCCTTGGTAAGCCGCACCTCCTCGACACCGAGGGCTTCGCCGTGAGCAGCAGCGGTGTCCTGCTTGTGCGGGCTGCCAAAGCCTATGTGCGTGCGTACCGCAATCAGCGATGGCCGGCCCGTCTCTTCGCGGGCATTTGCCAGTGCGAGCGCAACGGCATCGACATCATTGCTCTGCTCCACTCTCTGCACGTGCCAGCCGAACGCGGCGAACCGGGCCATGCGATCCTCGGTGAACGTCAGCTCTGTGCTTCCCTCGATCGTGATGTGGTTGTCTGCATATAGGACGATCAGCTTTCCGAGATGCTGGTGCCCTGCAACCGATCCAGCTTCCGATGAGATTCCTTCCTCCAGATCGCCATCGCTGACAAGGACGTACGTGTAGTGGTCCACGATTTTGTGACCGGGGCGATTGAAACGCGCTGCCAACGCCACTTCGGCAATGGCCATGCCCACGCCGTTCGCAAGGCCCTGGCCCAAAGGTCCAGTGGTAGCTTCCACGCCTGGAGTCTTTCCAAACTCCGGATGACCCGGAGTATGACTACCCCATTGCCGAAACCTCTTCAGTTCATCAAGGGGCAGATCGAACCCGGTAACGTGGAGAAGTGCATAGAGCAAAGCGCACCCGTGGCCAGCCGACAAAATAAACCGGTCGCGGTCTGGCCAGTGCGGATCGCGCGGGTTGTACTTGAGCGATCTGTCCCATAAGGTATATGCCATGGCCGCCGACCCCATGGGCAGCCCAGGATGGCCCGAGTTGGCCTTCTGCACCATGTCCACTGCCAGGAAGCGAAGCGTGTTGATGCACAACTCATCCAGTGCGGGCGGAGCGATTGTTGTTGCGAATGTTGCAGAAGGAGCCATGGCGCGTTTTGCCTCTCAGGGTTGAAATGCGCTGAATACCGCACGTGAACTCTCGAATCACAACAGAGTCCGGTTGAAGCCAAGCTACATTTTGAGTCCCGTATGGCTGCATTCCGGGTGCTTACACTCGCACGCTGTCTTTGGACTATGTTTTGCCCCTGCACACGTAGTGCTGCAATGCTTCTTGCCAACGGTAGCCTGACAGTTACAGCCTGGATGTTCGCATTTTTGTGTTGCGGTCATAAAGTCTCCTTGTACCCAGACATGCCTTCGCTCGTTTGGAGGCTATGCAATTCACAACTTGATTCGCGCACAATGCAATTCTGTTGCTTGAGCCATGGAGTCGAATGTACCCAATTGACCAGATGTTCTGCCGTCCCCGATGGAAGGATGATTTCAACTATGCGAGTGCGCGATTGGAGTAAATCCCAATGGATTCGAACCGCCCCATACGACGGTCGAGCACAACAAGCGCACGACGTCTTCAGGCGGGAGTCGCTATGTCCGCCTTTGGAGTGACGAATTATGCAGGGGAGACATGGGGAGGTAGTTAGTGGCGAACCAATTGGCGACTTCAGAAATCACCCAAGCGGACTGGGCAACTGGTCCCAAAGGCGAAATCATAAGTATCTACACGCTTAAAAGCAGGTGGACCGAGGTGCGTCTCACCGAGTATGGCGCGAGACTGGTGAGCGTCAAGACGGCGGATCGCGGCGGCAAGTTCGCCGATGTGCTCCTGGGCTACGACTCGCTCAACGATTACCTGCGCGACAAGAAGACCTTCCTGGGTGGCGTTGTGGGACGCTATGGAAATCGTATCGCTCATGGAACACTGTGGATTGGTGAGCAGCAATATCAACTCCCGGTGAACGATCATGGGAACACACTCCATGGAGGGCCGGTGGGCTTCGACAAGCTCTTCTGGCGGGGGCAAATCGCGCAAGATTCCATCGAGTTCACACTCTTGAGCAAAGATGGGGACATGGGCTTCCCTGGCAGTCTGGCCGCGAAGGTGGTCTATACCTTGGAAGACTGTGCTCTGCGGCTCGACTATTCCGCGACAACCGATCGTGCGACTGTAGTAAACCTCACGAACCATAGCTACTTCAACTTGAATGGGGACGACGCTGGGGACATTATCGACCATCAGCTCACGCTGAACGCAGATCGATACACGCCGACCAATGCAGAGTTGATCCCGACTGGAGAATTGGCTGCGGTTGCGGGGACACCGCTGGACTTTCGCGAAGCGATGCCAGTTGGCCTTCGCATTAACGATGCGCACGAACAACTGATATTCGCAGGCGGTTACGACCATAATTTCGTTGTCGATGGAAACAATGGCGAACTCAAGCTGGCCGCGAGACTTTACGATCCTGCAAGCGGACGCGTGTTGACGGTAGCCACGACGGAACCGGGCATCCAGTTTTATTCAGGCAACTTTCTCGACGGAACCTATACGGGACGGCACGGTTCCGGCTATACAAGGCACAAGGGGTTGTGCCTGGAAACACAGCACTTTCCGGACTCACCGAATCATCCGCGATTTCCGACCACATCGTTGAAGCCGGGAGAGACGATGCATTCCACTACGATCTTCACCTTCGATTGTGAATCTCGAACTGCCTGAGCGCGTGGGAAGAGCAACTTTCCACTTTCACACCGAAGGAAGTGCCGGTCATCCCCGCCGACCTCGGGCGCACGAGACTTCCGCGGCAACCTTCCGCAGTTCCGGGAGAACCTCGCCTACCCGCGACGGCTCCGCATTTGGCTCGCCAAGTGCGAAATAGAGCAACCGAAACAGCGGATATAGCCTTTCATAGATCGCTACGGCCTCAGGGTTGGGAACATAGGTTCTATTCGCGAGGCACACCTTCTTTTGAGCGTCTTCCAGCGAAGAGAAGGCGCCGGCGGCCAGAAGCGCGAAAATGCCAGAACCGAGACTTGTCGGGACCCCGCCCGGCACCAGCACGGGCTTGTTCAATACGTTTGCGTAAATCTGGTTGAGAACATGATTATTCTGCGGAACGCCCCCGGCATTAATGACCCGGTCCACAGGAACGTTGTGCTGTGCCATGCGTTCCAGGATGATGCGGGTGTGGAGGGCAGTGCCTTCAATGGATGCAAACAATTCATCCTGTGCGGTCGAGACCAGGTTCCAGCCAAAGGTCACGCCGCCGAGTTCGGCATTCACCAGCACAGTGCGATCGCCATTGTCCCAGGGAATGCGTAATAGCCCGGTCTGGCCAGCACGATAGTCTTCCAGACCCTTTGACAGGCCAGCGACCTTCGTTCCGGCGCGCTCCGCAATTGCCTCAAAGATATTGCCGGTTCCAGACAGGCCCGCTTCAATGCCGGTATAATGCGGATTCACGCTGCCGGGGACCTCGCCGCAAACGCCTGGCACCAGTTCAGGATGCTTGGCCATGGCGATGATGCAGGTGGATGTGCCGATGACGTTGACCACGTCCCCTTCACGGCAGCCTGCGCCGATCGCATCCCAATGCGCATCGAAGGCGCCCACGGGGATCGGAATGCCGGCGCGCAGTCCCAGTTCCGCTGCCCAGTGTTCGCACAGATGGCCGGCAAGAGCGTCGGAGGTATGGTAGTCGCCTGCCAGCTTCTCCACGATACCGTCAAGCAGGGGATCGAGCTTTGAAAAGAATGCCTGTGGCGGAAAGCCGCCCCAGCGCGGGTTCCACAGCCACTTATGCCCCATCGCGCAAATACTGCGCTTCACTTCACGGGGTGCGGCGATGCCACAAAGTGTTGCAGCCACCATATCGCAGTTTTCGAGCGCGGTGCCAAGCCGGTCGCGCTTGTCGGGGTTATGGCGCAGCCAGTGGAGCAGTTTCGCGAACCCCCACTCGCTCGAATACACGCCGCCGCACCAATCGATCGCTTCCAGTTTGTCCCGATGTGCTGCCTCGGTAATCTCCTGCGCCTCATGCTTGGCGCGATGATCGCACCACAAATAGTATTCATTCAGTGGCTGAAGGTGGCCATCTACTGGAATCACGCTCGATCCTGTTGTATCAAGGGCAATCGCATCCAAAGTTGAGCCCTCAATCTCCGCGTCCTTGCATGCTCCCCGAAAGGCCAGCGCAAGAGCGCTCATTTGGTCGGCGTGGGACTGGGTCGCAAAGTCCGGATCATCTCGCTTTCGATGCAGCGGGTATCCGGACGTTGCCGCACCAAGCCGCTTGCCGTCGCTATTTAGGATCGAAACGCGCACGCTCAAGGTACCGAAATCGACACCTGCAATAATCGTCATCCACCTTCTCGTTTCTCCTGCTCACTGGGCCGTTGTAGCAAAGCACCCGATTGTGGGTGCAATCTCAAAAGGGGGTCCAGAGCCGGGTGCATCGGACGCACATCGGCGAGCGCACGAATCGTCGGAGTGGCCGACCTAGTCATCGAGCTCGGGATGGTAATGACTTTCGAATCCGAGGTAGCGAATGGCAGCCTCGTGAATCGCCGGCGCTGTCTCTGAGAAGCTGGCCGCCACATGGTGCTCAAACCCTTCACGGCAGATGAATTTCAACAACTTCTGCAGTTTCGGAATCTCCACTACCCCAGTAGCCCCGAAGGTTTCGAGGCGGTCATCGATGAACCGCCCGTGACCGGTATATCCGCGGATGACGCCGCGACGGTCGTCGGTGGAATAGCGCGCATAACTCATGGCTCCTGCCTTCACATGTCCCACGCAGGTTCCAAAGGTGTTTTCCTTGCCAACTGTCCCGGCAATGATTTGCTGAAAGTCCATCTTCAAGTCAACCGGGTTGAAAAAGTGCTTGGGCAGGTTGGAGCAATGGAAACAGACCGCCCGGTCAGGATTGTCGCCGTAGTTGTTATTCCAGTCCATGATCGCCGAAGGGGTTCCGGAGGCTAGTGCCAGCATATACATACTGAGCGCGCCAGACACATCCAGTTCACAGGCACTGGAAACCAAGTTCTCACTCATCATGCTCATGATGGTGCATGGCACCACGCCGAAGTTCTCTTCCAGAGAGGTCCAGCACTGTATGGCGCTGAAATCGATGTGTTCCTGATTCATCCATGTATCGATGACCGTGCCGAGCTTCGCCATCTTCAACAGGGCTGCATTCGGTATGCCGGCTGTCGGAACGTATTCCTTGATGGCTGTCAGCTTTGCTTGAGCTGCGTCATCGTTGTCACTGAGTCTGGCGATTCGCCCGAAGATTTCGGACAGGTCTACTGGGGCGACGGTAATTCCGTTGGATTCCAAGATACGCTCGCTGTAGCGGACCGTATTGAATGCGGCCGGGCGAGCGCCGATTGCACCGACGCGTACATTCTTCAGCCCACGAACAATACGGCAGACAGCGGAAAACCATGCCAGATCCTTTTGAAATTGCTCCGAGGCCGGGTCTTGTGTGTGCATCTTTGTCAAAGAGTAGGCAGCTTTGTACTGCATCAGGTTATTGCAGAGCGACATCTTGCCGCAGAAGCTGTCCCTCCGGTCGGCGATCTCCATCTTCGAGGTCTTGTCCGGGGTTGCCTGCACCAGGATCGGGACGTGTAACTCTGCGAGCCGAATCGCGTCGACGATGCCGCGTTCCTCGCCGAAGTTTGGCAATGTCACTACGATGCCGACGATCTCGCCGGCATGGCATTTGAAGAGTTCAGCGCAACGCTGCGCTTCGTCATACGTCTCGACCGCACCATACCGGCTCTCGTCCGGACTGAGCACGATCGGTGTAATGCCTGCTAGTTTAAACGCGGCGATTATCTCTTCGCGGCCACTCTTGGCAAGATGGCCGGGAAAGAAGCCCCGATTGCCAACGATGATACCCATGGTGATTGCTTTACTTGAAGCCATTCCGCCACCTCTCCTACGCTTTCTCAGTTCGTTTGCTTCTTGCCCGGCACAAAGCGAATGCAGTAAAACGAGCCAAGCGCAAGCATCATTCCGCCCCACCAGACAGGAGCATGCAGTTTGGCGAGGACTACTGGAGCCAGAACCCCGCTGATCAGTTCAAAGATTCCGTATCCGAAGATCAACGCCCCGTAAAACGCCAGCAGAACGCCTATAAAAAACCAGATTGAAATCTTGGCTGAGATTTGCATTTGTCTGCTCCTGTCCGCGCGCTAATAAAAGACGATGTTGAGGATGAAGAACACGGTGATCACGATTGCAGCCCAGAACCAGTGGTTCTTGATCAGTGGGACGGGTTCCGCATGTGGAAGTTCCGAAGCGCCATACACCAGCCCGGCCAACTCAGAGAGAGGCTTGGGCTTGGTGCAGTAGCTGACAAGGATGGTGACAGCAGCACATGACGAAAAGGCCCAAAGCGCACGATAGAGATCCGCTGCCATTGCCTTTGCCTCGGAAGAGAATGCCACGTAGCGAATCGCGCTTGGATCCACCCTGACCCACGCGTAAAGAGCGACAGAAGTCACAGTGCCCGCAAGCAATCCCCAGAAGCCGCCCGCCTTGGTCGCCCGCTTCCAAAACATTCCCGCGAGCACCGTACCCAGCAGCGGCGCGATAAAAAAGCTGAATAGCGCCTGGACATAATCCATGATGGCGGCAGCCTGCATCACTAGGTACGCTGTCCCGATACTGACCACGATGCCGAGGACCGTGGCCCAGCGGCCCACCGATACATAGTGCGAGTCGGAGCCATTTTTTTTGATCAGTGGCTTGTAAATGTCGTAGGTCCATACCGTGGAGAATGCGCTCACGTTGCCCGCCATGCCGGACATGAACCCAGCGATCAGGGCCGTGATTCCAAGACCGAGAAGGCCAGGGCAAAGATATCGCTCCATCATCAGAGGGAGAACCTCATTGTAACTATTAGGGTTTGCAGCACTGACAGAATCTTGGCCCACCAGGTGCATGAGCGTTCCATCGTTGTTGTGCAGCACGACCAGGCCGAGCAGGCCGGGAAGAATCACAAAGAATGGAATTGCCATCTTGAATGCCGCCGCTATGATGGGCGCCATTTGAGCTGCGCGCAGGTTCTTTGCGGCCATGGCGCGCTGCACAACCAGGAAGTCGGTCGTCCAATATCCAAAGGAGATCACAAAGCCGAGGCCAAAAACAATTCCGGTCCATTGCACTCCCATAGCGTTGGTGGAGAAGTGCCCCAATCCCTTCCAAAGATGCGTATATTCCGAAGTGTGATAGTTCATCAGTATCTTGGCTTGCAGGTTGTGCCAGCCGCCGGCTTCTATCAATCCGAGAATGGGAACCAGCAGCGCGCCGCACCAGATGAGCGCGAACTGCAACACCTCGTTGAAGATTGCCGAACGCAAGCCTCCCAACCCCACATAGAGAGCGACGACGACCGAGGACATCAGAATACTGAAGGAGATGTTCCATCCGAGAACGACCTTCATCACCAGCGCCATGGCGAACATATTGACGCCGCTCATCAGGATCGTCATGAAGGCAAAACAGACACCCGACAACACTCGGCTGGATTCCCCGAAACGCAGATTCAGGTAGCCTGGGACTGAATTCGTCTTGCATATGTAATAAAACGGCATCATCACCAGGCCCATGAAAAGCATGGCTGGGATGGCGCCGATCCAATACCAGTGAGCTGCCAGGATACCGTACTGATACGCCGATCCGGCCCAGCCCATTAGCTCTAAAGATCCGAGATTCGCTGAAAGAAAGCTGAGTCCTGCAATCCAGGCCGTCATCTGCCGTCCGGCCATGAAGAAGTCCACACTGGTATTGGACTGGCCCTTGAGGTAGATGCCAATCCATACAACCATTACAAAGTAACTGGCGATGATAACAATGTCGATAATCGAGAGATGGGCTAACACGCTCGACGGGAGGAGGACAGCCAAAACAGATTGGGCGATGTGATTACCAATAAAAAGCCGTGCCATGATTCAGGCCCTCGATTTTCAATTTGCTTGCAACTCCGCTGATACAGACAACTTCTTCAATCGTGTTTTTGGCCGTAATATGCTTTTGGCCCGTGCTTGCGCTCGTAGTGCTTGCGCAAGAGAGCAGCGGACACCTGATGGCTCTTTGGATTGATCAATTCCGTGCGGTACGCCAGGCGCGCGATGTACTCGACGATCGTTGCATTGAATGCCGCTTCGGTGGCCGTTTTTCCCCAGACAAACGGGCCATGATTTGCCACCAATACGCCGGGCTGAGCCATGGGGTCCAGATCCTGAAAGCGTCTCAGGATTACTTCTCCCGTGTTCCGTTCATAGGCGGAATCGATTTCCTTGTCAGTTAGCGGGTCCGTTACAGGAACCTCCCCGCGAAAGTAGTCTGCCTGGGTGGTGCCATAACAAGGAATCGGTTGGCCGGACTGCGCCCATGAAGTCGCAAATTCGGAATGCGTGTGAACCACGCCACCGATAGATGTAAACGCCTGATAAAGAAGAATGTGTGTTGGCAGATCGGAAGACGGATTCAGGTCACCTTCAACTCGGGTTCCGTCCAGGCTGACGATGACCAGGTCTTCTGCCTTGAGCTTCTCGTAAGGTACGCCGCTAGGTTTGATGACCACGAGCCCACGTTCTCGATCGATCCCGCTCGCGTTCCCGAATGTAAAGAGAACCAGTCCACGCCTTTGAAGCTCAAGATTTGCCTCAAGAACCTCAGTCCGCAATGCGTCTAGCATTTTGTCGATCCGCTTTCTTCAGGGATGAATCTTCCTGGAATCACATATGAAGCATGACAATTAGCCGAATGGATATGGCGCCGCAGAGGCGGAACCACCTCCGATGAATGCCCGCGTGATCACGTTAATGGATCGAAGTGCACCAGTATGTGCAATTCTGACCACGATTGGCGGGTGAATATTGCAGGATTCTGGTGTTGTGGCGCGGTCAGAGCCGGATTCGCTCATTCCACCAGAGCCTTCACCGGCCTCGCAGCGGAGGAATTCCGTCGCTCCACGCGAGTTCATGGCGAAGCTCGTGCAGCTTTGTGTCCTCATCGATGCGCACGAGTTCGATCTGTGCTATTTCCGCAAAGTCCTCCAGGTGCTCCATCGTGATTGGGTAGCTGAAAGCCGTGTGATGCGCGCCACCCGCAAAAATCCACGCGGCTGCAGCCACCTTCAGGCTAGGCCTTGCAATCCAGACTGCACGTGCGACGGGAAGCTTCGGCAGAGGCTCACTCGGGGCGACAACATCAATCGCATTTGCAATCATTCGGAAACGAGTGCCCATGTCCACAATGCAAGCAACTACTGCCGGACCGGCCGATGCAGTGAACACCAGGCGGACAGGGTCGGCTTTACCGCCGATGCCGAGGGGATGCACCTCAAGTGTTGGTTTGCCGGAGGCAATCGACGGACAGACCTCGAGCATATGTGCTGCGAGTTCCCTCGGAGTTCCGGAAAAATCGTAGGTATAATCTTCCATGAACGAGGTGCCTCCCGGCAGCCCCTCGGCCATCACCTTCAAAATGCGGAGCAATGCCGCACTCTTCCAGTCGCCCTCCGCGCCAAAGCCATAGCCATCCGCCATGAGTCGCTGGGCGGCAATACCCGGTAGTTGCGTGATTCCATGCAGATCCTCGAAATTATCTGAAAAAGCGCCGAAGCCGCCTTCCACAAGAAATGCGCGGAGACCAAGCTCTATCCTCGCCGCTTCCATAAGCGAGTCTGGACGATCGTATTTCGATTCGATGGTGTAAGTATCGCGATACTCCTTAACCAATGTATTGGCCTCTGCGTCAGTGAACTGATTGATCCGGTCGGTAAGATCTCCGATACCATATGCGGAAACGCTGAAGCCAAAGACTCTCTGCGCCTCCACCTTGTCCGCCTCGGTCACGGCAACATCTCGCATATTGTCCCCGAAGCGGGCGACTTTGAGGTGCTGGGACTCGTTCCAACCGGCGGCAGCGCGCATCCACGTGGAGATTTCACCGAGTACATCCGGATCTTGCCAGAAACCTACAACCACCTTGCGTGCCAGGCGCAAGCGAGCGGTGATAAACCCGAACTCGCGATCGCCATGAGCAGACTGATTCAGATTCATGAAGTCCATGTCTATGGTCGACCATGGCAGATCGCGATTGAACTGCGTGTGCAGGTGCAAAAATGGCTTGCTCAATAAGTTGAGCCCTGCAATCCACATTTTGGCCGGTGAAAAGGTGTGCATCCAGAACACCAGGCCCACGCACGCGTCCGCGCTACTTGCTTCGAGGCAAAGCCGGCGGATGGCATCTGCCGTCGTGAGGACAGGCTTCCAGACTACGCTGAGCGGGATTACACTCGCTCCATCGAGCGAACCAGCGATCTGCTTTGAATGCTCTGCCACTTTGTCCAGAGCCTCTTTGCCATAGAGATGCTGACTTCCGGTGATAAACCACACTTCCAAACGCTTCAAACTCATTTTGTACCCCTCAGTTTTGTTGTGGGACGGTCATGAACGCTTCTCTTGCCCGAGCATGCCTTTGCAACCCTGCAACTCTGTTGTTCAGAAAATGATCCGCATTCTCATTCCCAACAGCGCGGTGGTATAGGCTTTGCTTGCATACGTGGGGTGGTTTGAAATCTCCAGGTCCGGGCCAAGGTCAACACTTTTCGTCAAGCGAAGCCGGTAAAAGGTCTCTATTACACTCTCGTGATGTTTGGCGCCCCGAGTCGGCTCAGAGTGAGTTATGGCAATGCCAAACAAGTCTCCCCGTCTTCCGAATGGCTTAACCTCGTCCAGCCCAAGCTCTTCCACTTGCTTGATTGAAGTGCCAGTGTTCGATGCGAACCCAAACCTTCCGAAGGGGGTCCAGCCACTTGCCAATTCATGTTCGAAGCCGATTCCCCCACCCACTCCACTGCCGAGAGTCGCAGTATCGTCTCGCCAGAAATCCATCCGATAGTTCCGGAACTTCCTGCCGGGCGAACCGCTCAGCCAGCCAAGTTCGATCGACTCCATATACTTGCGGTCGGCGAGTGTTTTGAGGTTTGATTGCGGCGACCCTTCCGTATCCACGGCCAGAGCGTGCATGTAAGTATGCTTGGTTATTTCCAGTTCAACCGCCGCTCCACCCGCATACCCCCCATCGGAGGTAAATGTCAGATTGGTGTCATCGCTCCCGTTTAGAAACTGCGCAGTCTCGTCATTATTGAACATGCTCAGGCTGATGTATTCGTTGGGATGTATTTTTCCGGCATAGAGTGAAAGCCTCTTGTTGAAGAGATCCTGACGCCAATAGAGAACATCCACCGTGATCGGTTCTTGCGGACCCCCTGCCTGAAGACAATTGAGGTACAGTCCCGACCCCAGGCTATCGCTCAGATTGAAGTGTTGGCTGATGCCGATGTTAGTCTTCGAACGTACCAGCAAACTGATCATCCCCGATGTGCTCTCACGGTCGTATACCTTCCAGGCAGCCGTGAAATCGGCGCGGCCGCTGGTTTGATCGTGCCGTACACCGCCCGGTGTGGCTGTCGCATATTGGCTCAAGAAGGTGTAAGTTGCGCCGATTTTCAGCTTGGCGGACTCGTTGATCCGATCAGTCAGCCTCTCAAATGGCCCAATGAACACCGCGAAGGGATCAGTTTTAAGAATCGGGTCCGCTGGTATCTTCGATAGTGCGACGGCATCCCGGTCGAGTTCCTGGCGAAGACCGTCAGGCTCGTCCGCCGGGCTTGCGTCCTTTGCAGGCTCCCCGGCCTGCGTGCTTTGCTGGGCGGAGCCAGAACCGGAGTCATTGTTCTGGGCGGCAGCAGCAAGGCCAAATGCAACAAACACCAACAGCGGCAGCGTTCTCATTGCGATTCCCACAGGTTCCGATCGATCCAACTGCTGAATTGCGTGAATGACACCAATGCCGACCAGGCCGCGGCCCGAAGCATTGGCCGAACTGAGATGGCTTCTTCCTGGCTTCTTATGCCAAAGAGTTTCGATCTCCTCAAGCGAGCGCCCCTTCTGAATCCTGCGGGACAACGTTCACTCTCTCGGCGAAGATCTCCTCCTCTTCAGGAGAGCGCAAGGGAACATGCAGAACTGCCCGCTTCTCCGTGACGTTGATCTTTTCTCCACGAAACATGGCGTCGATGCGAGGATGCAAGCTAGACTCAACGGCAAGTTGCAACAGCAGTGCGACGGTCTCGTCGATGATTCGGTTTTTTGAATAGTCGAGGTAAATGCCCACCGCCTCAACCTTTAGGCGAACCCCTCGTTTTGGATCCTGAGCGAAGATATCTCTCAGATGCAGATTGCGGTTCACCGCGGCATGGACCTCAAGGACCTTCCATGCCCGGCTTTCAATGAGTGATGCAATCGCTTCTACCATGTTCAGTCCACTATCGATCGATCGTTATACTGAGGCCCCGAGTCGAATCTGTTCTGGCCAGCTTGGCGGCTAATCCGCAATCGTACATACTTACCAACTTCCGGAGAATGAAGAATCGCATTAGCCGTCACCATCAGCTCATTACATTCACGTGGTCTTGGAGACTTCACGTCATCTGAGAAACCAGCATTTCATCCGCACAAATCCATATCTGCCCCGTATTGCTCATGCATCTTGAGTGCCTGCGCCAGAGCGTTCCCTATTTGCTGACCGCTTCGCGAACGATAGCCGCGGAGCATCCGGCTCGACGAGCGACCGACTCCGCCACACTGCCCAGTAAGAAGTCGTGGATGCTCCTTTGCCCGTGTGAACCGACAGCTATCAGATCGGCACGCCATTCGACTGCTCTGTCGAGAATGGTGTCTGTTACGTCTCCAACCCGCACACTCGTCTGTGCCGCAAATCCAGTTCTGCGCAGATCGGCAGCAATCCGCTCAACGAATGCATAAGCCGGCTGCTTGTCATCTTCCAACTCTGGAGCATACCCCGGGGCCATCTCAGGCGGAGGCACGGTGTCTACTGGCTGTAGCACGTGCAAGACCATGACCTCAGTATTCTCATGCCGAATCCCGCTAACAACACAACGAAGCAGTTCCTCAGCAGACCCCGAATCGTCAACTGCCATTAGGATTCTCATTACCACTCTTCCTTCATCCGCAATTGGCCGCGCGACCATGCGCTGGCAGACAACACTTGCAGTATGTTTTGCGGGATCGATTGTCGACGTGCGCCCTTGCAGACCAAGGCAAATGCTCTCGCATAGCGTCCCAAGTATCGAGCAGGTCGGCTCAGGCATACAGGTCACAATTGCTCACGAGAGAGGTCTGTTATCTGAGACCGAAGATTGTGCGAGGATTCAAGATGCCGGCCAGAATGCGGCATCCCATAACCCTCTATCGAAACCGTGCAAAAGAGCACATTCTTTGCCCTTATTAGAGAGAACAATGGCTACTTGCCGTGACTATGGTCCGGCGAGGAGCACGTCATGTCTGTTCGTCACGCTTTTGAGTCCACCCCAACAAAGATCCTGTTGCCTATCGACTTCAGCCCGTCGTCCCAAGCGGCCTTAGAAACGGCAGCCGACCTCGCATCGCACTTCCATGCTGAGCTCTTCCTTGTAAACGTCCTTCCGATCTTCTCGACCTTCACGCCTGAATATGCCGTTCCCCAGGTGCAGTTTCAACAGGAAGAGAAGACACGTTCAGAGAACCATCTGGCGAAGGCACGAGCAGTTCTCACGGCCAGAGGAGTAAAGGCAGGCTCCAGTGTCGAACTTGCGAATGACATTGCGGGGTGCATCGTAGAGGTGGTGGAACGCGAGCATGTCGACTTGGTAGTGATCTCCACGCACGGAATATCCGGCTGGCATCCACTTGTGTTTGGATCGATCGCCGAGAAAGTCATTAAACTCGTGCAGTGTCCACTCTTGCTTCTTCACTCAGCCAAACCAGAGACCGACGTGAAAACTCCATCGGATCGCTCCATGGAATGGTGGTAGTGAGCCTAGCACTAAGGACCTAATCGACAACATGAGGTGGGGAGGGCAGATTAGGTGTCAACGCATTTGAATGACGCTGCTCCACAAGGACCAAGATCCCCTTGATTTCACATTGTGCGCTTCCTGTTGCTGGCCGCATTGGTAATTGCTCTTTTTCTGCTCGGCCAAAACATGGTGCAGCACCGCTTCTTCCGCGGCGGCCGCATCGACCGCTACGGCCACCTACAGTAAGGCAGAATTAGCTGACGGAATGACTCTTGCTTACGGTCCACGGGGATGTCATGCTGAGCGTTCCGTGATCTTCCGATCGCGTGCATTCGGTTCATTGTGAGAGCGTGTCCTGGTTCTCGGACGGCGGCTTCGGCGTAGAGATTCGGCAGGCCGAATCAGCAGTTCCTAAATCCGGCGCCCTAATTGCCGGTTCAAGAGTGCCCAAAGTATAGGATACTCCGTAGCCTTCCCCACCGACATTCGTTGACAATGCAATGTGATGCCGGTCGGGAAGCGTCCCGGTTGCCTCTTCATACTGGATCAATGCCTTGGCATACGTGGCCCTGGCTCTGACAACATGACCTTCCGCTATAGACAAGTTCTGCTGCTCGGCGATGACATCTTCGGCGGTTGCCGAGCCTTGAGTGACTTTGTTCTGCCGTAGTTCCAGAACCCGGTGAGCAAGCTCGTCTAGTTTGAGCGAAGCGTCTAGGCTATCAGTGGCCTGTGTGATGGCACTCACTGCCTTGTTGACATCCCACACATCCTGGTTCTTCACATCCTGCATCTTGAGCTGGTATGGCCTTCGCGCGAGCCACGCACGTACAGCGTCCGCCTGAGCGGAGCGATTGCGGAAAGGGATATCGAGTGTGACCCCGTAGGACAAGTTGTGAAAGTGGTTTTCGAAGACTGATGGAGAAGTCGGCTGCATGGCGCTATCTGGACCGGCGAGGCTATAGGAGGCATAGACGTCGAGCGCGGGGAGCAGCGCATTGGGGGTGTCCTCGGAACTGCGTAGTGCTTCGATATCAGTTTGTTATTTCTCGCCCGCGAAATGCCGCCAAAACGAACCACTTCTCCATAAACAAGCCTCGAATGACATTGCGGAGTTGAAGGGCGAGCAAAACTGACCAGAAGTTGATGGGGGTACGGTTCATCGTGATGAAAGGAGAGATCAACCATGTCGGAACAATTTGAGAGTCCGGAAGTTACAAAGCTCGAAAACGAGACCGTCTCGGATGCAGCAGCACGGAAGCGGATAGATCGTGTTGCCGAAAAGGCAGCGGAGAAGCCCTTCCACACGGAGCAGGATTACGACCAGGGTCACAAGATCATCTCCAAATAGGGAATATTAAGGGATCCTCGATATCCGACGAAACCACAGGTCCGAGCAAAAGTCCCCGGCCCCAACATCTAATGCCGTCGATCCGATTGAGCATTAGGGCATCGATGTTCCATCAGGTTTCCCAGCCCCATACCCTTCTTACCGATCAAAGGCTTCCTCACCAAAGTTTGAAGTCCTGAATTGAGGTTACCGTGGCAGTCGGGCTTCAGAATGAAGCGGATTCTCCGAATCTCGGGTCGATCGTCTCGGTGCGCGGGGGCGTTGTCGACGTGAGATTTGATCGCCGCCTGCCCCCGATCTTCTCCGTTTTACACGCCGGAGCAGAAGGCAAGATCATCGTCGAGGTCATGGCCCAGCTTGACGCTACCCGAGTCCGGGGCATCGCCTTAACACCGACAGAGGGCCTTGCCAGAGGAATGCAGGTTGAAGACTCAGGCAAGCCGCTCGAGATACCGGTAGGCCAGGAGATCATGTCGCGGATGTTCGACGTATTCGGGTCCGCCATCGACCGCAAACCGGCGCCGCAGAATGTCCAATGGCGGACCATCCATCGGGCTCCCCCGCCACTGTCGGAGCGTTCGACAAAGTCCGAGATCTTCGAGACGGGTATCAAGGCGATAGACGTGCTTGTGCCACTGGAGCGTGGAGGCAAGGCTGGATTGTTCGGTGGCGCGGGTGTGGGCAAGACGGTGCTTCTCACCGAGATGATCCACAACATGATCGGCCATCAGCAGGGCATGAGCATTTTTTGTGGAATCGGCGAGCGTTGCCGTGAAGGCGAAGAGCTCTATCGCGGCATGAAGGATGCCGGCGTTTTGAACAGCATGGTGATGGTTTACGGCCAGATGAACGAACCGCCGGGCAGCCGGTTTCGCGTTGGCGCCGCGGCCCTGACGATGGCCGAATATTTTCGCGACGATGAGCATCGCGACGTTCTTCTATTGATCGACAACATCTTCCGCTTTATTCAAGCCGGAATGGAAGTCTCCGGCCTTCTGGGCGAGATGCCTTCAAGGCTCGGCTACCAGTCGACCATGGGTACCGATCTATCGGGCCTCGAAGAACGCATTGCCAATACCCATGCGGGAGCCATCACTTCGATCCAGGCTGTCTACGTGCCGGCTGACGATCTGACTGACCCTGCCGCGGTACATGTCTTCTCTCACCTTTCCGCATCCATTGTGCTTTCGCGCAAACGGGCGAGCGAAGGACTTTATCCCGCGATCGATCTTCTCCAGTCCAGCTCGAAGATGGCCACACCCGGCATCGTTGGCGATCGTCATTACAACCTTGCGCAGGAGATTCGCCGGACTCTGGCGCAGTACGAATCCCTCAAGGACATTGTGGCCATGCTGGGAATGGAGCAGCTTTCCCTGGAAGATCGGAACGCCGTTGCAAGGGCTCGCCGGCTGGAACGCTTCCTGACGCAGCCCTTCTTCACTACCGAGCAATTCAGCGGAATGAAGGGCAAGCTCGTGAGTCTCAAAGACTCACTGGATGGCTGCGAACGCATTCTCCGCGATGAGTTCAAGGACTACCCGGAAAGCGCGCTCTATATGATTGGCGCGATTGAGGAGGCCAAGAAACCCGAGGCAAAACAGCCAGACGTGAAGAAGCCAGGCGCGAAGCAGCCCGAGGCTAAGCAGCCTGAGACAAAGAAGCCGAACGAGGAAAAGCCGGAAGACAAGAAGACCGACCCACAACCAAAGGCTGCGAATGCGAGTACCCATGAATCTTAGAATCCTGCTCCCCTTTGGAGTCTTCGCCGAGACAGTCGATGTGTTACGCGTCATCGCCGAAACGACCGATGGATCTTACGGTCTGCTGCCAAACCGGCTCGACTGCGTTGCCGCCCTTGTTCCCGGAATTCTCGCTTACGAAGCGAAAGACAGTGGGACGGTTTATGTCGGGATTGATCAAGGTGTGCTGGTGAAGGCGGGCGCTCAGGTGACCGTATCCGTGCGTCGCGCCATTGGCGGATCGGATTTGGGACAGCTCAAAGACGCAGTCGAGCGCGACTTCCTGAAACTGGACGAGCAGGAGCGCAACGTTCGCACCGCTGTCGCGAAGATGGAGAGTGGTTTGATGGGACGTCTGGCGGAGTTTGAAAATGACCGATGAGAGTGCGGATCGAACCTCTCCTGCAGACAAGGACTTTGTCCGGCAAGTTAGTGCAAAGGCTGCCCGCAAGCTCCGCGTCCAGAAGGATGGGCAACAGACTGTCTGGTTCGGCCTGGGAATGTCAGGACTGATCGGTTGGTCGGTTGCAGTGCCAACCGTTGTTGGCGCAATGATCGGCCTGTGGTGGGACAACCATCATCCAGGAGCCCATTCATGGACACTCATATTGCTCACCATTGGCCTTTGCGTGGGTTGCGCAAATGCCTGGCATTGGGTGGTCCAGGAGAACAAAGCAATGCAAGACGGACAGGAGGACAAGCATGAATGAGGCGTTGATGCTGGCTGGAGATCTGCTCGCCGGTGTTCTGATTGGGGCATTCTTCTTCGGCGGACTCTGGTGGACCATTCAGATGCGTTCCCCATCGGAATGGTCCGGTGTCTTGTTCGCCGGAAGTCTTCTACTCCGAATGGCCGTCGCTGTCACCGGATTCTACCTCGTGTCTCATGGCGACTGGCGGAAGTTGGTGGCTTGCCTGGCCGGCTTCTTACTTGCGCGCATTGCCGTAACGCGCCTCATAGGTCTTCCGCCCGCCAAAAGCAGGCGGATCCTGCAAGAAGGTGGACAATGATCATTCCCAGTGTGCATATCACGTCCGACCAGCAGATCTTGTGGCAAAATGGCTTTGTCAAGCTCAACGGAACCATCGTGACGACCTGGGCCATGATGATCGCGATGACATTGGGCTCCATGCTGATCACCCGAAAGCTTGCGACCGAGCGAACCATCTCACGCTGGCAAAGCGCGCTTGAAATGATCGTGACCGGCATCGAGGGACAAATCAAAGAAGTTGGTCTCAGCGAGCCAAGAAAGTATCTCGCATTCCTGGGCACGCTCTTTCTGTTCATCGGAACCTGCAGCGTGTGCATTGTCATTCCAGGTTTCACGCCGCCGACAGGTTCACTCTCAACCACGGCAGCCCTCGCGCTGTGCGTGTTCATTGCTGTTCCGCTCTTCGGCATTCGGGAGCAAGGGATTGCCGGCTATCTCAAGACCTACATCAAGCCGACCCCGATCATGCTGCCGTTTAACATCATCAGTGAGCTCTCGCGGACACTGGCCTTGGCCATTCGTCTCTTCGGCAACATGATGAGTGGAGTCATGATCGTCGGGATTCTTCTTACCATCACACCCTTTATCTTCCCCATCGTTATGACCCTTCTCGGTCTACTCACCGGTTCGGTGCAGGCCTATATCTTCAGCATTCTTGCTTCCGTCTATATTGCCGCTGCCACACAAGTAACCAAACCCAAGCCTGAAGTTGAGGCTCAGCCGGAGCCCAGTCCTGCGTAATGGCTCCCACAACAAGAAGGACTTCCAATGGATAGTGCCACCATCGTTGCAGTAGTATCCATCGCCACCGCCGGCATCACCACAGGCTTCGGCTGCATGGGGCCGGCACTTGGTGAAGGCCGTTCTGTGGCTTCCGCTATGACCTCCCTGGCGCAACAGCCTGACGCCGCACCGACCATCACCCGCACACTGTTCGTGGGCCTCGCAATGATCGAGTCCACGGCGATCTATACCTTTGTCGTCTCCATGATTCTCATCTTCGCCAATCCGTTCTGGAATCATTTTCTATCGCAGGCCGGAGGGAAGTAAGCGATGCTTATCGACTGGTTCACTGTCGGGGCTCAGATTGTCAACTTCCTCATCCTGGTGTGGTTGTTGAAGCACTTTCTCTACAAACCCATCCTCGATGCCATCGACGCACGGGAGAAGCGAATCGCCGCTGAACTGGCGGACGCAGATGCCAAGAAGGCCGAGGCTGAGAAGGAACGTACCGACTTTGAAGATAAAAACAAAGCATTCGATCAACAGCGGATCGCACTACTCGGAAAAGCTAGGGACGAAGCGAAAGCCGAGCGCGAGCGACTCATCGGCGAAGCCAAAAAGGATGCGGACAACTTGCTGGTAACCCAAGCGGATGCGCTGCGCGGGGATCAAGTTCGGCTGGGTAGTGAAATCACCCTGTTGGCCGAAAAGGAGGTCTTTGCAATCGCGCGAAAGACACTCACGGACCTCGCCACCGTCAGCCTTGAAGAACGGGTTGGGGAGGTATTCACACGCCGCCTGCGGGAATTAGATCCGAAGGCAAAACAATTACTAGGTGAAGCTCTCAAGAATTCATCACAACCGGCTCTGGTGCGCAGTGCATTCGAACTGCCGGCCGACCAGAAGGCAGCAATTCAAAATGCCCTCAACGAGACATTTTCGGCAGTGGTCCGGGTCAAATTCGAAGATTCACAGGACGTAGTCTGCGGCATCGAATTAACCGCTAATGGCCAGAAGGTTGCGTGGA
>CAYUJM010000073.1:0-19988 GCA_964445025.1 uncultured Occallatibacter sp. | reverse complement strand
CTGGATGCGGGTGTCGCCGATGTACTGGAGTTGCTCGTAGTACGGGGTGTCCATGTAGGTTTCATGGGCGTCGAGCCGGGCCGTGCGCCAACTGACCTGCCAGATTTTGGCCAGATCGGGATCAGGGGAGTCGAAGGAAGCGCGTTCCTGAAATGGGTAAGCGGTGAACTGGGCGGAGAGCGACTCTAGCGTAAGAGGCTCGGAGCCGGTCTGGATGTCGAGATCGAGATAGCGCCAGGTGCGCCACCAGAGCGGCTCGAAGGTGCGATGCTGGCCGCCGTCGGGCAGGAAAGAGTCGGTGATTCCGACGGCCTTGCGGTCGCCGACCTCGTCGCGGTCGCCCTTGTGCATGTCCTTGTCGTAGAGGGCTTCAGCGTAGGTGAGAGTGATTTTGGCGCCCTTGCCGCCGGAGACGGTGAGTTGGGGGTAGGCGGTAGTGAGGGTTTTGCGGTCGAGGAGGATATGGAAGTGTCCGCCGGGGGGCAGACTCGCTTGAGCAGCAGGAAAGTGGGCCAGATTCGGCTGTTCCGAAGAGATGTTATCGAGCCGCACGACCTCACCTGCGCTTGTCTGCGCGTATTCCATGTGCGGAAGGTCATCGGGGATGAGGCCCCAGGGATTGTCCCCGGTGGCGTCGGCGGAGTGGGCCCTGTTTACGTCCTCGTAGATGCTGTCGCGGATGGGCGAAGCCGCAGGAACCCAAGCCGGTCCAGCGCCAGTAGGGCTCTGCCAGTCCCAGTCGTAGTGCGCGGCGTTGATTTCTTCGCCGGGGCCGGAAGCCATGTACTCCCAGAAGCCGTTGACGACGCGGGGCACCGGGCGCTGTCCGGGCTCGATCTCGACCTGCCAATCCTTTGGAGTGCTGATGGAGGCGTCGTCCTTGGCCTCGCTTTCGAGCAGGAACGCGGTGCGGTCCGTCATCTGGGCGATGGGCGCATAGACGCCGAAGTTCCACACAGTCGCGGAGATCAGGTTCTCGCCCTGCCGGAGCAGCGGTGAGAGGTCGAAGCGTTCGTAGCGCCAGTGGGTCAGGTCGCCGCGCGCCGGGCCGTCGCCAACTCGATGGCCATTGACGTAAAGGATGAACCGGTTGTCGGCGCTGACGCGAACGATGTAATTGGCAGGAACCACCGGCAGCGTGAGTGTGCGGCGGAAGTGCAAAACTACAGGTTCGCGCAGGGGTGCGGTTGGATGGGTGATCCATGAGGCCTGCCAGTCGTGGTGCGGAGGGTCAGGCTGGTTAAGGCTTTGAGCCTGCAGGGTGAAAGCGGTGAGAGCAAGGGCGAGAACAGCAAGAATAGAACGCATGAGATGGGCCTTCTGTTCGACAGACAACAGCATAGAACAGCCAACCGAGGCCGGGAGCAGGTTTCAGGGATTGGTTGAACCACAGGGCCGGTCTGGCGCAATGGCGGGGAGACCATTCACAGTATGCGAGCATCTCTTACGTAGCCGGCATTTGCCTTTGCTTCAAGCATCGCAATTTCCCCTGTTGTATGCGCTTGATTTAGCAAGCTTGTAACCTTGTATTCACATTGGCCCGGTAGCCTGTTTGAGGTGAGCGCCAACGTGCCAGAGATTCGAATCTCCCAAGCTGCCTTCAAGAACGAACCGAGTCCTGGTGACGTCCAGACCCCTGCGGCGTCGGCTGCGTTGGAAGCCTCGGCGGTGCGCAAATTCCTGCTTTCGCGAGGGAACTCGGCCATCGCCGACCGTGGCTTTCGCTGGCTGATGGTGCTTTGCGCGCTGAGCATCTTCGGCATCGTGGTGCTGATTGCTACGGAATTGGTGACCGGATCGCATCTCACCTGGGTCCAGTTCGGCTTCAAGTTCTTCTACCAGACGTTTACCGATCCGGACACGCATGTGGCGCAGTACTGGGACCCGGTGAACGGTCAATTCAGCGCGCTGCCCTTTCTCTACGGCACACTGGTCTCGTCTTTTCTCGGTCTGCTCATGGCGGTGCCTCTGGCCATCGGCGTAGCGATATTCCTTACCGAGATGTGTCCCGGCATGCTGCGCGGCCCGCTGGCCTTTCTTACCGAGCTTTTGGCGGCGATTCCCAGCGTGATCTATGGGCTGTGGGCAGTGTTCGTGCTGGTGCCGCTGATGCGCGAGCATGTGAACCCTCCCCTGATCCGGTGGCTGGGCTGGACGGGGCTGTTCAGCGACGACAATCCCACGGGGCTGGGCTTTCTTACTTCCGGCGTGATCCTGGCCATCATGATCCTGCCTATCATCTCTTCGTTGACGCGTGAGGTAATGAGCGCAGTGCCGCACTCGCAGCGCGAGGCCGTGCTGGCGCTGGGCGCGACGCGCTGGGAGATGATTCGCATGGGCGTTCTGCGCAACGCGCGCATCGGCATTGTGGGCGCGATCATTCTTGGTCTTGGACGCGCATTGGGAGAGACCATGGCGGTGACCATGGTGATCGGCAACAGCACGGATATTCATCGCTCGCTGCTGTCGAATGGGAACACGATGGCGTCGGTGATCGCGAACCAGTACTCGGAAGCAGTGAGCGATATGCATCTGAGCGCCCTGACCGAGATCGGGCTGGCGCTTTTCCTGGTGACCATTGTTGTGAATGCGCTGGCCCAGTTCCTGGTATGGGCCGTTACGCGGGGAACGCCCGCGCAGGCTAATTGACGAGTGAGTTGAGGTATCTGAGAGTGCAAGTGAGAGCAAATCGAGTTCGATCCAGGATCAGGGCGCTCACCGATGGCGCGGTCACCGGCTTGGCGATCCTGTCGACGGTGCTGGTGATTGCTCCGCTGGTGATTATCTTCGGATATCTGCTCTATAAAGGCGCCAGCTCGGTCAATCTCGACTTTTTCACCCAGATTCCCAAGCCGGAGGGCGAGACGGGCGGTGGAATGGCTAATGCGATTGTCGGCTCAGCCATTGTTCTGGCGATTGCCTCTGCTATCGGCGTACCCATGGGCATTGCCGGCGGTATCTATCTGGCCGAATTCGGGCGTGGAACCAGGCTCGCCACAGCTGTGCGCTTTACCGCGGACGTTCTCAACGGCGTTCCCTCGATCGTGATGGGCGTCGGCGTCTACGGCCTGATTGTGAGGACGCATAGCGTGTTCATCCCATTTTCCGGCCACTTCTCGGCCTTCTCGGGCGGGGTGGCGCTGGGGATCATGATGATCCCGACCGTGTGCCGCACAACCGAAGAGATGCTGCTGATGGTGCCGCACGCAGTGCGGGAGGCGGCGCTGGGACTGGGTGTTCCCAACTGGCGGTCGGTGCTTTCGATCACCGTGAAGACGGCGTCGCCAGGCATTATCACCGGATGCATGCTTGCCTTTGCCCGTGTGGCCGGCGAGACAGCGCCGCTGATCTTTACCGCGTTGGGCAATTCATTCTGGAGCACCAGCCTCGGCCGGCCCATTGAAGCGCTTCCGTTGCAGATCTGGATTTATGCAACCTCGCCCTACGACGATCAGCACAGGCTGGCGTGGGCGGGGGCCCTGGTGCTGATTGCTTTGATTGTGGTTGCGGTTTCTCTGGTGCGGTATGTGACCAGCCGCGGCGTTTTGAAGGGAGCAAGCTAAGTGGGCGTTGGCATCGAGGTAACGAACCTGAACGCGTGGTACGGGGCCAATCACACGCTGCAGGACATTAATCTGAACATCCCGGCCAACCATGCCACTGCCCTGATTGGTCCTTCGGGTTGCGGCAAGAGCACATTTGTGCGCTGCCTGAACCGGATGCACGAAACGAACCCGATTGCGCGCGTGACCGGGACCGTGCGGATTGGCGATCTGGACATCTACAAGGACGCCAAGCCGGTGGAGATCAGGCGGCGTGTGGGGATGGTCTTCCAGCGGCCCAATCCGTTTCCGACCATGTCGATCTTCGACAACGTTGCGGCGGGCCTGAAGCTGAACGGATATAACAACCGCCATGCGCTGGCCGAGATCGTAGAACGATCGCTGAAGAATTCGGCCCTTTGGGACGAGGTGAAGGACGACCTGAAGAAGAAGTCGGGAGCCAGCCTGTCAGGCGGCCAGCAGCAGCGTTTGTGCATTGCCCGCGCGCTTGCCGTGGACCCTGAAGTACTCCTGATGGACGAGCCGGCATCGGCGCTCGACCCCGTTTCAACATCAAAGATCGAAGACCTGATTTTCCAGCTCAAATCGCAGTACACTATTGTGATTGTGACGCACAACATGCAGCAGGCCGCTCGCGTGGCGGAGAAGACCGGTTTCTTCCTGAATGGGCGCATGGTGGAGTTCGACTCCACGCACAAGATCTTTACCAACCCCAGCGATAAGCGCACAGAAGACTACATCACAGGCAGGTTCGGATGACCCGCATTCGCTTTCAACAAAATCTGGATGAATTGAAAGAGAACCTGCTGGTGATGGCTGGGCTTGCCGAACAGTCGATCCAACGCGCCATCGAGGCCTATCGTGTGCGCGACCTCTCCATCTGCGACCTGGTCAGCCGCAGTGAGATCGCCATCAATCGGCTGGAGCGCGACATCGACCAGGCAGCGCTCGACCTGCTTGCCATGGAGCAGCCCATGGCCATCGACCTGCGTTTCATCCTCAGCGTGATCAAGATCAACGCCGATCTGGAGCGCGTGGGCGATGCAGCCAAGAGCATCAGCGACCGCGTGCGCAGCATGGATCAGATGGCGGTGGTCGATCTGCCTGTGGATATTCCCCGCATGGCTTCGCTGGCCGCCGACATGGTGCGCAAGAGCCTGCAGGCATTCATTGAGGCGGACGCCGACATGGCGCGAACTGTCTTGACGATGGACGATGCCGTGGATGCCATGAATCGCGCGGCCTACAAGTCCCTGACCAAGGTGATGGAAGAGCAAAGCCACCTGGCTCCGCAGGCGCTGAATGCACTGATGATCAGCCGCAGCCTGGAACGGGTTGCGGACCACGCGACCAACATCGCAGAGGATGTCATCTTCTGGGTGCAGGGAGCGGACGTTCGTCACCACAAGAGCCTGAAAACCGCGCCCGATCCGCAGCCCCAGGGGTGAGGACTATACTGCCCCAACTGGATTGACGGGCGCTTGCCCAGCGATCACGACGAGCCTGGTCCCGTGGACACCATTTTGCCGCTGACGCTGTAGTCTGGATGGTTGACAGCGGAGCGCTGGATGGCGGAAGACGAAGCGAACAAGGGCAACAATCGACCAATCGATAACGCACCCGTCGAGGTGTACAGGCGGCGACTGGCCGAATTGAACCGGCTGCAGGCGGCGGAAAAACGGCGCGAGAGGCAACTTGGATATTCGAAGCTCGCTGTGGCCGCGCTAACGCTGATTTGCGCAGTCCTGTTTCTTCACTACCTGAAGGCTCTTGAGTTCCTGGCGGCGCCCATCATCGTCTTCATGGTGCTGGCCGTGTTGCAGGAGAAGCAGATTCGCAGGCTTCGCATCCGCGCGCGGGAGATCGGCTTCTTTGAGCGCGGACTGGCCAGGATCGAGGATCGCTGGGCGGGAAGTGGCGAGAGCGGAGAGCGGTTTCTCGACCCGCTGCATCCCTATGCGCGCGATCTGGACCTGTTTGGCGCTGGATCGCTGTTCGAGCTGTTGTGCACGGCACGTACCAGGGCAGGCGAAGAAACGCTGGCCCGTTGGCTGCTGGCCGCCGCGCCGGTGGATGAGATTCGCGCGCGGCAGCAGGCAGTACGCGAGTTGCAGGACCGTGTCGAATTCCGGGCCCAATTGTTTTCTCAGGGCGAATCGGTCCGCTCGGGCGTGCACCCGGAGGCGCTTGCCGCGTGGGGAGAACGTCAGCCCATATTTGCGGCACGGTCGACGCGGGTCGTCACCCGTGCGCTTGCGGTGGCGTGGATTCTCAGCCTGGTGGTCTGGGCGGTGTGGGGCCTGGGCGATGTTGCCGCAGCCATGACGATCCTGAATGTGGCCTGGGCGCACCGGCTGCATAAGCGCATGAATGCGGCGGCCGGCGCATTGGAGCACGCGACCGACGACCTCGAGTTGCTGGCCGGCGTGCTTGGTCTGCTGGAGCGGGAACAGTTTCACGCGCCCAGATTGCACGGGCTGCAAGCTGCGCTCGAGAGGGATGGCCTTGCGCCTTCCGCGGCCATCCGGAAGCTGGCGAGGATTGTGGAATATCTGCGTTCGCGGCACAGCCTGTTTCTGCGTCCGCTCGATCTGGTCACATTCTGGAGCACACAACTAGTGTTTGTTGCAGAGGGCTGGCAGCAGGAGTTTGGCCCGGCTATCCGCGGCTGGCTCAAGGCGGTGGGCGAGTTCGAAGCCCTGACTGCGCTGGCCGGCTATGCGTACGAGCACCCGCAGGACACGATGCCGGAGTTTTCCGATGCTGGGCCTGTCTTCATCGCGGAGAGTATGGCGCACCCGCTGCTGCCCATCAGCAAGGCGGTGCCCAACGATCTCAAGCTTGGCGACGGACTGCAACTGCTCATTCTGAGCGGCCCAAACATGGCGGGCAAGAGCACGTTCATTCGCAGCATTGGTGTGAATGCCGTGCTGGCACAATGCGGTGCTCCGGTGCGCGCAGCACGGCTCAGGCTTTCGCCGCTCACGGTTGCGGCGTCGATCTGCGTGCTGGATTCGCTTTCGGGCGGCGTCTCGCGCTTCTACGCGGAGATTCACCGCATCAAGCTGATCTTCGATCTGGCCAAGGGACCGGTTCCGGTGCTGTTTCTGCTGGACGAGCTGCTTTCCGGCACCAATTCGCACGACCGGCTCGCAGGCAGCGAGTTCATTGCGCGCAGCCTGGTGGAACGCAGCGCCATCGGCATGGTGAGCACGCACGATCTGGCGTTGACGGAGATTCCGGACACGCTGGGAGACCGAGCGGCAAACTGCCACTTCGAGGACCACTTCGAAGACGGCCAGTTGATTTTCGACTACAGGCTGAAGCCCGGAGTGGTGAAGACCAGCAACGCGCTGGAACTGATGCGGTCCATCGGCCTGGGTGTCGTCCCTTCGTCGCTATAACTCCCACCAGTCGAGCAGCAGCATGCGCGGATAATAGAGACCTGCACGAATCACTGCGTCTGCGCCGTGCAGATTGCGCAGGAGCCGCGCATAGGCCTCGAGCTGGGGCGCGAAGAGCGGGCGCAACTGCGGCAACGCCATGGCGGGGTCGAGGTTATCGGCGTGGGCTGTTTTGTAGTCGACAATCCACCACGCTTCCTGGCCCTTGGACTGAGGAACGAGCCCGGCGCGGAAGACACGGTCGACGCGCACGTTGGTGAGGGCGCCGGCTACCACGCCCGACCAGCTAACCTCGCTGGCAGCCTCCATGTGGGGCGAGAGAATCCATTGACCGATGGGGTCCTGGTAGGCATTGAGCGCATGCTGGAGCGCTTCGGCTGCGATCCGCGCGGCTTGCGGCATCGCGATTCCCGCTGCGCGAACCTGGGCGACGATTCGGGCCTCATGTTGCTGCAGCGCGGCGTGGGCAGACTGCAAATCATTTGCTGTGCGCAGGCGGCTCAGCTCTTCAAGGAGCGTATGGACAGCGGTTCCGAGAGCACGGGAGAGCAGTCCGCCTTCGTGGCGGGTGTACAGCCTGGAGGAGTTGGCCGTCGACGAGAAGATCGCGGGTTGAGGTTCGTGCTCTCCCATCCTTTCCGCGAAGGGCTGCGGAAAGGATGGGGCACCCAGTGTTGAGCGATAGTCCAACGGCAGGCGGCGAAGCAGTGTTGGCTTCGCGGGTTGGATAGCTGCTCCCGGCATGGCGAGGACGGTGTTTGCGGCTGCGGCGATCGATGCTATCTCGGTCTCCTCGGCTGTTTTCTGATCCTGGGCGCCGGCGGAGCGGGTCAGTCTCCACTCCTCGAATCGGGCGCTGAGTTCTTTTTCCAGAGCAGGCCATGCCTTGAGTAGCAGTCCAGCCGAGGGATTCTGCAACGTAAATTCGCCGTTGGCCTCCACTCTATAAGCTGGGCGCGCGAACAGGTGCAGCTCCTCGCGGGCGCGGGTGGCCGCGACATAAAGAATCCGGCGCATCTCCTGGGATTCGCGCTCGCGATAGACGCGATCGACCCATGCTTTGGATTTGCCGGAATCTGCGCCCTTAGATTGGAGCGGAGCAATGAGAAATTCCGTGATCTCGCCGGTGTCTTCGACTATGGAGACTTCGTTAGGCCGGATCCCGCGTTCCAGCCAGGAGAGCAGCTTGCGGCTGCTCACTACCGTTTTGGCTTGAAGGTCGGGCACGATCACTACTTCAAATTCAAGCCCCTTGGATTTGTGGATGGTCATCAACTGCACGCCGCAGTCGCTGGAGGTCGCGGGGTCGGGCAGGGCGGTGAGCTTGTTCAACGCCGCATTGAGCGCCGGTCCCAGCAGGTCCTGCTCGCCGGCCGGCAGACGGTCGAGGCAGTTCCACAGGAGGTCAAGGTTGGCGCGGGCTGTGCGGTCGCAGCAGTCTGCTCCGCCCAGGCTGAGCCAGACCTGTTCGAGCCAGGTTCCCAGGGACGCTGTCGGCAGGCCGGCGCGAATTGCAGACGCTGAGTTCATGGCGGAGATTACACGCTGGGCGGCGCAGCGTCCGGCTTCGCTGAGGAGCAACAGGCGCTCGATGAGCAGTTCCGGGACGGGGCGCGCGAGCAGAGCTGGATCGTTGGCGCTGGTCAGGATGTGCAGATCGTCAAGAGTGAGCCCGCACCAGGGCGCGCGGAGAACGCCCAGCCAGGCTACGCGATCTTCCGGATTCAGCAGCGCCCGGGCCAGCGCGAGAGCGTCGAGAACTTCGGGACGGGCAGCAAGCTTTTCCAGATCGACAGCGCGGAAGGGGATCTCGGCCTGATGGAGGGCCTGGGCGATGGGGGCGAGGGTGCTGCGGGTACGGGCAAGCACGCCAACGCGGTATTTCCTCCCGGCTGCGCGGGCCTCTTCCATGGCAGCCACATGCTTCCGGATGAGTTTGATCATCTGCCTGGTCTGTTCAGCCTGGAGGTCTTCTTCTTGCACGCCGCTCTGAAGACTAACGTCTGAGATACGAGCCGTTTGTGGCGCAAAGTTAATGTGCAGCTCGAATTTCGGCGAAGGATCTTCCTGAACCTCGCGCGCGGGATTGGCCGGCGAAAAGGTGACTCCGCTGCCGTCGTCAGCCGCAAAGACTCTCTCAAAGACGACGTTGAGACGGTCGACCAGTGGCGGTGTGGTGCGGAAGTTCGCGGAGAGCGGAACGAAGTCAAGCGTAAGCGCATCGGCATTCGGAATCTCAAGGCCGATTTCCTTGACGCGGGCAAACAGCTCGGCGTCGGCATCGCGGAAGAAGTAGATGGATTGCATGGGGTCGCCAACGGCAAACAGCGTGCGGCCGGCGCGGTCGGGCCAGGCGGCGATGAGGCCTGCGAGCAACTGGTGCTGGCGGCGGCTGGTGTCCTGGAATTCGTCGACGAGCAGGTGATGGATGCCGTCGGCGACCGCGAGCGCAGCGTCGGTGGGAAATCCGTCGTCGGATTGGAGCACGCTTTCGGCGATCTGCGCTACTTCGATGAAATCGACGGCCGCGGCTTCAGCGAAGACCACCTTGAGCTGGGCGGCGGCATCGCGCAGGAGGGTGAAGCAGGCGCGCACGATCAGCCAGTCGTCCTCGGTATAGCGCGCGGGCGGCAAGCCGCAAATTGCGGCCAGGTTGGATTCGAACTCGGGGATGGCGGAGAGATTTGCGATCAGGGCAAGAATCCGCGTTTTCTCCGCCTTGCGGTCGGCCGGAAATCCGAGATTTTTGTCCACGGTCTTCCGGAAAGTGCCGCCGAGCGTAAGGACCAGGTTCGCCAGGCAGAGCATCGCCTGGTGCGCCTCTTCCAGTTCTTCGGATCCAGTGAACGGCCTGTTGGGGAACGCTACCAACTCCGCAAGTTCGCGATGCTTCTGGCCTCCCGTCTGGGAACAGGCGAAGCGGGCCAACTCGAGAGCCTCCTCGCGCGCACCAGGGACCTGCTCCAGCAGCAGGCTAACCTGGTCAAGCGCATTGCGAACGGCATTGGCAAATGGGCGTTCCAGACGCCGCCGCAGAGATTCCCAGTCGGGGTCGTGGCTGAGCACAAAGTCCTGCATCCAGCGGTCGCGCTTGGAGAGCATATCTACGAACAGGTCTTCGAGTTCCTGCCAATTATTGTCACGCCACTTTAAGAGATCCTCGATGGCTGCACTCAGCGTTTGGTTGCTGGATTTGCCTAACTGCTCCAAGGTGTGGCGGGCAGCGCGGCGGTAGAGGTCGCCGGGCTGCTCGGCGATGGCCAACCCGCCTCCGAATCCGGACAGAAGCGGTTGCTGCAATGCCAGGTCGCGGCAGAACGAGTCGATGGTGGAGATGCGCAACTGGGCGGGCAGGTCGAGGAGCCTCCAGCCGAGAGCATTGGAGCGGTCGAGTGCCTGGCGCGCCAGCGTGGACATGGCAAACTCGTCGTCCTGCGCTGCTGACGGACCTTCCGCCGCAGCCCTTTCCAATTCCGTTAGGATGCGGTGGCGCATCTCTGTGGCTGCGGCGATGGTGAACGTGATGGCGACGATCTGGCCTGGCTCGTCCACCTGGGAGAGCAGGCGAAGGAAGCGGCGGGTTAGCAGGTCGGTCTTGCCAGAGCCGGCCGGAGCCTGGACGAGGATCGAGCGCGCGGGGTCGAGCGCCTGCTCGCGCTGAAGCTGATCGGGCGGCGGAGTTGGAGGGAGGGGATTACTCATTATCTCTCTCCTCGTCTTCCGAGCTGTCCCCGTCATCGACGGAGATCTGTCGTTCCTGAATGCGGCAGAGAGTCTGAAGGCCACAGCGCTCGCAGGTCTTGGGCGCATCGCGCGGGTCGACTTCGGCGCGGCCGGCAAGGAAGTCCCGAGCCAGTTGCTCGATCGTTTCCTTCCAATCGAGAAGTTGCTCGGCCGTGAGCGCGCTCTTTGCCAGGGAGCTGTTGGGTTTGAGCCCCGCAAACAGTGTGGCGGAAGGTGCTGCCACGCAGCCGGTAAAGGCAAGGTCGCCGGGACGCAGCTTGGCGAAGACTAGGCCGCCAAGCTCCTGATCGTCATCGAGCGCGAAACCGGCATAGAGCGGCAGTTGGACGTCTTCAGGGCGCGGCGGCTCCCAGGACTTTGGCGACACGTCGCCGGACTTGTAGTCGATGACCAGCACCGTGTCGTCGTTGAGGCGGTCAATGCGGTCGAGGCGCAGTTTGAAGGTGAGTCCAGCAAGAGAGATGGTGCGCTCGGCCTCGGTTTCGAGTACTTCGAAAGGCATTCGAACGGATTCAAACTCCAGCCAGGCCGTCACCAGGCGCGTGAGGCGCTGCTGCTCCAACTCGAGATACCGCGCTGGCATGCGTTCGCGCACGGCCGGATTCACTTCTGCCTGGAAGGCGCGCTCGACGTGAGTTTTCACGAAGGAATCCGCATCGGCCAGCTTCATGAGCTCGGCATGGCTGCGAATGCCGTGCGGCGGCCCCGCCCAGACGGCGTGGAGAACAGCATGGAGCAGCTTGCCGCGCTGCGATGGGGTGAGCGCGGCCCGCGCCGGCTCCCAGCCTTGCGCGCCAAGGCGGGCGCTGGCGAAGGCTTGGAAAGGACACTGTGATTGGGAGGTGAGTACGCTGGCGCCACCGGAGACGATGCCGGGCGCGTGGGGAATGCGGCTGAAGTCCTCGACGAGGATGGTCCGTGGGTCAGGGATGTCAGCCGGAGCGAACTCCGCGGGCAGCGGTTGCGGAGGTCCGGCAACCTGCGCGATCAGGCGCGAGGGGCGGGACTCGACGCCTTCGATCTGCCGCGCATAGCTGAAGTGGACTTCCCCGGCGGAGCCAAGCAGGCGAGTGGTGATGGCCTGGGCCAGGTCCCAATCGAGCTGTGCGCCCGAGTGGGGCATGCGAGATTCGCGCTGCACCTCAGGCGGAAGCAGTGGATGGGTTGCGCCATTTGAAGGCCAGGCGTCCTCAGTTGCGCCCAGGAACCATACGGCGTCGGCAGTGAGGCCGGCAGACTCGGCCGGGCCGGCGATCTGGATGGGCGCTTCGTGGGATTCGGGCGTAAAGAGGGTCTCCTCCAGGGTGCGGGCGAGAATGGAGAGGAACTCCTTCCACTCCACGCGCCGTCCGTCGAATCCGAGGGAGCCAACGGTCTCCAGCGCTTGATGCCAGCGGCGGAGAGCTTGGAACTCGGCGCTGGAGAGAGTCTCGGAGCCGGCAAAGTGGAGGGATTCGAGCAATTGGGGAACGAGCTCGGCCCATTCCAACGGGCTTTGCGGACGGCGTGCGAGGTCGTTGAGACGGCGTTGAGCCTGGGTGACGCGGTCGACCCACGGTGCGGCCAGGGAACTGCCTTGCCTTTGTCCGGGGAATGGAGCAAGAAGGGCTTCGAGAGTCCACTCCGGCTGCTCCAAATTTCGCCTGCGGATGGCGCGCATGCGGGCTTGCAGCGCCGCGGATTCCTGCGGGCTGGCGGCGGCATAGCCAGTGGAAAAGAGCCAGTCGAGCTCGTGCTCGACAAGCGGCCCGGAGAGCCAGCGAAGCAGCATGTGCGCGGCCCGTGCGAGCGCGACCTGGCTGAGCGGGATTCCCAGAGAGAACTCGAAGAGAGGGGAGTTTGACGTCCCGGTATTGGCGAGAAACGCGCGTTCGATCTGGCCTCGGGAGGCGGAGATGTTTTGGGCGATAACAAGGATGCGGGAGCGAGGGTTGGCCGCAAGCTGGCGGCTGCTCCACCGGGCGCAGGCCGCCAGTTCGGCCTGGTCGTCGGAGGCTTCGTAAAAACGCACCCGGCTGGCCGCCTCGCCAGGCACGGCTTCCTTCCATTTGCCCCACGCGCCGAATACAGCTTGTTGAATGGGGAGGAGCCGGTCAAAGCCGGCGAGCAGCAAGGGTTGGCGTTCCCGCTCGCCAGAGCCGCGCTCGCGGATTTGCAGCAGTTGGAGTAACTCGAGCGGCAGGCGTACCGGGCTCAACAGGTCGCCGGCGCGGCAAATCTCGTCAAAGGCGGCGAGCCAGCGGCTGAATGCGGCTGCATCGTTTTGCCAACCCGCACGTGCCTGCGGACGCAGTAGTCCGGGCGCGTGCGAGCAGAGCAGTTCGTGGCCCTGCATAGCCAGATCGGCGAGCCGGTAGCGCGGGCGTTCGAGAAGTGTAGCCAGGCGGCCGTCGGCAGCCGCAATACCGGCCCAGAGAGATTGCTCCTGGGTCGAGTTGAGGAGAAGACGGCCATCGAGAGAGTGCCCGGCCCAGGCATTGCGAACGAAGCTGTTCCAATCGAGGATGCTGGGCGCGTTCCAAGCTTTAAGGCCTTCGGCCTGGCGAGCGCGATGGAAGGCAGATGCGAGGGCGCGGGCAGCTCGCTCACTGGCGGTGACGACAAGACCACCCTGGCGCAGCCACGCGTCTATCTCAACTGCTGCCGAGGGTCCCATTCCAGCGTTATACGCTGTCAGGCGGGGGGAGTGCCATTCTGGAGAAAGGATCTGGAAATCCCCCGGAAGTCGAATGGCACGGACCGGCATCGCCGGACAAACGCGGGGTGCTTTGCGGCTGTAAACTTACACTGTGATGCGTCGATTGCTTGGCTGTATTCTGCTTGTGACTATTGCGCTGGCCGGATGCCACTCCAGCCGGAAAAACGAGCCCGCAGCTTCCTCCGCCCAGAATTTCAAGACTTACAAACTGCGTGGCAAAGTTGTCGCGACTAACTCCGCTTCAGGCGAGGTAACTCTGAACCATGAGGCCATTCCGGGCTTCATGGACGCCATGACCATGCCCTACAAGCTCAAGGATGCGAGCATCCTGAGCGAGCTGCATCCCGGAGACATGATCACCGCAGACGTGCTGGTGTCACAGGACCCCGATGCCGATGTGTTGCTCGACCACATCGTGGTGGTGGCGCAGGGCAAGCCGGATTACCGCCCGACTGTCTCTTACCACGTACCGACACAGGGGGATGCGGTGCCGGACTTCAAGCTGCGCAACCAGGATGGCAAGCCGATTCGGCTGGCGCAGTTCAAAGGCAAGGCGCTGCTGGTGACCTTCATCTACACGCGCTGCCCACGCCCGGACTTCTGTCCGCGCGTGACGCGGAACTTCGCCCAGGTCAACAAGGAACTTGCGGCGACCCCCGGCATCTATGCGAAGACACACCTGCTCAGTGTCAGCTTCGACCCGGAGCACGATACGCCGGAACGGCTGCGTGCGTATGGCGAACAGTACATCGGCAGCGGCGCCGCGGGCGCTTTTGCGCATTGGGATTTTGCGGTCCCGGACAAGCCGGTGCTGAAAGAGATGGCGCAGTTTTTCGATGTTGGCATCAGCAGCGGTGCGGACGACACCATCACTCACACGCTGTCGACCACGCTCATCGGACCGGACGGAAGAGTGGTGAAGTTCTATCCCGGCAATGAGTGGACTGCGGAGCAGGTTGCGGCGGATGTGAAAGAAACTGTTGCAGGGAAGGGCTGAGTGGAGTATGCTTCTCGTGGAAATAGTGCGAGCTTCGAACTTAATTGGGGCGCGCTGTTTTATCGAATGGCCAGGAGAGACCGATGACGAGTGGATTGAAGATACGCAACGAGGCTGAACTGGATTTTCTTTCGCTGGGCGCGCTGGTGCACCGGCTCGATCCTGGGATCATTCCTTTCCGCAAAGCGACGGAGTGCCAGATTCATGTCAGTGGGGGCGAGTTCAACGTTGCGGCCAATCTGGCAGACTGTTTCGGCATGCGCACGGCCGTTGTGTCGGCCATGGCGGACTATCCCATCGGCGACCTGATTGCCGAGAGCGTCCGCGCCATGGGTGTCAAAGGCATCTACAAACACTTCAAGCATGACGGCGTCACCGGGCCCAACATGGCCACGGTTTACAGCGACCGCGGCTACGGGGTGCGCGGGCCTGTCGTGTTTTATAACCGCGCCAACGAGGCGGCGGCGCGTCTGAAGCCGGGAGACTTTGACTGGAAGGCGATCTTTGCCGGGGGAGTGAAGTGGGTGCATTGCGGAGGGATCTTCGCGGCGCTCTCGCCCACCACCGCTCCACTGGCGGCCGAGATGATGCGCGAAGCCAAGGCCGCGGGGGCGGTCACTTCGTTCGATCTGAACTTTCGCGAGAAGCTGTGGAAGATCCACGGCGGCAACGAGCGCGCGGTCGAAACGATAGCGGCGATTGTTGAGAACGTGGACGTGCTGGTTGGAAACGAAGAGGATCTGCAGAAGGGGCTGGGGATTCCCGGTCCGGAGCTGGCCGCAAAATCGAAGCTCGACCCGAGCGTGTTCCTGGCCATGATCGACCAGGTGGTCGACAAGCACAAGCATGTGAAGGCCGTGGCGACGACGCTGCGGGAGGTGCACTCGACCAACCGGCATAGCTGGAGCGCGGTGGCGTGGATCGACGGCCGGACCTATGCCGCGCCGACGGCGGAGCTGGACGTGCTCGACCGCGTGGGCGGCGGCGACGGATTTGCTGCCGGGTTTATCTATGGGTTGCTGAGCGGGGAGACGCCGCAAGAGGCAGTGAAACTGGGCTGGGCGCACGGCGCTCTGCTGACCACCTTCCCCGGTGATACCACCATGGCCACCGTCGACCAGGTAAGGGCATTTGCGCAGGGAGGATCGGCACGCATTCAGCGGTAGGGGTTCTTGCGGTGTAGGACCGTTCCTTCCCATCCTTCCGCGATGAGGCTGCGGAAGGATGGGGCACCCGGCGATCCCAGGTCTCAGAATCGAAACCTGGGGCACCCGGCTCCCTGTGATTGTTTCGCCGCCAATCACACGCGAATTACCCCTCTGAAATTGGCCAAGGTTCCCCGATCTGTCTGAGTATGGTGCTTGGTTGGTGCTAACGGGCCAGAGCGCTCATCAGGCGGGTGAAAAGAAGCTTTGATTCAGTTCGCTCGGATGCGAAGGCATTCCCTCAGGGGCTGAAGCCCTCGTCGATTCCATTCGACTTGTGCCGGAGATCAATCCCCGGCCTACCGCGCGAGTTAGTTTCTCCGGAGCCTGTAAACCCCGGTGAAGTTTGGCGAGGATTCATTTCGCCCCTACGGGGCTGGCGCTTTCAATCGGGACGTTTTCCCGGGATTCACGTCCGCCGCGGCGGACTCCATCCTGGGCTATATTCGCCTCCTCCCTCCGGGGGGATCCGGGGCATCTGACGGATTTGGGCAGGAAGAGGGACCGGTTCTTTCAATGGAACTCGTTCGTGCGATTGCCCTGTTTTGCATCAATGCCGGGCTGCCGTGCATCCTACCAACTGTTATCCTTGCGATGGGTTGTGAGAATGTTTCCGAAAGACTGATTCCCAAGAAGGCGGTCTGGGGTTCGAGGTTTCCCGCCCTTTCGCAAAAGAACGCGAATGGACGGGGCACGGTGGGTGTTTGGCGGGTGGAAGGTTGACGAAATGCTGTTCTTGGAGTGGTTCTAAGAGAGGTATTGCTTGGCGAAGTTAACACTGGTTTTTGCCGTTCTGCTCGTCGCGCTGGGACTGATTGGCTTCCTGGGCACAGGCAGCGCGCATCCGACGGCGCTGATTCCCGCGTGGATCGGCCTGGCTTTGGGCGTATTCGGATTTCTGGCAATCAGCCCCAACGAGGGGCGGCGCAAGCTGTTCATGCATATTAATGTGACCATTGGCCTGCTCGGATTTCTGGGCGGGACGGTCGAGGCCATCCGCGGATACGTCCATGCCAAGTCTGCCGGCCTGGAGCCGGACCAGATTGCACTGGCCTCGAAGGTCACGCTCGACGTGCTGCTGCTGATTTACGTGGTGCTGTGCGTCCGCTCATTTATCGCTGCCCGCCGCTCGGGCAAGGTGTAGCGCTTGGGCACCATGCGGGGTGGGTTGGGCATGCGCGCCGAGCGTTCGTCGCGCCCGGCCAGTGCGCGCGCGGCGCAGGCGGAGCTGCCCAAGCGCAAGCCGAGCCTGAAGAAGATCTGGCCGCAGGTGTGGGGGCTGGTCAAGCCACGGAAGTGGCTGCTGCTTGGCGGCCTGGGGTTGATGGTCATCAATCGCGTGGCCGGCCTGGTGTTGCCCTTTACCTCAAAGCCTCTGCTGGACAAGGTCCTGTCTCCGCAGCGCGGCCATCCGGAGTGGCTGCCGTCGATTATCGCGCTGGTGTTTGGAGCGATGGTGGTTCAGGCCATTACTTCGTTTTCGCTGACGCAACTGCTCTCGAAGGCCGGGCAGCGGCTGATTGCCGAAATGCGCCGCCAGGTGCAGCGGCACGTGGGACTGCTCTCCGTCTCCTATTACGATGAAAACCGCACCGGTACGCTGGTTGCCCGCATCATGACGGACGTTGAAGGCGTGCGCAACCTGGTGGGCACGGGTTTGGTGGAGTTTGTCGGCGGCATGTTGACCGCTGTGCTGTCGTTCCTTTATCTGCTGCATTTGAGCGTGCAAGTCACGCTTACGGTGTTCACCGTACTGGGTGCGTTTGTCTTTCTTTTGCAGTACGCGTTCAAGACCATCCGGCCCATCTTCCGCGAACGGGGCAAAATCAACGCCGAGGTCACGGGACGGCTGACGGAGTCGCTGGGCGGCGTGCGTGTGATCAAGGGCTACCACGCCGAGGAGCGCGAGGCCAGCGTCTTTTCCGCCGGAGTAGACCGCCTGCTGAACAACGTGATGAAGTCGCTGACCATGACCAGCGCCATGGGTGCGGCGTCAACGACTGTGCTGGGGCTGGTTTCGTCCCTGGTGATGTGGCTGGGCGGCCATCGTGTGCTGGCCAATACGTGGACCGTTGGCACATATTTCCAATACAACATGTTTCTCGCCTTCATGGTTGCGCCGGTCTTTCAGATCGTGAATATCGGTACACAGTTGACCGAGGCGTTTGCAGGCCTCGATCGCACCAATGAGATCATGAGCGAGCTCGAGGAAAACCAGTCTCCCGGCCGCACACTGAAGATGCCGCCGATCCAGGGCACGGTTCGCTTTGAGGATGTGAAGTTTGCCTACGAGCCGGAGAAGCCCGTGTTGCACGGAATCAGCTTCCTCGCCGAGCCAGGCACGGTGACCGCGCTGGTGGGGTCGTCGGGGTCGGGCAAGTCGACCATCATCAGCCTCATCTGTGCCTTCCACTCTCCCACCGAAGGCCGCGTGCTGGTGGATCATGTGGACCTGGCGCACGTAGACCTGAACACCTACCGCTCGCAATTGGGCGTGGTGCTGCAGGACTCGTTCCTCTTCGACGGCACCATTCGGGAGAACATCCTGTTTTCGCGGCCCGATGCTACCGAGGGGCAGTTTCTGTTCGCATGCCGCACGGCGCGCGTGGACGAATTTGCCGAGAAGTTTCCCGACGCCTACGACACGGTTGTGGGCGAGCGCGGCGTGAAGCTCTCCGGCGGCCAGCGGCAGCGGCTTTCTATCGCTCGCGCGCTGTTGGCCGAACCGCGCATCCTGATTCTGGATGAAGCCACAAGCTCGCTGGACTCCGAGTCGGAGGCCATGATCCAGGCGGGGTTGAGCCGGCTGATGGAGGGGCGCACGACGTTTGTTATCGCGCACCGGCTGTCGACCATCCGCCGCGCCGAGCAGATTCTGGTGGTGGAGCAGGGAAGAATCGTGGAGCGCGGCAACCACGCGGAGCTGTTCGCGATGGGCGGCCGCTACTTTGACCTGTACACCCGCCAGCACGGGCTGGAAGCGAACCTGTTTCTCGCGCCGGGCGAAGGAGATGTAGTGGAGGCGTAGGCGTGGCGCCGGGCCCGATCAATCGCTTGGAGCCCATCAAGTTCCAGCTTTTCAACCTTTTTAATCGCGAAGCACAGCCAGATTTCGGGCTCCGGCCCAGGGATGTGGCCTTTTGTCTGATGAGATGGCAGTCTCACCGGAAGAAATTACGTCTCAGTACTTGACACGGAAGACCAAAGCCAGCAGACTGGTATCGTCACCACTTGGCGACATGGGGGACCACAATGCGAGACACTGCTCCACAGGGCACCTACAAAGTTCAGGCCCTGGACCGGGCCTTTGCCGTGCTGGATTTACTGGGCGAGAGCGAGACGCCCCTTGGCTTGGCGCAGGTTGCGTCTTCTCTTCAACTGCACAAGAGCACGGCTCACCGTTTTCTGATGGTCCTGGAGCGGCACCGCATGGTGGAGCGCACTTCGACGGGAAAGTTCCGCCTGGGGCTGCGGTTGTTCGACTTCGGCAATCGCGCCATCGAGCAGTACGATCTTCGCGACCGCGCCCAGCCGCATCTGCGCCGCCTGGTGGCCGAGACCGAGGAGACAGCGCACCTGTGCGTTCTGGAAGCGGCGCGGGTGATTTACATCGACAAGATTGAGCCTGCCCGTTCCGTTCGCATGATCACGCGCGTAGGGGCGAGCAACCCGGTGCACTGCACTTCGGTAGGGAAGGCGATTCTCGCTTTCCTGCCGGAGGATCGCGCCAACGAAGTGGTGCGCCGCACCCGCTTCGAGCGCTTCACGCATCGCACTATCGCCAACGCGGAAGCTTTGCGCGCGGAGATGGAAAAGACCCGCCGCCGCGGCTACGCCGTGGATGACGAGGAGTTCGAAGAAGGATTGCGCTGCATTGCCGTGCCGCTTCTCGACGCGCAGCGGCTTCCTGTCGCGGCGGTAAGCATCTCCGGCCCGTCGTTTCGGGTGACCGCGCAGAAATTGCCTTCCATTGCCAATCAGCTGCTGCAGTGCGTACGCGGAATCTCCGCCGACATGGGCTACACATCCACTGGGCGAGGGAATCGCGCGGCGTGGTCCGCATAGTTTCTTGCGATTGCGGGAAGGGTTCAGGACGACGCGGGCCGGGCAGTTGCTGCGGTGGAAAAATCGGCAACGACTCGCCCCGCGGCGCACCCCGGAACGCGCATGTTTCTGATACACTCAAACATGTCGTTGCAACTGTTTCCGCTGTTGCCCGCCCGGGCCGGCGAGTGGATGAAACGGCAAGCCTGAGCATCAGACACGGCCACAGATTTCGTTGTTAATTCTGGCGGCCACGGTTTGAGCTTTGCAGGTGTAACAGTGGGGACGTAGCTCAGTTGGTTAGAGCGCTGCCCTGTCACGGCAGAGGTCGCG
>CAYUJM010000072.1:0-21384 GCA_964445025.1 uncultured Occallatibacter sp. | reverse complement strand
CGCGGGGATCCTGTTGGTAGAAGTCGTTGTACTCCTGTCTGCGGAAATCGCCGCCCACGGTGACGTTGTGACGGCGGCGATAAAGTGCGACCGAGGCTGAGATAGAGTCAGTGCGGTTGCGGTTAAAGGCGCTGTTGGCGTCACTGAGTCCAATGATGCCGCTGGAAAAACTCAAGGTGGGCGGACCCCAGTCGGCCGGGTCCTGGTCATTGCCGTTGATACCTGCCGCACCCGACACATTCTGGCGGCCTTCAAACTCGGGGACTATCAGCGTTCTGAGCCGGCTGAAGTGGTAGCTGCTGTACACAAACAGACGCTGGCTGAAGCGATGCGACCAGTTGATGTTGGTGTTGATGCCGAGCGTGTCGGTCGTGTCGACGAAGCCGAACAGGTTCACGCTTCCGGCTCTCGTACTTTGCAGATTGAAGCCTCCGTAAAGCTGGTCCCTGCGGCCAATCGTCTTGTCCAGGCGCGCTTGGACCACGTCCTGATGGCTGTCGCTCAGTGCGGGCGCCTGGTAGTTGTAGAGCGAATTGCCGTTGATATTTGGAGCAGGATAAAGCTCGAGCAACGCCTGCGCCTGCGAGCTTACCGGGATCTGGTTGTTTGCGTACGCCAGGCCTGTCGCGGGGTTGAAGATGGTCAACGGCTGGCCGAGCACATTGGTCAGGCCGGAGAGATCGCCCGCACGCTCCGCTTCGTTGGGGACAAGGCCCGTTTCGTCCTGCTCGGTCTGGTTGCGCGTCCACTGGTAGGCAGCAAAGAAGTTTGGCCCGTGCGGCATCAGGTGGGGAATCTTCATCGGCCCGCCTACGGTCACGATCCCGGTGACGAGGTTATAGAAAGGTTTTGGAATCTCCAGGCCGGTTAGCGAATAGGCGCGGGCATTCAGGGCGGAGTTGCCGAAGATGACCGCGAGCCCGCCGTTATAGAGGCTCTTGCTGTTCGGCCTCCTGTTTCCAAACGCCCTGTCGAGCGAGTATTGGCTCGTGGCCGCGTTGTTCACGCTTCCGTTCACCAGGAAGCCGTCGGACGAATCCTGATTCTGTTCTTCCGGCGCCTTGGGAATTTCAGTTGGAGCTTGTGCAGACGCGGATGCGTCAGGGCTCTTCGGCGCGGGAGCGTTGAGCACTGGCTGCGCGACCGGCGGTGGCTGCGCGACTTTAGTGCGGGCCATCAAATCGTCCGCGGGAAGCAGCTGCAGCTCGAAATTTCCCGCGGGCGTATTCGGGGAGATGGTTACGCCGGTCTGGATCGTCGAAAAACATTGCATCTCGATTTCGATCGCCCATTTGCCATCGGGCAGATCCTCGAAGTGATACACGCCTCCCTGATCGGTTGTGGTGGCGAACTTTTTCGTACCTTGCGTTGCAGTGATCGTGACTCCGGGCACGGGCAGGCCGCCGAAAGTCACCGCCCCGTGATACTCCGACGCGGCGGCCCGGCACGGAGACACGAACAACGCCCCGAGGCAGCCCAGACAGGCCAAAGCGAGTGTGAAATATCCATACCGCTTGATCATTGTCTTCGCTGCTCTCCAGGTGCGGCTGGGCATCAATTTGCCGAGGGCTTCTCCACATGATCGATGACCATCACATCGGCAGGGGCCTTGGTGGCCTCTAGCTTCAGGCCGATCTGCTCCTGGATGGCGGTATACAAATTAGGCGGCGCATCTGCGCTTTCTGTGGGTGGTGGAATCCTGGCGCCCATGCCGCCGAACTGCGAGTCGTCGGGCGTCCAGTTGAGCGTGAAGTCGTCTCTTCCGGGGAGTTGGGTTTGGTCTAGCACCGGGCGGTCGAGCACGACGCTCTGCATGAGACCCGTGAAGTCGGACATGAGCGCATTGCGCACATTCAGCTTGCCTAATCTCCCCTGGAAGAAGAGGCTGGGAAGGCCGTTGGGCGCGCTGTCGTTTTTGGTCATCTTTGCCCCTGTCTCGGAGACCGTCAGCACGTAGACAGGAAGCACCCTCTTGTCTTTGTGAAACGTGAGCTTGAAGCGATCGGCCAGCAGCTTTTGGATCATGATCTTCCACTGTTTCCCGCTGGGTGCGCCTACGCCGTCGGGTTTGCCCTCGATGTCGTACTTGTCGGAGTCAGCCCAATCGGGAAGGCCGACCACCTGCTTAGCCTGCACGTCGAACGCAAACGAGATGATCTGCGAAAGGGGCTGGTTGATGATATGGAATTGATTTCCTTGGACGACGAACGCCTTGCGCTGATCGTCCGGCTTGCTTGGCTTGATGGTCGCCACTTCAAAGCTGGGATTGGCATCCGCGGCCATGGGCGGGATGGGCGGCGGCGGTTTGGGGATGCTCCACTCCGTTGCCGGTGTGGCGCGCGTGAAGGTGAGCGGCAGTGCATTGCCGCCCTGGGTCGAGGTGCCCTCAATCGTCTTCCCGTCCGCGCTGAGCTTGCCCTCGTACTTCAGGTCAAAGGCTGTGATGTTGTACTTCACGGTGGTGCCTTCGAGCGTGATCTTGGTGACCGGAAATGGCTGTCCACCCTGGTCGATACTGTAGAAGTCGGCCTTCAAGCCGCCGCCGTCGGCCTTGCTCACCTTGAGCACGGTGCGCAGATCCTGTCCTGCGTGGAGCGTGCCTTGCCACGTGTCCACAATGTCCTGCGCCGCGCCCGGTGCTGTGGCCTGGGCATGGAGGCGATTCCCGGTCACAAGTCCAAAGACAAGCGGTAAGGCCAAAGCAAAAGTTACGGCCACGTTCAGCAGCGTCTTCCAGTTGAAGCTCACTGTTCTCGCAGAATACTCAGGCATCATGCAGACCATCCTTTTCCCGGTTCGAATCCCTAACGCCAGGGACGTGAAATCCCATTCAATTGTCGGACTTGCGGGGGATATACCCGTAAGACGGAGCGGGCGCTCGATTGGTTCTCCCATTTTAGAGATTTTCTTAGCAACAGGTGCGCGACCGCCTCGATCGTGAGGATGCGTTGCAGCGTAGTGTCTCACAAGTTTGTAGCATTCATTTGGGACAGGTTGCACTTTAGGGGCTGCCCAAATGCAGATCCCCTTCGACTGCGCTCAGGGCAGGCAGTCGTCTCCGCTGAAGTGCGCTGCGCTCGGGATGACACGTTGCTTTCTGATAGGAGCTTTAGAGGCCGTTCAGTGGAGCCGGCGACGCAGGGAACCGCCTGCTTGAGCCAGTTTAGCGCTGCACTCTAAGCATCGACAGGCTGCGCCAGCGTTTCAGCTAACGATTTGACTCCGCGGAGGTCGATCTTTCCCGTACCCAGCACCGGGATGGCATCGACGCGGAAAAACTGGTTGGCCCGCGGCTTCCATAGTGCGGGCAGATCGCACTGCGGCAGTTTTTCAAGGACAGGGGCAAGCTTCTCGGGCGTGAGCGTAGTGATGACGACGATCCGCTCGCCCTTCTTTTCATCCGGCAGGGAGGTTACAGCAAACACCTGCTCGGTGACTCCGGCCAGTTCATGGAGCTTGTCTTCAATCCGGATGTGGGGGACCATCTCGCCACCGATCTTGCTGAAGCGCGAGAGACGGTCGGTGATGGTAAGAAATCCGTCTTCTTCCATCAGTGCGACGTCTCCTGTTGTATACCAGCCATCGCGCAGCACCTCGGCGGTCTTTTCAGGCCTGCCAAGATAGCCCTTCATGACGTTCGGGCCCTTCACCAGAAGCATTCCCGCGGTTCCAGGAGGCACCGGTTGGCCGGTGTCGAGATCGACGACTCTCACGGAGACGCCGGGGAGCGGATGGCCGATCTTGCCACGCCGCGCGCCCACCTGGCGGAACCCCGGGGCACGGAAGTCGCGGCCATTCACGGTCACAACCGGCGAACACTCTGTGCAGCCGTAGCCTTCCAGTGGACGAATGCCGAAGGTGTCTTCGAAGGCAAGCGCTACTCGCTCCGGCAGCTTTTCCGCGCCAACCAGGACATATTGCAGGCTGCCAAAACTTTCCGGCGAGCAGCGGCGCATGTAGGCCTGCAGGAACGTTGGCGAGGCGACCATGAAGGTGACCCTGTATCTCTCGACCAGCTCGCCGATGACCTGCGCGTCGAGCGGGTTGGGGTGGTAGACAACGCCGACGCCGTTGGCCGCGGGCAGCCACAACGCGGCCATGAAGCCGAACGAGTGGAAGAAGGGCAGAATGCCGAGGATCTTGTCGCGTCCATCGAGCATGAATACCTGCGATACCTGCTGAATGTTGGACATGATATTGAAGTGCGTCAGCATTACGCCCTTTGGATCGCCTGTACTGCCGCTGGAGAAGATGACTGTGGCCAGTTGATCTACTGCGGAAGCCTTGCCGCTCCCCGTGCCGGCGGGGATGGGCGACACCAGCGAATCGCGGCTTGCACCCAACATGCGGCGTAGAAGTGCAGACGGAACGAGCCAGGCAAACACGAGGGCCGCGATCTTTTCGCCGGGGCGCGGAGCGGCCAATGCATCTTCAAGAAAAAGCGTGCGTCCCGGAATGACAAGATTCGGAAACCGCTCGACGAATGCCTTCGAGGTGATGACCACGTCGACGCCGCACTGGCTGGCGCAGGATGCGATCACCTCGCTGGACGATGTGTAATTCAAGTTGATCGCTATGCGGCCGAGCAGCATCAGTGCGTAGTTGGTCAGCGCTCCACCGACCGACGGAGGCAAGAGCATGCCCACCATTTGCCGGTCGCCGATCTGGCGCCGCAAGCGGCGAGCGATGAACATGGTCTTGGTGAGCGCGGAACTGAACTTCACTTTGGGGGTTCTGCCATCGGCCAACATGAAGCGCAGAGGGTGGCGCCGGGCGGTGCGCACAAATGCCCGATCCAGAGTCTTCATGCGGGGCTTGCGGCGCTCGAAGGCCTCGGCGTGCAATTCCTGCACTGCGCTGCGCACCTGAATGGCAGTCGATTGAGACGGCATGGGTGTTCCAAAGCTTACCGTCACGGGATAGGGGATACGGCGCGGCATCTTCCACAGGAAACGGCCGCGCTCGAAGCTGAATATGCTGCCCCAGACGCCGTCGAGATTGACGGGAATGATCGGGACATCCACGCCCTTCATGATGCGCTCCAGGCCGCGGCGGAAGGGAAGCAACTGGCCGGTGCGGGTGATTTGACCCTCGGCGAAGATGCATACCACTTCGTCCTGGCGCAGAGCTTCGCTGGCCGTGTGCAGGGAGCGGATCATATCGCGCGGCCGCTGCTCGCTTGATATGGGGATGGCCTTCATCATTTTTGCAAAGGGCTTGACGAACTTGTGCTCGTAGATGCCCTTGTACATGAGAAAGCGGATCGGCCTGTCAGTGGAGGCAATCAGCAGCGCCGCATCGACGAAGGACATGTGGTTGCAGACGAGCAGAGCCCCCGTCTTGTCAGGGAAATTGTCGCGCCCGACGACTTTTACACGATAGATGGTGTGCGTGACGAAGAACAGGATCAGGCGCCCGAACCACTCAGGAAGCAGGATGAGCACGTAAACCGTGCCCGCCGCAGTGATGAAGGAGGCTGCGACGATGACTCCGCGGGGGTCCAGATGAATGTATGCGGTGAAGACGTAGTAGACGCCTGCCGACAACGCAATTCCGATGAATGAGAGCAGATTGGCCGCGGCAATGATGCCGCCCTTGTCTTCTTCCCTGGGACGATGCTGAATGAGCGCATTGACCGGCACGGCATAGAAACCGGACCAGAACCCGAGAGCTCCGAGAAGAAGTGCGGAACCGAGCAGCCCGTGCGGCGTGACGCCGAGAAGCAGCCCGGTGACGGTCATGCCGATGGAGCCGAGCGGAATCAGGCCATACTCGATTTTGTTGCCGCTCACCAATCCGGCGACCATGCTGCCAATGCCAATGCCGACAGCGAGCGTGGCGTTGAGATAGCCGGTCCTGGTTTGGCCGATGTGCAATACATCCGGACCGTAGACGACGATGGTAGAGAACAGCAGGGAACCGAGGAACCAGAAGTAGGTATTGCCGGCGACCGCCAGAAACAGCTGCGGGTCGCGGCGCATGGATTTGATTTGCTGCCACAGGTCGCCGGCGATGTTGGCACGGAATTTCTTGGTTGGCGCCGCGGCAGGCACGTGGTTGATGCCGAAGCTGGTAAATAGTCCGACACAAGCCAGGAAGAGGAGCGCATAGCCGGCATAGACTTCATGGCCATGGAATCGCTCGGCCATAGTAGCGCCGGTCACTGTGCCGATGATGATCGCGAGGAACGTGCCTAGCTCGATGACGCCGTTGCCCCATGACAAACGCTTGGCGGGGAGCAGTTCCGGAAGCAGGCCGTACTTCGATGGGCCGAACAGCGCGGCCTGGGTTGCCACCAGGGTGAGCGCGAGTATGGAGATGGGCAGCGAATGGACTGCCAGGCCGGCGGTGGCAACCACCATGGAGGCGATCTCCATCCCCTTTGTCCAGATGGTGATCTGCCGCTTGCTGAAGCGATCCGCGAGCCACCCGCCCGGCATGCTGAAGAGCACAAAAGGGATGGAAAACACGAGCGTGACCATGGAGACGAAGCTCTCACGCTCGTTCCTCGCCAGGCCCATGCCGACGATCATCGACAACAGAAGGTTGCGCAGGATGTTGTCGCTGTATGCGCCCTGAAACTGCGTGAAGATCAAGGCCCAAAAGCCGCGTGTGCTGCGCGGCGATTCAGCAACGATCGGGGATTGGTCCTCGCTGAAACTTGAATCAGTTGTGACCATAGATTGTGGGTGCGCTTCCGTGCTGCTGATTGTAACTTATCTCAAAGAGGACGCGCGGGAAGGAGTTTTTCAAGGGTAACTGGCACAAAACCAGGCCATAACTCACTTAAATCAGGAGGGGTCTGCGAAGGGTGGGCCGAACCGCTATTCGATGTGAGACAGGCTGGGATTCGGACAGGCGCGGCCGAGGCGGTAAGCGCCGGGCAATTGGGAGAAGAGGCAGCCTCAGCACCTGAAAGGGATGAATGGGTTGGTTGGGCTACTTTATCACGACTTGGGCAAGCGGGCAGATGGTTGAGGGATCTCCGAGAAAAGGCAAGGACAGAGCCGCCCTGCCATGCTCAGGATGAGCGGTGGGCGGCTCTGCCGGCTTCTAACTCATTTGAGTTACCTGGCTAATCTCCAACTCGGAGCCGGTTTCCATCCTGTCATGTCTTCCGCAATCTTCGCTGTATCCATCCCAAGATCCGCCTGGTAGACTGCGCCACCGGGACTGACTACGAAGGTCAACACACCGGATGACCGATACTCTGCCGGATAGGCTATGGATACAAACCTGTGCGCGGCGGCGGCCGAAGCGGTTCCCGTTCCCACGGGCGCGGGGATGATTCGAAAGTAGTACCCGTAGAAAGGAGTCTTCGCGCTCGATTGGCTCGCCGCGTCACCGCCACTATTCTCCCGCCGGGAAGCCAGCAGAGCGCGGGCATATTGAAGAACCGGATCATCGCTACCGGTTGCGCTCGGGTTCGCCTTCTGAAGTTGGATCAGGTCGCGGCAGGTCTCGAGTGCGGTGGCTTCGTTCTCTCCAATGCGGCGAAAGCGAATCTCCGCTTTGCCTTTCTCGGAATCGAAGTACCACAGGCCCTCCTTGGATGCGAGCGGAATCGGGAAGGGCCAGTTCTCCGCTCCGATGTACAGTAACTCCGTTCCATCCGAGGCCCGGACCAGCCGGTGCATCTGCTGGTATTTCTGCGCGAACCGTTCGCGGTCGAGCTTATCCAGCTCATCATCGTCTGAAGAGAGGAGTTCCTTGCCTCCCCCCAGAACCTGCATGACGACCTGTTCGTTTCCACCCGCCACGGCGTCGTAGAGCGCCTGGCTCGCATCCTCGGCCGACGGAAATGTCTTCTGAGCAGAGGCCTGCGCGAGACAATCGCATTTACAAATCACCATGAGCAGGCCGGCAGCAAAAACGAGCACCGCGGCAGACCCGAAAAGCCGGCGGCCATAGCACCTGAATTTCATCCAATTCATGATTCATTTCTCCGTACGCGCTCTCGCACGCAGCTCTTCGGGTTTGAAATCACCGTCGTCCTCCGCCGCCATGGAATCCGCCGCCGCCGAATCCCCCGCCGAAGCTTGACCGTCCGCTGAACGAGTTTCGCATCGCCACGCCTCCATGGTCGAAACCGCTGAATGCTCCGGAGTGGGTCCCAGAGAATCCATGGAACGAGCTTCCGTGTTGAGCGCCACTGGAGCCTCTGCCGGAATCGCCGCCATGAAATCCTCCGCCGTGATCCCCGCCGTTTCGAATCCGGTTCAGGGCCTGGTGGTTCATGAACGTCCTGCTATGGGATATGTATGTGTTGTGGTTATAGATGACTGTGCGGTGATTCCAGTCGAACCCCCAGTTGTGCCATCCCCAGCCGAACCCGCCGAAGAAGCCTATTCCGAATCCGACACCAAATGCGATGCCGGGCCCACCGATGAATAGTCCGGGATACGGATACCATCCGGGCCATACGGCGAGGGGCGCGCCATATACGAGCCAGGGGTCGAACTCCGGAACGTAAACGACCTCAGGATTTGCCGGCTCAATCACAATGGTCTTTCCCTGCGCGGTAACTGTCTCCTGCGCACTGGTTTTGAGGTTCCCCGCGCGTTGTGCCCGGCCGCGCATTGCTTGCACCGCGTCCATGACCTCCTTCGGCTGGTTCACATAGGCGTCCCCGAGCGACGAGGTCCAGGCGAGGTTCTTGTCCATGCTTGCGAGCACCGATGGAAACTGAACCAGCGCCTTTACACTTGGATCCCAGCGCTGCTTATTCACTTCCTTCGCCAGCTTTTTCCCCTTCAGGTCGGAGTGCTCCCCGAGCCAGCGATCGGCTTCCACAATCTCAGCCGGGTAAGTTGCGGCGGCAAGCGCCTGCGCAACCAGGGCATCGGGATACAGCGCGATGGGCGCCACCAGTTGCTGCAGTTGCTTCGGGGTTTGCTTTGCCGCTTCTGGCGGAGGCGCAGCGGCCGCGTCATCCTGACCGGCATATCCGAAAGGCGCGGTTGCCAGCAAAAGGCAACCGCACAACAAAAGGGCACAACACTGTTGCTGTGATTTCACAATAGGCGCTCCTGGTTCGAAGGCGATTCTCTGGCGCGGAGGGCGGAGGCGTGCGTCACTGGGTAACGCCCGTGAGCGCACTGCACCCTATTGCTTGCTTGCCAGCAGGGTGTGCTCGGCCGCGCTTGTTGTTGCCGCTGCCTTGAGTTCCGCCTTGGTGGGCAAAACCTTGAACCCCTCGGTCGAACCGTCACGCCAGATAACGGCCAGATAATCCGTGTCGCCGTACTTGTGGAAGACGACATCGGATTCCGTGCGAGGTTGATCGGATCCCGCAGGTATGCACTCCAGAAATACAGAATGTACGCCGTCACGGCTCTCGAGCAGCAACACGTTGTTATCGACGTCGGTCTGAGTGATCTTGTACGAGCCTGCCGGCATTCTGGCGTTGCCTGCATCAAACGGAAATGGCGCCGTGAAGTTGATGCCGTTCAGGATCTGCGCAGCCATCGGTATCACAGACAACGCGGCAAACAGTCCAAGCTTGACAACCCACATTCCACTCTTCTTCATAGTGTCTCCTCGATTCAAACGAATCTGAATTTAGACTTCCCCGAGCTCAATGGATGCAACTGCCGTGCCATCCCTTGCCCGCCTGAAAATCGTCAAGGAGGTATCGCCGCACCGGGCCTGGAATCCGCACTCTGCGCGACAAATCCGGTTGTCGATGTTCTGAAACCGCGATCAGCATTTGAGAGGTGCATGTCGATAGTTCGTCATACTGCGGCGAACTGTCGGCAGGACAGCCAATCGTCGGGAGAGCGAGGACAGAAACGCCTGAGCTGCCGGAATGCAACTGGCATGAGCCTGTCGCAATGCCGACAAGGACGTCGGCCCATCGGCACAGTGCGGGTTCCAGGGCTCCTGTTTTCAGACGCTTACATATGGCATTGGGCTTGCATCAAGGCATTACGAGGCGCCGAATATGTCGCGGTATCTGTGTGGGGTATGGGTGAAGGGACGAGTGGAGGCCGTTCGCGTTCCCAACAGAGGTGAGCTCCTATGATGTGGCTGGTCAGGGTTGCGCTGCAGCGCCCCTACACTTTCATCGTCATGTCGCTGCTGATCGCAGTGACCGGAATCAGCAGCATCTTCACCATGCCGACGGACATATTCCCGGCGATCAACATCCCAGTGGTGAGCGTGATCTGGACCTACAACGGGCTTGCTCCGGATGACATGGCCGATCGCATTGTGACCATCTGCGAACGGGCCATGACGACAACCGTAAACGACATCGAGCACATCGAATCCCGGTCGTACATCGGCGTTGCCGTTATCCGCGTGTACTTTCAGCCAACCGCCAAAGTGGAGATGGGGATCTCTCAGGTTACAGCGGTCACTCAGACCCTGCTGAGGCAATTTCCTCCCGGAACATTTCCTCCACTGATCGTCAAGTACGACGCATCCAGCGTGCCGATTGTTCAGCTTGGGATCGAGAGCGATACATTAACCGAACAACAGCTGGCTGACTACGCGCAGAACTTCATTCGCGAAGATCTGTCAACGGTGGCAGGAGCGTCCGTGACGACTCCTTATGGCGGCAAAACGCGCGCCATCATGGTGGATGCAAACCCGCAGGCCATGTACTCCTACCATGTTTCCGCATCGGACATCTCAAGCGCAGTGACCAACCAGAGCCCCATTCTGCCTGCGGGCACCATGAAAATGGGAACACGAGAGTATTTTGTCAAGACCAACAGCAGCCCGAATGCATTGCAGGAGTTCAACATGCTTCCTGTGAAGACATTCGATGGCGCAACGGTCTATATGAAGGACGTTGCCCATATCAGGGATGGGTATGAAGTACAAACGAACATTGTCCGGCAGGACGGGACCAGAGGCGCGCTGCTTACTGTCTTGAAGAACGGCGCAGTCTCTACGCTCAGCATCGTCAGCAACGTCAAAAAGAAACTGCCTCTCATCCTTGCGGGCCTGCCGAGCGCCTTAAAAATCAAGCCGCTCTTTGACCAGTCGATCTTTGTGCGGGCGGCGGTAAACGACGTTGTCCGCGAAGCAACCATCGCGGCCGGCCTCACGGGCGTGATGATCCTTGTGTTTCTGGGCAGCGTGCGCAGCACCTTGATCGTCTGTGTATCGATTCCGCTCTCCATCCTCAGTTCGATCATGATTCTCAACGGCTTGGGCGAGACGATCAATGTAATGACCCTGGGAGGCCTGGCACTGGCGGTGGGAATCCTTGTCGACGATGCGACGGTCGAAATAGAAAACACAAATCGCAATATCGCCATGAAGAAGCCGATCGTCAAGGCGATTCTCGACGGTGCTTCTCAAATTGCAACTCCCACGCTGATCGCGACTTTGTCGATCTGCATTGTCTTTGTGCCGGTGTTGCTGCTCTCGGGCGCTGCCAAGTATCTGTTTACGCCCCTGGCAATGGCCGTGGTGTTCGCCATGCTGACCTCGTACTTTCTGACGCGGACTCTGGTTCCGACATTGATGCACTACCTGATGAAGCCTGAAGTGCCGCGCATCGAGAGACCGGAGGACGCCCCTGCGCTCCCGACGGATGGAGCGATATGGAAGCTGCATAAGGCCTTCAACAGTCGATTCGAGAGCTTTCGTGGAAAATACCGGGAGCTGCTTGCGTATATCTTGCGGCACCGCGCGGCGTTTGCAGCGGTTTACGCAGTTGTGATTGTGGCATCTTTCTCCCTGGTTGTCTTTGTCGGGCGCGATTTCTTCCCTGCGGTCGACGCCGGCGAAATAAGGTTGCACCTCCGCGCGCCCGCGGGCACAAGGATTGAAGAGGCGGAAGTTCTGTTTGCAAATGTTGAGAAGAAGATCAGGACCATCATCCCCAATAACAAGCTGGACACAATTCTGGACAACATCGGCCTCCCTGCGAGCGGTGTCAATCTGGCCTTCAGCGATTCAGCGACGATTGGCAGCGGCGATGGGGACATTCTGATCGCGCTGAAAGAGGGTTTGCCGAGCCTCGGCTACGTCAAGCCGATCCGAGACATGATCCACGCCGAGTTTCCGGATTGCGTGTTCTTTTTCCAGCCTGCCGACATGACAACGCAGATATTGAATTTTGGCCTCGCCGCACCGATTGACATTCAGATCGGCGGCCGCAACGACGCCGGAGAATACAGAGTTGCAAAAGCCATGCGGGACGATATCGCGAAGATTCCGGGGACAACCGACGTAAACATCTTTCAGGAGCCCAACTACCCGGATGTTGACGTCGATGTGGACCGCGTGAAGTCGGAACAGGCAGGCTTGACGCAGCGGGATGTAATCGGGAGCATGCTCGTCTCGCTCAGTGCCAGCGGCCAGCTTTCACCAAATCAATGGGTAGACCCGGCGAACGGTGTGAGCTACACGGTTCTGGTGCAGACTCCGCAATACGATCTTGATTCCATGTCCGCTCTGGCCCAGACGCCGATCACTTCATCCGGCAATCCGCTCTATGCTCCCGTTGCACTGTCGCCGATTCGTCAGGCACCCAGCGCATCTTCGCTAAGCTACGGAAATCCGGATGCCGTGAATAATCCCAGTCAACTTCTGGGAAATCTCGCGAGTTTCCATCGCGGGGTGTCTCTGGAAGCGGTCGACCACTACGCGATTCGGCCTGTCTTCGACATCCTTGTGACTCCGGACAGGCGAGATCTTGGAAGCGTCGCGGACGAAGTGGAGAAGGTTACGAAGAGATATGAGCCTGAACTTCCCGGAGGATCGACCATTACCATTCGCGGGCAGGTTCAGACGATGAACGATTCCTTCACGCGCCTGGGAATCGGCATTCTGTGTGCAATGCTCCTGGTCTATTTCCTGATGGCGGTCAACTTCCAGTCGTGGATCGACCCGCTGATCGTTCTATCGACAATTCCATCGGCGCTGGCGGGAATTCTCTGGATGTTGTTTGTGACGCGAACGACCCTGAGCGTGCCATCCCTTATGGGCTCTCTGATGACCATCGGAGTTGCAACCTCGAATGCCATCCTGGTTGTTACTCTTGCCAACGATGAGCAGATTGCGGGAAAGAATGCGCACGACGCCGCCCTGTCGGCCGGATTTGTGCGGATGCGTCCCGTGATCATGACTGCAACTGCAATGATCCTGGGCATGTTGCCCATGGCGCTTGCGTTTGGCCAGGGCGGGGAGCAGAACGCTCCTCTGGGTCGCGCGGTGATCGGCGGGCTGCTGTTCGTCACGGTGTCGAACCTGCTCTTCATTCCGGTCGTTTACAGCTATCTGCGCAAAACGCCGCCGGTGGATTTCAAGCAATTGGTGGATCTGGAAGCACAGGGCAAAGCGGACTGAACCGCGAAGTCCGATCCAGGTTTCAGATTCGAGTGAACACGCTTCAGCGAGGACGCATTTATGGCGATGGAACAACCGGGACTCAGTCAAGTTGACACCAATCCGGATGGTGCTAGCCAGACGGCCCGCGGTCATTGGTCTCGTAAAGGAGCACTCCTGGCGATCGCCGGTTTGGGCGTACTGGTATTGGCGATTGGCGTCATACCGAGAATGGTCCTAAGCAGAAATTTGGAGAATCAGAAGACTCAACAAGCCCGGACAGCGCCAAACATCTTCGTCATGCCGGCAGAGGCGGCTCCAGCGTCGATCACAGTTCAATTGACGGGAAGCATGTCTCCCATCATCGAGGCGCCGGTCCTCGCCCGAACCGACGGGTATCTGAAAAAGAGGCTGGTCGATATCGGGGACCGGGTGCACACGGGGCAGGTTCTGGGGGTAATCGAGGCGCCAGACCTGGATCAACAGGTGCAGCAGGCCAGAGCGCTCCTGCAACAAAGTAAATCCACACTCGAGCAGACCAAGGCGGCTCTTGAGAAGGCAAGGGCCAATGCATCGATTGCGGGAATCACGGCGGAACGGTGGTCTGCGCTGGTCAAGCGAGGCGCGGTATCGCAGCAAGCCAGCGACAACTATCAGTTTGCCTATGACGCGCAGGTTGCGGCGGTCGGGGTCGCTATGGCCAACGTCTCTGCGGCGGACAACAATGTCAGCTCCAACGCCGCAAATCTTGACCGCTATCTCGAGATACAGGGGTTCGAAGTTGTGCGCGCTCCGTTTGACGGCGTGATCACGCAGCGCAACGTCGATGAGGGTGCCCTGGTGACTGCCACCAGCACTCTGTTGTTTCGTGTGGCAAAGAACGATGTCCTGCGCACCTTTATCGACGTTCCACAGATTAACTCTCCGTCCATCCATGTGGGTGACACGGCGGACCTCGGGTTCGTGCAGCATCCGGATCGGGTCTTTCAAGGGAAGGTAGTCAGAACCGCAGACTCCCTGAACCTGAATACGCGCACGTTGCTCACGGAAGTCGATATAGACAACAAGGATGGAGTTCTTTTGCCCGGCATGTACGCGACCGTGACCTTCCATGTTCCGCGGGCTGTGGCGTCGATTCGGATTCCTGACGAGGCCCTTGTGTTCCGGGCAAACGGAACCACAGTCGCGGTGGTGGACGAGCAGCATAGGCTCCACTTTCGAAACGTCGTGGTTGGGAATGATTACGGCTCGTCGCTCGAGATTCTCTCGGGTCTGCGCGTGGGCGAAACGATCGTGGTCAATCCAACCGACGCTGCCGTCGAAGGAGCAACCGTAAACCCCGTGATGATCAGCCAGGCTACCGGCACCCTCTCAGCCGCGAAGCAGAAGGCTCCAGAACCGCCGAAACATCCGTGAACACAGCTCCTCCGGCAAGACGAAGAAACGCAAGGTTTTCGGTCTCAGGTTCAAAAACTAGAAGGCAGGCAGGATGTCAGGCTTCGTGACAACGTCTCGGCAGAACAGGGCATCTCAACGCGGCTGGCTCGGGCTCGTCACCGTAGCGACTCTGCTTACGGTCATTGGAATGTGCTCCCACGGGAGGGCGCAGCAACTGCCTCAGGCGCCGTCGCGTGGCGCTGCGCCGCCGCAGATGACGTTTCGCCCCTCAGGACCGGCCGGGTGGCTGTTCTCTCCCTACAGGGCGCCAGTCGTGCACCCATCCAGCGGCGATGATTCCAGCAGGCTGGCGAGCCTGATCCACGACGGAAAACTCCGCCTCACGCTCCAGGACGCAATCGCTCTCGCCGTCGAAAACAACTTTGATGTGGAGCTTCAGAGATATGACTGGGGGTTTGCCGCTACCGAGATCATGCGCACCAAAGCAGGAGGGTTATTGCGTGGATTGCCGACGACGGTCGGCGAACTCCCCGCAGGAGAAGGCGGACCGGGCGAGCCGTTGCTGACAACGGTCGGAGGATACTCTCCGGTGCTTCAGTTACCAAGCAGCGCAGCGGATCTCGCGACAATTACCGGCACGCAGACTGACCTCTCGATCCTGAGCCCGCTCAATTTGTCCGCCGGCACCAGCATTCCTGAGTTCGATCCCTCGCTCTCTGCAAATGCCGCACTGACGCAGTTGGATTATCCGCAGGCCGACCCGACACAGACCGGATCGAATCTGTTCTCAAGCCATGAGATCTCCGGCGGCACAACCTACACGCAAGGGTTTGCCACAGGGACTGCTTTCAATGCAGGGTTCACCAGCGCCCGCATCAACGAGGCATCAACGCGCGTCAACCTGAATCCCTTTGTGTCCGGCGCGCTGAGCGTAACGCTCACACAACCATTGCTGCAGGGATTTGGCATCGGCGTGAACCGGAGATTCATTCGCATCGCAAGGAACGAAAGCCGTATTGCAAAAGATGTGTTTGAGCAACAGTTAATCAGCACAATCTCCGATACGATCCGCCTCTACTGGGACCTGGTGAGCCTGCAGCAGGATCTCAAAGTCAAGCGGGAGTCGCTCGAAGCTTCCGAACGCCTGTATAAGGACACCAAGAATGAAGTGGAGCTGGGCACACAGGCGCCTGTCGATCTGACTTCTGCAATGGCGCAGGTGGCAAGCGACCGGCAAGCGCTTATCAACGAAGAAGGAATGGTGCTGCAACAAGAGTTGCTGCTTAAGGAAGTGCTGACGCGCAAGGGTATCTCTGACCCGTCGCTTGCGTCGGCGTCCATTGAGGCGATTACCCCAATCGATTCCCCCGGCACAGACAACTCTGAACCGCTGCAGGCTCTCATTGCCGAGGCGATGAAACAGCGTCCCGATCTTGCCCTCGCAAATGAGCAGGAAACTGACACGCGGCTCAGCCTGAAGGGATCGCGCAACGCCCTTCTGCCGCAGTTGAACCTGGTGGCATCGATGCAAAACAACGGGGGAGTGGGTACGGCGGTTACGGAGACGCCCGCGCTCCCAGGGCAGACAGCCATCATCCCTCCCGATAATCTGATTGGAGGGTACGGCACATTGCTAGGCCAGGTATTCAAGCGGGATTTTCCCGACTACTCCGTAGGCGCGCAACTGAATCTTCCCATCCGGAACCGGATCGCCAAGGCGGACGCAGCGCGGGACGAACTCCAGTTCCGGCAAAGCCAGGTTCGAGTCCTGCAGTTGCAAAGCCAGATCCGGCTCCAGGTAGGAAATGCATTCATCGCTGTCCAGCAGGCGCGCGAGAGCTATCTTGCGGCCGTCGATGCGCGTGTGCTGCAGGAGCAGGCGCTCGATGTAGAGCTGGCGAAATTCGAGGCCGGTGTCGCCACGGCATACGAGATCATTCAGCACCAGAGCGCTGTTGCGGAGGCGCGGTCCGCTCAAGTGACCGCCCTGGGCGTTTACGCGAAGGCGAAAACCGCACTGCAAAGAGCGGTGGGCTCGACCCTGGCAGACAACGGGGTCGTTCTCGATGACGCGTTAGTCAACCGTGTCGATCGGACCCAAGTTCCGCCAGCCGTGCAGTAAACGACGGAGAACCGCCGTATCGCCTTGGACTCCGTGAGCTTACGCGGAGAAGCTTGACGTTTTTCTTTGCCAGATATCGATCGATGACGGCGACAAGTTGAACGTCGCCTTCATTCTGCCGCAGACGTGTTGGGGCGAGTCAACGTCGCTTCGCCGGCTTGAGGGCTATCGGTCCGAATTATTTAGAGGATGCGTCTTGCGTTGGCAATCACCGCACCGGCATGGATGAGGACGCATTTGCCTGACTGGTCGCACGTGTAGTGGATGTTTGGGGGAAAATCGACAGGCGTTACGCCGCCATCCATCATCGTCCTATCCAGCGTGAATGTCTGCCCTTCATACGTCTCGAGGGTCCCGGCGGAGGTGTCGTAATTAAAGACGGTAAGGTCGCCCTGGACGGTGAAGGAGAAGAGTTCCGGTTCGTCGTTGGTTCTAATCGCCTCAGGGTCAACCGCTGGCGAAGCGGAAACGGTCGTCATTGCGCGAGCATGAATGCGATGCCTGCCGTGAGCCCTCCGGCCTGACCGGTGCCTTTTTCCCGTAGCCAGCGCGCGGAAAGACCGGTGCGTGGGAGTGGTTGATGCGGTTGTGTCGGCTGTCCGCGAGGCAGATTCGGGATGCGCATCGACCTCAGTAACTGCCCGCGGTGCGAGTGGAAGAGCCTGCCCACTCGCTTCGACGGGGAGACTATCGGATGCGACGACACTGGAATTGACCTGGACAAAATCCTGCGAGGGGATGGGATTTACTGCGGGCCAAGAACGATCCGCAAGCGTGACTCCTACAAGAACGCCGAGGGCCATGCTCATCCCGACGTAGAGAATGGTTGAGAGTTCGGTTCCCGCGGGGCCAAGGAAGCTCAGTTGCCGAAACGCGATTGCGGTTGAGCCGCCGGTGCCCGTCTGGAAAGCGTCCTGCATACCTGTCTCCCTTTTCCTGCTCCAGGCTTTCGCGATTCCGGAGTGTGCATTTTGAATTCAACTCCGCTCCAGCTCCATCCACAATGCTCAAAACGGGGCATCGTGAATAACTCCCTGCGACGAGGTAACCCTACCTTGTGGGTATTAACTCCGTTGGTTCCAAAAGCCCGGGTGGAATCTACTTACGCCGAAGGGGAGTAACTGCGCGAACCACGCGGCGTGAAGCGCTGCAGCGCATAGTAAGCAGGTTGGGCTTCCGGAAGGCTACCAAACAAGTAACTACAGGCGACCTTTGGTTCGGTCACTTCGCGCTACTATGAAGATGCAAGCGGAAGGCACGATGCTCGAAACGCTGGCAGGCAGACTGACGTGGGAGCGAAGAGGCGAGTCGATTCGCGTGGCCATACCGGCGCGTGCGGGGCAGTTTGCCGTCATTTATGGCCCCGTGGTAGTGGTCTGGCTGGTTATTGCGACCATTCGGTATGTGATTTTGTTGTCTTCCTCCCATCCCGACGATACGAATTTCATCCTCCAGATGATCGCAATGGGAATCTACATTCTTGGCGTGTTTTACTTTGTCTGGTGGCTGGCGTGGACCCTGACGGGGGAGACGATCCTCACCCTCGATCCAGTCGAGATGAATATTCAGCGTCGCGTGCTCGGCATCGAATTGGACACACGCTGTTTTCGCTGCGAGAGCGTCGAACGGTTAATGTTTGTTCGTCCGGGAAAATCGGAGAGTAGCTTCTCCATATTCGACTTAGGATCGGGGAGAATTCAATTCCGCGCGAATAACTCCATACATAGATTCGCAAGAGGGATTTTAGAAGACGAAGCAAATGCACTTATCGAGCAGATGCTGAAGAGACTTCAGTTTCCCAGGAATACGCGCCCTGGAGCGCTTACCGGGTAAAGTGCGTCGGTATGCAGAACCGCGCGGTGAGGGTGCTCTTCTCAAATTCTCCCTAAACGAACAAGTGCGGTAAGTTTGAGGTCCATTGCACTTCTCTCAAGGCGAGTCCTGGGCTGAGAAGTGCCCCAAAAGCAGGTCCCCTTCAACCGCGCTCAGGGCAAGCTTTCGACTCCGCTGAAGTACGCTGCGCTCAGGATGACAGGTCATTTTTTGGTAGCAGCTTTGGTGCCAGGACACGAGTGGAACCAAGCTGATGCTTTCTGGCGGGGAAGAGGCTGGTCAGGGGACGGAATGGAATCGTTTACATCCTAGGCCGGGCTGGTTTATAGTTCGTGGTTGCCCGCCGCACGGAGTTGGGGTTGAGTGTGGTGCAACTGCCTTCTTGAAAGGGAATTCCATGACTCGCATTTCTCGTCGTGACCTGCTTTCATCCGGACTGGCTCTCTCGGCTTCCTCCCTCCTGGCGCGCACGGCCTGGGCGCGCACAACGGCTTTACTTGCAGGCTCACCGGACGCGGCCACGGCCCTGGCGGCGGTGGCGCCGCGCGAGCAGTTGCTGTTCGACTTCGGCTGGAAGTTCCAGTTCGGCCACGGCAGCGATCCGGCACGGGACCTGGGATTTGGCATGGGGCAGGGAGACTTTGCGAAAACAGGAGACTTCGAATTCGCGAAAGGCAAATTTGACGACTCGAAGTGGCGCACTCTCAACCTGCCGCACGACTGGGCGGTGGAGCTCCCCTTTGTGCGCGATGAGGAATTGAATTCGCACGGCTTCAAGCCTCTTGGCCGGCGCTATCCGGAGACCAGCGTGGGCTGGTACCGGCGCGAGTTCGAGATTCCCGCTGCCGACGCGGGCAAGCGTATCACGGTCGAGTTCGACGGCGCGTTTCGTGACGTGATCGTCTTTGTAAACGGCTGTTTCATCGGGCGGAACAACAACGGCTACGCGCCGTTCAGCTTCGATCTGACGGATTTCCTGGCCTACGGCGCGAAGAACTACATTGTCGCCCGCGTCGACGCCAGCTTCGGAGACGGCTGGTTTTACGAAGGCGCCGGCATTTATCGCCATATGTGGCTCACCAAGACCGACGCGCTGCACCTGGGCAGATGGGAGAGCACGGTGCGGACGACCGTGAGCGGCGGCTCCGCTGCTTTGACTCTTGGCACGGTTGTCGAGAATCAGGGAAAGCAGACGGAAAACGCTAGAGTGAGCTGGCAGATTCTCGACGCGGCGGGCAAGACCGTGGCTACGGCAGAGTCCGCGGCGCAGCCGGTTGCTGTGGATGGCTCGGCAAGCTTTACTGCAACGGCCAAGCTGGCCAATCCCGCGCTTTGGTCGGTGGATGAGCCGAACCTCTATTCCGCCATTGTCACGGTGGAGTCGGGCGGAAAGGCGCGCGATGCCGAGCGGGTGAGCTTCGGAGTGCGCACGGCTGTTTTTGACGCCGAAAAGGGCTTCTTCCTGAACGGCAAATCGATCAAGATTCAGGGGACCTGCAACCACCAGGACCATGCAGGCGTGGGCGCGGCGCTGCCGGACGGGCTGCAGGTTTTCCGCCTGGCCGTCCTGCGTGAGATGGGCTGCAACGCGGTCCGCACCTCGCACAACATGCCCACGCCGGAGTGGGTGGAAGGCTGCGACCGCCTGGGCGTGATGATGATGTGCGAGACGCGGCAGATGAGTTCCAACCCCGAGGGCATGGCGCAACTCGAGGCCATGGTCAAGCGCTACCGCAACTCACCGTCGATCATTCTCTGGTCCATTGGCAATGAGGAGTGGGAACTGCAGAGTGAAATGGCCGAGCAGGGCGCAAAGATCGGCGCGACCATGGTCGAGCGATGCCACGAGCTTGACCCCACTCGGGTGGTCTCCGCGGCCGTAAACGGGGACAACCAGAAGGGCATCTCGGATGCGTTCGACATCATCGGCTTCAACTACAACCTGAAGGGGCCCGACGGCTATCACAAAGAGCATCCCAAGCGCCCGATGTACGGGTCGGAGACCTCCAGCGCCATTTCCACCCGCGGCGACTACACCACCGATCCTCTGCGCAACACCATCAATGCCTACGACGGCGTGGTGCCGTGGGGCGAGACCGCCGAAGAGTGGTGGAAGTTCTACGGGACGCGCGACTGGGAGGCAGGCGGATTTGCCTGGACAGGTTTCGATTATCGGGGCGAGCCGACACCGTATGGATGGCCTTCCATCAACTCGCAATTCGGCATCGTCGACATGTGCGGATTCCCGAAGGACACTTTTTTCTACTACAAGGCGTGGTGGAGGAAGGAGCCCTCGCTGCACGTGTTTCCGCACTGGAACTTCGAGGGCAGGGAAGGCGACATGATTCCCGTGTGGGTGTACTCGAATCTCGACGAGGTCGAGCTGCTCGTGAACGGCCAATCTCAGGGCAGCCAGAAGGTTCCGCACCTCGGGCACGTGGAATGGAAGGTGAAGTACGAGCCCGGTTCGATCGAGGCGCGCGGATCGAAGGATGGCAAGATAGTTCTTACCGAGAAGAGAGAGACAACCGGGCCGGCCGTGGCCATACGCCTTACGGCGGACCGGACGGAGATCGATGCCAACGGAGAAGACGTAGCCATCCTGAAGGTGGAGGCGCTGGACAGGGATGGGCGCCCCGTTCCCACCGCGGGAAACCTCATCGGGTTCAAGGTCTCCGGCGAGGGCAAACTGATCGGCGTGGGCAACGGCGACCCCAACTGCCAGGAAAGCGACAAGGAGCCCA
>CAYUJM010000071.1:0-21506 GCA_964445025.1 uncultured Occallatibacter sp. | reverse complement strand
TGACGCAGACCACCTTTGGAATTTCAAGGGACGACATCAACAACTTCCTGCCGGCATACCTGAAGTACGGCATCTTCAAGCAGGACCCGTTTGCCACGCTGGACCAGGCAGGCGTGGGACTGCTGGTGAAGATGGCCACGGCCAAGGGACGCAACACGCGGCCGGACCTGAAGGTGGGCATCTGCGGCGAGCATGGTGGCGATCCGGAGTCCGTCAAGTTCTGCCACAAGATCGGGCTCAACTACGTGTCGTGCTCGCCCTTCCGGTTGTTGACGGCAAGGCTGGCAGCGGCGCAGGCTGCGCTCGAAGAGAAGCAGGCAGGTCTGGTGCACACCAACAAGTAAACCGGGAAACCGGGCTTCAACCAGCAAGGGCGTTCGCCGCGGCGAACGCCCTTGCTGCATTTGGGGAATCAGGTCTCACCGTTTCACAGTTTCACAAGCGCTGTGATTCTGTGGGGTTCTTCCGGATAAGTGGTTGATTCGGATTGGGTTCGATGGACCTCCACAGTTTCACGGGCAAAAAACGCGCAGTTTTGTGGAGGGGGGTGGGGTCCGGGGGGTGGGGGTGGTCCAGTTTTCCTGGAGGGTTCGCGTTGCGGCGGGAAACAGGCCTGCATGGAGGGTCTCCCCGGTTTTCATTGTGCGCTGGTGGAGCGAAATAATCTGCAAATGCGCGGAGCTTCATCGGAATTGAGGGATGGTGGTGCCGTTTCTCGCCGCGGCCTGGTTGGGGTCGGTGCTATCCCGCTCTTCGCAAAGGACAAGAAAGATGACGTGAACGGCGTGGGCGCGCAAATCGCGCACGCAGCATTCGGCGCGCCTCCCGGCGGGAGGCGGCGAGAGTAGCCCAGGGCAGAGCCCTGGGAATGCGATTCCAGAAGATGAGCCCGCCCCGGAGGGGCGGATTGAATCGGATCGGCCAACAGGATCGCAGTTCCCGCAATTGTCCAGCGGTACGAGGCCACCCGCAAGCATCGGATGGGGCACGATCCGCGGTGTGTGTGGGGATGATTCACGCCGTCCCTACGGGACGGCGGGGTCATGGCGGGGACGGTTTCCCCGGGTTTCACCCGGGGCTATTTTCGTTGGCTCCCTCCGGGAGCGGGGCCGGCGGCGGGTTGGGGTTCGTGCGATCTCGCCCTTGCGCGGAAAACGCGCAAGGATGGGTCACCCGGATTCGTGGTGAGTCAAAGATGGGCACCCAAGAAGGAGCGGCGGTTACTTGGATTCGCCGCCGGGGGCGTAGTAGCCTTCGCGGGTGACTACCTGAAGGTCGTCCTTGCTGGCCTTGAGGGCGATCTTGTGGTAGCCGCCGTCGGTGTCCACTTTGTCAGGCGTATAGGTGAGGAGGTACTGGCCGCGCAGCTCCCCGGCGATGAGGCCGTAGATCTCGTCGAGATTGTCCTTCTTCTTGGCCTCGAAGTAGCTGCCTCCGGTGCGTTGGGCGATCTTCTCCATGACCTTCTTGCCATCCTGGCCGTTGGCGCCGGTGGGCTCCTGGCCGCCGCGACGGCCGCCGCTGGGATAGCCGCCTCCGCCTCCGGGATAACCACCGCCTCCACCCGGATAGCCTCCGCCGCCCATGCCGCCGCGGCGGTTGCCGGGAAAGCCGTTGCCGAAGCCGTTACTTTCCTGTTCGCCCTTGAAGAAGATGGTATAGACGGAGACGCCGGCGCGGTCGGCCTCGTCGACGGCGTCGTTGAGGGTCTCCTTGCTGCCGCGGTCGGCGCCGTCAGAGAAAACGACGAGCGCCTTGCGGCCGTCTTTGGAGGCCATGAGCTCGTGGCAGGCGAGATAAATGGCGTCGTAGAGCTGCGTGCCGCCGCGGCTGCGCGAGGAGCGGTCAGTGCGGTCGTCGCCGGCGGTCTCGGGGCCCTGGCTGGAGTTGTCGGCGGCGCGGGTGGGACTCATGTCGTCGAGCTCGCGGTGCAGCTTTTCGCGGGAGTTGGTGAAGTCCTGAAGCAGCTCGACCTCGCGGTCGAAGTGGATGAGGAAGGCTTGGTCGCCCGGCGTTCCCTCCTTGGGGTCGGCGGGCAGCATCTGGTCAACGAACTTGCCGGCGGCCTTGCGCTCGTTGTCCATGGCGGCGGAGACGCTGCGGCTGGTGTCAACGAGCAGGCCGAGGCGGAAAGGCAGATTGCTCTCGCGGGTGAAGCTCTTGATGGTCTGGGGGCGGCCGTCCTCGGTGAGGGTGAAGTCTCCAACCTTGAGGCTGGTGACCAGGGCGCCTTTCTTGTCGAGCACGGTAACGGGGAGGACGACTTCGCGGGCCTGGATCTTGAGGGTGGTCACGGGCTTGTCGGAAGTGGCCTGGTCGGATGCGGGCTGCGAAGGCGCAGGCTGCTGGGCGCGGCCGGCGGCGGGCAGGCTGGACAGGGCAAGCAAACAGAGGGCAAGAAGAAGAGCGGGTCGATTTCGCATTGCTTTCAAGGTTTGCACACTTTCACTCAAATATTAGACGCGCGGGACGGCATGCCGTTGACTGCGGCGGGGCAGACGGCTACTGCGGTACGACAACGCCGGCCATGGATGGCTGCAAAGGTACGACCAGGCGGCTGCGGGGGGCAAGAGCGGTCGGAATGCGGTTGAACCTCGGCAACTTCGTTCTCGACCGGCGAGAATCGCCGGACGCCGCGTGCAAGCGTGCGCCTTTGGATACGCGATTGTTCAATTGTGGCTGGCGCGGGGCGTTTCACAGGGGCTATTCTCTTTCTAGTGGAGTTCCCCATGAACCGGCCGTATCCATTCGCTTTGTGCATGATCCGTAGGGGGTTGAGGCGAGTCCTAACTGCCGGCTTCAACCGCGGATTATGCCTTGCATGCTTTGTCTGTGCCGGATCGGTGTTTCTGCTCCACGCCCAGAGTTCCCCAATGGCCCCCAGCGCGGATCCGGCCGTGCCCGCGAACCTGCCAGCCGCGCCTTCACCCGTTCCGGCGGCTTACGCTCCAGGCTCGGCCCCATTCGCTTCGGTTGATGGGCCAACTCGCGGGTTTGGTTCTGGAACCGCGGCCTACGGCGAGGAACAGCCTGGCCAGACCCAATCTCCAGCCTCGTTCAGAGGCGCCAACGCCGGCTCACGACACAGTGGGCAGGCTGGAGTGGACCCATTTCAGCCCATTCCCAGCTTCGGCAACCTTGGCGGATCTCCTGGCAGCGGCGTGGGCTTCAACGGCGCGGGCAGACTCGGCGCAGGCTGGCAAGGAATGGACGGGTCCAGTCCCTTCGGCGGCTCAGGCATTGGCGGGCGTCAAGGTAACAGGGCGCCTCTGTTCCCCACGGGCAGCGCATCAGCCAGCGACGGGGGCAGGCAATTTGACGCATCTCCTTTTGCTCTCCCCTCGCTGAACCAGCTGATGCGCGAGAGCTTCAACCTTCCCTCAGGCTCCTCCTCCAGCAGCTTCAAGTTCTCGTATCAGGATGCGCTCAGACCCTACGGAACTTCAGGCGACCCTGGCCGGCCCTCCGCATCCGCCCTTTTCAGCACCTCGGATCTCGGCAACGGCATGGTCCTTTCTGCGGGCTACGGCAGCCATCCCATAGGTGGAGCAGCCGCCTCCGGACTCGGGAGCGGCGCCACAGGCAATCAGAAGCATTCCGGCCCGTCGGTGAACCTCAGGCTGTCGTTCTAGAGCACTTTCGGAATTTGCGTGGTCCTCATAGGGGCGTGAAGGGCGGCCTTTTATCGAGGAAAAAGCCACTTGAGAGCATGCTTCCGGTCTACAGTAATTCCGAAAATTCCATAGAGCCACGCATCGAAGTTCTCGATTGAGCATAGCTCCTGATTGAGCTGATAGCCTGAAGTGGCTTGAGCTCAATGCGGGTAAGGAAGTATCGGCGGCGATCCGTCCGGAAGCGCAGCAGGGAGCCGAGTTGGATCTGAAAACGCGGCGCGGTCACTGCGCGGCAGGAAGATACAGATCCAGGTTTCTGGTGCGGTTGAGCTGGAGGGTTGCTGCGCGGTCGACCTCGCTCATGGAAATGCGCAGGTGTCTCTCGTCGGGGTCAACATAGTGCAGGCCGTCATCCGAGGCGAAGACGCTTATGGCAGAGAGGGCCGAACCGTCCTTGAGGACAATAGCAAAGGCCAGTGGCTCGGGCTCGGTGGTTGTAGAGAGCGCTGAGGGGGAAGAAGCCGCGCTTGCGGCTGGCCATTTGTACTCGATAATCACAGAATGCCCGGGCGGTGCGACGACGGGCGCAGCAGGCGGCTGGACGTACTGGGGTGGCTGCTGAACAAAAAGGATCGGCTGGGGCGCGTAGGCGTACGCGTCGCCGGAGTCGTAGGGCGAGTATGCGTAGCCGAATCCGTAGGGCGAGACGGCTCGGGCACGGCTGAAACTGTAGCCACCCCGGGTGATGCCATGCCCGGCTCCGCCACGGCGCTGGGCGCAGGCATCGTTCGCCGCACTCATGGCAAGGAGCACAAACAAGCTGAGCAGGATCGTCCGCCTCATGACCAGCCCTCGTGAGCAGGAGTCTAACACCCGGGCCAGCGGTTGTAAATTCTGCTGCGGCCGGGGCTAGAGCCTTGCCGCTCCCCGCACTTTTGCTGTAGTGGCGCGCCAGCATCGCGAGCCGCCGTCTCCATCGAGGCATTGAAACGACTGGCGTACGTCCCGGTATAAAGGCCGGTTCCGGGGCCGGAGGCCGGCGCGTGCGATATGCGTTTGGCATCCTTGCCTATCGCTTCGCACCAAGCATGGTTGTTCAACTCCCTCATTCAAGTCGGCACGGGGCAATCCCCAAGTATCTGGGTTCCCGTTGGATGACCGGCAACACAGAAGGAGTCGTAACTGGGAAGCCCTCGACCGACAATCGATTTTGCCGCCAGAGGCTCCTCCAGGTCTCTGAGCGCCTGATCTAGCAGTTGTGGGGTTCGCGGTATCCTACCCTTTCGCCAGGAAAAAGGCGAAAGGTTGGGACACCGGGCAGGTACAAAAACAAGAGGTGATGGACCTAGGATGGATTTGGAGTAAAACTATGTTTTCATTCCAGCCAACTAAAAGGAGATTTGCTCATGCTCAGGCCCAGGAACGGTCTGTTTCTCGTCGCAGGTGCATTGTTCGCCGTGCTGCAATCAGGGTGCGCGCGAACTCCGGCAGCCCAGACGGCGATGCCCGATACTCGTGCTCTTGACGAAAAAGCCATCCGCGATAGCGAAGCGGCCTGGGTGAAGGCATTCGCGACGAAAGAGCCCGAGAAGGCGGCTGCCTTTTATGCGGACGATGCCGCTTCGATGCTCCCCGATACACCGCTGATGACAGGTAGAAAGGCGATCATCGCCGGGATGAAACCTGAGTTGGGCGACCCGAACTTTTCACTGGTTTTTACGCCGACCAAGGTGGAAATCGCAAAATCGGGAGACATTGCGTATTCACAAGGTACGTTCAAATACACGACTACTGATCCCAAGACCGGGAAGCGTGCAGGCCAGGCGGGCAACTACGTCGAGGTCTATAAAAAGCAGGCGGACGGAACCTGGAAGGTTGAAGCGGATGTTGCGACAGAAGAGACACCGCTGAAGGTACTGAAGCATGGAGAGTGAGGGGCCGCGCTGGCCAACTGGTTCTTTGTCCGTGTGATTTCATGCTTTATGGTTCGCGATCTCCCACCCCTTCGCCAGGAAAAAGGCGAAAGTAGCGGCCAGCCGATGTGGCTTGCGACCGGCCGCGATGCGTTGCCCTTTGGTTCATTTCATGGCAATTTCGACGGTCGATGCGGCAGGGAGCTGATTCCTGGCGATGTCCTTCTCGAACTTGTATTGCATAATCAACTCACTGCGGAGGCTCGATCCCGCCAACTTGACTTCCCTCAGGTAGTACCTGTCTCCGGTGGTCATGAACACGAGGCGGCTGTTGGTCTCGATGGCCGGCCCCGATTCAGGACGGACCATCACGATGGTTTGGGTTTTTCCGGTCTTCACATCGATGAGGGCCAGGAAGCGGTCAGACAGCAGTTCGACCTTGTAAGAGCCTGCAGGGACTTGCTGGTGGTTTGCCGTGAACGCAAACGGGATTCTGACGGATGCGCTGGTCTGCGCTGCGGCGGGCGTAGCAGTGGACAGCAAGCCAAACACAACGACAATCAGAAGCATAGTGGCGAGGGTGGAAAGGCGGCGATTCATGAGGCACCTCCGTGCTGGATTTCGTTTGCCGGCCTCCATTTGCCGGCCTGCGATGTTTCGAACTTTGCACCCTTGACGGAATTCCCTCAATGCACTGCAGGTGATTCCAAACTGAAATTCGAATCGCTGTCGAAGTACCCTTTATTCATATATTTGGAAGGTGTAATGCACCGGAGAACTACAGTCCGCCCAGGAATTAAAACCGTGCTACACTGCCTTCGCAAGACCCCGAGAGGGGTGAAGTCGTGGCTACGCCGGCAAGCACGAACGAAACCTGGCGTTTCGGTGTCTTTGAAATGGACACGCGACGGGTGGAGTTGCGCCGCAGCGGCACTCCCATCAAGCTGCGCGAGCAGTCCTTCCTCATCCTGGTTCATCTCCTTCAACATGCCGGCGAGATCGTGACCCGTGAAGAGTTGCGAAGTGTTTTGTGGCCTTCCGACACCTACGTAGACTTCGACCACAGCTTGAACACCGCCATGATGAAGCTGCGCGAGGCCCTGGGGGACTCGACTGGGACGCCGCTGTATATCGAGACCATCCCCAAGCGGGGCTATCGATTTATCGCACCGGTTTCTTCGGTTACGGATGCCCGACATGAGCAGCCCAGGGCAAACGGCGATCCAGTTTCGTCTCCAATCCATGGAGTAGAAGGGCCGCAGGAGGCAATTCCCGCCCCGGCGGAAAAGCCTGCCGTCCATCGCCGGCTTGCGCTCACGGCTGTGGTCATCGGTTTGCTCCTGCTTGTCGCCCTTGGATCGGTTTTGGTTTTTCGGGCGCACCACGCTTCAGGATCGCTTCCCGCTGGCAGCCAGGTTTCCTCAACCCTCCCAGCCATCCCCGTCACAACCGCGCCGGGCCAGGCGCTTTTCCCCGCCTTCTCTCCCGATGAAAAGTGGATCGCTTATCTCTGGAACGGACCCGAACAAAATTACTACGACGTTTATGTGCAACTGCTGGGTTCCGGCACTCCCAACCGCCTGACCGACAACAAGAGCGCCCGTGTTGGCCCTCCTGCCTGGTCTCCGGATGGAACCGAAATCGCTTTCGCCCGCTGCGACGGCAAGAATGACGGCGTCTTCGCCGTGCCGGCCATGGGTGGCAGCGAACGAAAACTGACCAGCATGAGCTGTATCGAGGGCATTCGGGGAGTCGCGCAGGTAGCCTGGCTCCATGACGGGAGCGGACTGCTGATCGGCGATCGATGTTCCGGGAGCGTGGCTTACGGGCTGGTGCTCCTTACCTTCTCAACGGGAGAAAGGCACTGCCTGATAAACCCAGCCGCGTCTGGCGAGCCGACCTTTGTGGAGGGGGTGGCGCTTTCCCCGGATGGCGCGTCGATCGCCTTCGGCGGGTCTCGCGCCAAGGGTTGCTGTGATCTGTTTGTCGTTCCCCGCGCTGGGGGGACGCCCCGGCAACTCACCTTCGATCGGCAGTTGGAGAACGGCGACTTATTCATCGGCCATTACATTGACTACATGTGGACGCCCGACAGCAAGTCCATAGTTTTCTCCTCCAATGCCACCCGAGTTCCCTGGTTGTGGCGCGTGCCGGCCCAGGGTGGACCGATCGAGCCGGAGATTGTCTATCCTGCCCTCGGGAGCCTCTCAAAGGACGGCAGGCGGCTGGTCTACTCAGAGAAAACAGCCACGCAACTGCCGGAGATCTGGCGGGCCGACCTCGCCGCACCCGGCGGTCCGGTTCTCAGCAAGCGCAAAGTGATCGGCGTTCAGGAAGATACCGACGCTCAGCCTTCGCCGGATGGAAACCAACTGGCGTGGATGTCGTACCGGACGGGCTTTTATGAGATATGGAAGAGCCAGGCAACGGGTGAAAGCCCCATTCAGCTTACGCACCTTCAGGCGTACTCGGGCACGCCGCGCTGGTCTCCGGATGGTAAGTGGATCGCATTCGATAGCGGCGACGGCAATCGACCATCACAAATCTTCGTAGTAGATGCCCAAGGCAAGAGTCTGCATGCCGTGATCGTTGCGCCCCCCTTTAGCATCGTCCCCAGTTGGTCCCGCGACGGCAAGTCGATCTATTTCGACTCTCCAAATATCAAAGTCCTTTCTGGCTCCTGGTATGTGGCGGTGTGGAAGCAATCCCTGGAGACAGGCAAACTGGTGCAACTTACCCATCAGGAAGGCTTCGATCCCCTGGAATCCTGCGATGGCCGCACTGTCTTCTTTAGCAAATACGCCTGGCCCGGCATCTGGAGCGTCCCGTCCGGCGGCGGCGCGGAATCGCTGGTGATCGCCGACAAGCCCCAGTCCGGCTACTGGGGAAACTGGGCGGTGACCAGGACGGGCCTGTACCTGTTGAATGCCGAGGCCGCGCCGCGGCCCACTATCGAGTTTTTTAACTTCGCAACCCATCGTACATCGCCCGTCCTTACGCTCGACAAGCAGCCCATGCGCTGGTACCCCAGTTTGAGCGCCACCGCGGACGGCAGGACAATCTACTACACCCAATGGGACCGGCAGAGCGTGATCAAGATGATGGAGCTTTCGCGCTGAACAACACCTCCGCCTCTCAGAGCCCCGTGAGCGGCATAGAGCAGGCCACGCATTCAACCCGCCTGTGAATAACCCAGCGCTCTTCCCCATTAGCTCCGTATCGGGATAGACGAATGAGGAACGAAAAAAGCGCCAATACTCGATCAAAACTCGTCCGAGACCTCGTTGGTGAATGAGCCAGGATCGCCGGGCCGTGCACTGCCGGGCCGAGGCTAGGGAGAAGAAACGTCAAAGTGAAGAGCAGCCGACAGTACGCTCAATAGGGAAGAAGGGCGGCGCAAATCCACGGCTCCGCCCGAAGTTCCGCTTGGGCGCACTCGCTGGGTGTTACGGTCAAACAAGTCGAAGCCGATACGCTCATTGGTTTGCAGTGCTTGCTTCCTCGAAGAGACGCATTGCCAGAAGTCCATTTCCGACTGCACCGCCCGCACGAAGCGCCGCCGCGATAAACACGGTTTCTGCAATTTCTTCGCGATTTGCGCCTGCCTTAACCGCGTTGTTGATGTGTGCCTCGATGCAATAGGCGCATTGGGTTGTCAGGGCGACGGCGACGGACATCAGTTCCCGATACTTTGCCGGGATGGCTCCATCGTTTCGTTCTGCGGTTCGTTTCAGGTTAAGGAATGCCGCAGCCTCTTTTGGGGCAGCGCTGATGAGGGTCTTGGTATATGCTCGGTCTTTCGGGCTTTGGTACTCGGTCACTTCTCGATTCATAGACGGTCAACTTTATCATTTCGAGAATATGGTGGTCTATTCTTCGGCGAATGGACGACTCATTTCGCATGCGGAAGCAGGTGATCGAGACCGATCCTGGTACGGAACGCGCGTGTTCCCGGCGTGTAACCGCACAGCCGGACAGAACCCGGCTTTCAGGCTTTGCAGATTGTCTGACGGTCACCGGCCAGCATTGGTGATGGCCGACCAATTGCCAAGGGCTCCAAAGGGACGGCGAACGGTTCGAATCTTGATCGAACCGCGCGCCTTTGGCAGGCTACAACTGGCGGCCGCCAACCTGGGCCTGGCCGCTTATTCTCTTTCAAGATCAATTTGTAGACGGTGCGCGCCGCGCCCTTTGACTATGGTCACCGCGTACACGGTCTCTTCAACGGTTTCAATGCGGGAATCGGCGGGAAGTCCGTTAAGAAGCGCTTTTGCAAAATGGCGGCCCGGCGGCAGCGGTACGCGAAGTGTTGCCTGATCTGCGCAGCTCGTGTAGTCCAGATTGATGCTCGACCCTTCCTGCTGATAGTGATAAGCAACGTAGCCTCTCCCTGCGGGATAGCGCACGCAGACCTGCGCTTCGTGCACGTCGGCCGCGAACCATCGCGGCGAGACGCGCGCAGAGCGGAAACCTGCGCCTGTGTCTTCGATGCCAGCGAGACCCTCCAGCAGCGCTGCCGTCACACAGCCTGCGCCCCAGTTATTTGGCATCCCCCCGGAGACATCATTCCACGGAGGAAGAAAAGGCGGTTGATTGGAGAGCGTAATCCCGATTACAAGCCAAATGGCGCCATTCTCCAGGCTTTCCATCTCCAGCGTTGCAATTGCTCGATCAGTATGCTGCGGAACGAAGCTGGTGATCCAAACGCCCACGTTGGCAATCAGCTCGCTCTTGCCCCGCCAGGCAACTTGCATCCGCTCAACTTCGATTGCGCCATACCGGTTGTTAAACTCTCTATCCTCCGGAGCCCAGAACGATCCCACACCCGTTCCGCGTTCGATGTACTCGATCTGTTTGCTGCCGTCTTCGAAGTGGATGGTCATTTTGCCCATCGTCGATCCCGCTCCGGAGCAGGCATGGATCAGGTAGAAGCTCTGGCAGGATCGGTGCACCGGCACCTGCGTCTTCGACGCATAGCGGGGCGAGGAAGAAATACCGATGCACACGCGGTTACCGTTTTCCGATGCGGCGGCTATTTGAAATGGAACGCCGCGAAACTCCTGCCTGCCGCTGGGAAAGTCGATCAGATAATTCTTCGCCTCGTTGACCCAACCCGGCACGTCTTCCCTGCCCTTGCCGGTGTCGCAGTTTGCCTGGGGTCGCAAATCGAGCGGGGTGAAATTGGTGGGCGGGCGCTCCGGCTGCTTGCCCCGCAGAATGCCCGGCAGGAAGCCGCGATGACGCCTGGTAATCTCATGCACGCGCTTCAGAATATCCACGCCATATTGCTCGAAGCCGTGCTGGAAACAGCCGCGCGCCAACTCGCCGGCCGTACAGGCCAAAACCCCGCCGTTCACATAATCCCAAAGCCCCTGCTCACCACCGAAGCCCTTGAGGAAGGGCGGATAGATGGAGTAGAACTCTCCCGGCGAGGAGCCTGGCATTTCGGCTCGTATCGCCTGATAGCTCTGGATAATGGCGCGGGCCTGATGCTGCGCGATGCCGCGATTCAGTGAGTAGGCATTGGAGAGCGAGACTTGGCTGCTCATGTCTGCGCCCAGGTCGGGCTTGAACAAAGGATCTTCCGCCACCCAATGCGTAAAGAAGCGCCCATTCCAGCTCAGACGATTCAGGCGCTCTTCCATCTCATCGGCGAGTTGGCGCATCTGGCGCGCGTCTTCACCTCGTTCTGCATGGTCGAGCATCTCGGCCAGAGAGCGGCATCCCGCAATCATGCCCGTGTTGTCGCCGAAGAAGACGCCGAAATGTGTCTTTTCAAGATCGACGACCATAATGTCGCCGCCCACCAGCGCGGCCTCGCTGTCGCAAAGGAAATCCCAGGTATCGATGGTCAGCCCGCGCTTGAGCAGGTTGTACTTTTTCGACCATCGATAGGGGTCGCTGGTGCTGTACTGAACTGCATGCAGCGCATGGTCGAGGTGTTGGCGCATCCAGTCATCGTCGCCGGTGGTCTTCCAGACCAGATATAGCGCCTCGAGAAAATACATCTCCACGTGGTTTTCCACCGGCGCGCGGCGCAGCCCGACATAGCCGTCATCCGCAGACCGCGAGAAATCTCCGTACTTGAATCGCCGGTCCCAGTCGTTGAAGGGAGGTGTCCGGTCCAGATGGTTCTCCCAGATCATGCCGTCTTCCCGCTGCGTGGTGGAGAAGATCTCGAGGCTCTGGCGAACCTCCGGCCAGAAATAGCGCATGCCTTTCAGCGTGTTGGTATTGTCCAGGAGCCAATCGACCCAATAGGTGTAGACCCGGCCTTCGTGGCGGCGCGCCCCCACCGGACCATCCGAGGCCATGGTCCAGAACAGCGTATCCAGCAAATGCTGGTACTCCCCGCTGGCCTCACGAATCTCGGTACGCGCATCGGTCTGGAAGCTTACATGGTTCAGCAACGCGCCGTTCTCGTTCATAAGCAGAACTGTATGATTGCCCAATGCGCCTCCGACGCGAAAAGATGTGGGCAACGTTACGCTCGCATCAACATAGGACTCGCCATTCCCATCAAGAACAAGAAGCCAATATCGCCCAGCACCGTGTACTGTCAACTCATCCAGAGGTCCATAGACGGACAGGGCCGGTGATAGATTGAGAGACGGCTTGTCGTCTTTTTCTACCGCGACGGCGGGTAGAGCCGTTGCGCAGCCGGCGCCAAGAAGACTGGCGGGCAAAACTCCCAGAAACTCACGTCTCGATCGCATTGAGCCTCTTTTTATGCAGGCAGACGGCACCCGAGGTTTGAATGCTCTTTCGCCTGTACGAGTGACATCGTCAGTGTAGCGCTGCGCTCTGCGGAGCGAGGTCCGAACCGCACGCTACTTCATCGAAATGGGCAAGAGGCATTTCATCCTGATTGGCTGACCCGCGGCTGAAAGCTTCGTGAGCTCGATCCCGTCAGGTCCGGACTGCCGACGATCCAGGCACTACCCGAACCCTGGATATTGGGGCGTTTTTGGTTTGGAATTCGGCGCCAGACAGCTCGTGTTAGACTCTGGCGCATGACGGTACTGGAGTGGCTGCTCGACACGGACCCCGCCATTCGTTGGCAGGTATTGCGTGATCTTGTCCATGCTCCGGCAGAGATCGTCGCAGCCGAGCGCGCGCGGGTAGCCACAGAAGGATGGGGCGCGCGATTGCTGGACTTACAGGGCGATGACGGCCAATGGGCGGGCGGCGCGTGCTTTCCGGCGCGAAGCTTCAACTGGCGCGATGAAAACCAGGGCCAACCCTGGATCTCCACGCTGCCAACCCTTCAACTGCTGCATGATCTTGGAGTCGACCCAGGCTCGAAGCGGGTGCAGCAGGCAGTGGGGCTAGTCAGAGACCACTGCCGTTGGGAGCACGCCGGCCAGCCGTTTTTCAGTGGCGAGGTCGAGCCGTGCATCAACGGTCGGACTGTTACATTGGGCGTTTATTTTGGTCAGAATATCGATGGCCTGGTCGACCGCCTGCTTCGGGAACAGCTTGAGGATGGCGGGTGGAACTGCGAGGCGGAGAATGGTTCCATCCGCTCGTCGTTTGCGACCACGATCAACGTTCTGGAAGGTCTGTTAGCTCACGAGCGCGCAACTGGAGGCTGTGCAGAGTCCATTGCGGCGCGGCATCGCGGAGAAGAGTATCTCCTCGAGCGAAAGCTGTTTCGACGCAGGAGCACAGGCGAGGTCGTCAACCCGGCGTGGCTGCAATTCTCATTTCCCATCCGCTGGCACTACGACGTGCTGCGTGCGCTCGAATACTTTCGCACGGCAGGGGACGCGCCTGATTCGCGCCTGAACGAAGCAATCAGTTTGATTCGAGCCAAGCGTCAGCCCGATGGCACTTGGCTCCTGGAGAACACGTATCCCGGCAAGGTCCACTTTGAACTCGAGGAGGGCGACAATCAACCCAGCCGATGGAACACGCTTCGGGCTCTGCGTGTTCTCAACTGGTTCGAGAACTCCGCTGCGTGAGCGGGGATTCCGCCTCGACGAGCTACCCGAAAAGGTCCCCTCGAGTTTGCTGTTCGACTATGTTCCTGGGGTTGGCGGCTCGCGTTGGTCGACCGGCGCACAGACAGAACTCGAAAATCTCGGCAATGTCCGGAAGCGACAAACCACCTTGAATCTCAGATAAGCCTAGTTCGGATCGATGAGCGTATCTTGACTTTATACATAGATATCTATATAAAGACATCTAAATATGGCCAAGACCGACGCCCTTCAAGGTTCACTGGATTTGCTCGTGCTCAAGATATTGTCGCGGCGCCCGCGGCTGCACGGGTACGCCATCATGGCGGCCATTGCCAATACATCCGGCGAAGTGCTGCGCGCAGAGGAGGGCTCACTCTACCCCGCGCTCTATCGCATGGAAGAGGCCGGCTGGATTCGCGCCGAGTGGGTCAAGAAAGACACCGGCCGCCGCGCCCGAATCTACGAACTGACCGCCGCAGGCAAGAAGCAACTAGGTGCGGAAGAGTCGCGCTGGCAGTCAGTCAGCCTAGCAATCAACCGAGTTCTCCGAGAGGCTTGATATGTCGTTGTGGTCGCGTATCTCGAATTCCCTGCGGGGCGAGCGCTTGAACCGCGAGATCGAGGAAGAGCTGCAGTTTCACATTGAAGAAGCGATTGCATCGGGACGCGACGCGGACGAAGCCCGCCGGGCATTCGGTTCTATCGGTTCGATGCTGCGCCAGCGCGAGGCGAGCCACAGAATTCGTGTTGCCGAGTGGCTTGAGTCGCTTCTCGCCGATGTGAGGTTCGGCTGGCGGCAGCTCCGCCGCAACAGGATCACGTCCGCGGCCGCTGTGCTTTCGCTGGCTCTCGGCATCGGCTCCTGTGTTGCCGCCTTCCGTCTTATCGACGCCCTGCTCTGGCGCCCGCTGCCCATCTCCAATTCCAGTGAGCTCTACGTCCTTTCTCGCAAGTTGACCGGCTTCGACGGCAAGCCTAGAGAGGACGACCACTGGGCCACGGCGGACTTCAAGGTCATGCGCGATGCCGTCCGTACTGACCTGAAGGACCGGGCCGACCTGATCGCCATCAGCGAGGCCGACCGCAGGGACATCACCTGGTCCACGGAAGATGCCATGGAGAAGGCCAACGTCGTTTACGCCTCCGGCAACATGTTCACCCTCTTCGGACTTGAGCCCGTGCTCGGCCGCGTGCTCACTCCCGCCGATGACCGCGGCCCCGGTCTCGCTCCCTATGCGGTCCTCTCCTGGGATTATTGGAACCACCGCTTCGGCTGCGATCCCCACGTCCTCGGCCGCTCGCTCCACATCGATGACCAGACTTTCGAAATCATCGGCGTCGGTCCTCGCGAATTCACCGGAACCGAAACCGGAACCGTCACCGACATCCTTCTACCCCTCAGCATGAACGGCCTGGCCACCCAGGACAGCGTCAACTGGCACCTCGTCTTCCTCATGTTGAAACCCGGCGTCAACTTAGGCACCACCCTCGAGCCGGCCATCGACCTCGAACAACTGCGGCAGCATCTCTCTGCCCTGAGCCATGCCTTCGAGGCCGGGTGCTCCACGTGCTTCCGCGGCGCGACCCAGGCGTCCATCGACCGCTTGCTCAATAAGAAGCTTGTCTTCAATCCCGCCGGCGCAGGCATCTCCGATCTCCAGAAAGACTATCGCCGCTCACTCGGCATCCTCGGTCTGCTGGCCGCTCTCGTGCTGCTTATCGCCTGCGTCAACGTCGCCAACATGATGACCGCCCAGGCCGCCTCCCGCGCCCAGGAGATGGCTCTCAGAATCTCGATCGGCGCCGGCCGCCGCCGGCTGGTCCAGCTCATCCTGACCCAGAGCGCGCTGCTCGCCCTGCTGGCTTCCGTCCTTGGCGCATGCTTCGCCGCCTGGTCGGCGCCCTTTGTGCTCAGCCTCATCAATCCGCCCGACAACCCTGCGCGCCTTGACCTTTCCGCCGACTGGCGTGTGCTTCTCTTTGGCTTCGGGCTCATTCTCCTCGTCGTTCTATTGCTTGGTTTGCTTCCTGCTCTCCGTGCCTCTGCCGTCCGGCCCGTCGCGGCCCTCAAAGGTGGTGAAGATCCGCATTCGCCACGCCGTCTCATGCGGGTAGCCATCGCTCTTCAAATCGCTTTCTGTTTTCTCGTCCTCTTTCTGTCATCGCTCTTTGTCGCATCCTTCCAGCGCCTCGAGAACCGTCCCATCGGTTTCTCCACCGACCGTCTGCTCCTGCTCGAAACCGTTGCCGGCAAAGGCCAGCTCCCCGTCGTATGGAATCAGACTGCCGAGGCGCTCCGCGCCGTCCCCGGCGTCGACTCGGTCGCCATTTCGGGCTGGCCCCTGCTGGGGCGCATCATGATAAACAGCGACATCTCCATCAACGGCGCGCCTCCCAGCACGACTCCCGCCTTCTTCCTGAACGTTTCCCCTGGCTGGCTGTCGACGATGAAGATGCCGCTGGTCTCCGGCCGCGACTTTCGCCCTCAAGACGCCTCGCCGGGAGCCGCCATCGTCAACGAAACCTTCGTGAAGACCTTCTTCCCGGGCCAGGATCCTATCGGCCGCACCTTTGAACGTGGCGCCGATCATCCGCCCAACACGATCGTCGGCGTTACCCAAGACGTCCCTTATCACGACCTGCGCGAGCCGAGCCGCGCTGTCTTCTACGTCCCCTTCGACGAAATCGACGACAAATTGGCTCCCAAACCCGCTCCAAGGCCTGTCGGCTTCGCTACCTTCACCATTCACACCGACGCCCAGAACCCGCTCGCCCTTGCCAGCTCCATTCGCCAACTCATCGCGGAGCGTCATAACGGCCTTCGCGTCTCGAACATCACCACGCAGCTCGACCTGGTCCGCGACCAGACCATTCGCGAGCGCCTGATCGCCATGCTCGCCGCCTTCTTTGCCGCCGTCGCGCTGCTCCTCGCCGGCATCGGACTTTACGCTGTGCTCAACTACTCCGTCCTCCAGCGCCGCCGCGAGATCGGTATCCGCATGGCGATTGGCTCGACGCGTGCCGGCATCGTGCGCCTTGTGACTCTCGATGTCTTCCTGATGATCGCTCTCGGAGGCTGTGCGGGCGTCGGGCTCGGATTCGGCGCGGCGCGTTCTGTCGAGTCGCTTTTCTATCAGGTGAAGGCAACCGACGCGGCCATGATCGCGCTGCCGGTGTGCGCCATTCTGTTCACTGCTCTCGCTGCCACACTGCCCGCCGTGCTTCGCGCGCTGCGCACCGACCCCACCGAGATCCTGCGCGCAGAATAGGGGGCAGGGTCCCATTTAGCGGCATTCGATGCTTTAGAGCGATTCCAGGGTAGATATTCCTCTTCTGGCTTTCTGTAAGGTCACCGCTTCTTCCACCTCACGGACGAAGACCAGTCCGTGGGGGCCCGGTCTTGGCGTCCTAGACTCGAGGACAATGAGCCCGAGGGAAAGCAACCCCGGAACCGCTGCAGGCTCAACACGCAGTGGCTACCGATCTTGCCCGGGAGCTAGAATGCCCACGGGCAGAACCATTTGAAATCGGTCAACCCCGGCGCGAGCCAGGCCCGGTGGAAGGAGAACGAGAATGAACAAGTCAGTTGTGTTTTTGCGGGTTGCGTCGGTGCTGACGCTGATTCATGCGGTACTGCATACGGTGGGCGGCGTGTTTGGCAAGATTGATCCGGGCCCCGCTTCGGTGGCGGCTGCGGCAATGAAGGCCAACCAATTCCTGTTCATGGGAAGCATGCGAACATTCTGGGACTTTCGAACGGGCCTCGCCCTCATGGTCACCATTTTTCTGACTGCGGAGTCGGTTCTGATGTGGCAGTTGGCTTCATTGGCCAAAGCGGATGCCCGCCGCCTGCGCCCCATGATGGCGACATTCGGGGTAGCTTACTTGGTGACCGCCATCAACTCGTACGAGTATTTCTTCGTCGCGCCGATCGTCATGGAGATCCTGATCGCGGCCTGTTGCGGCATGGCGATTGCGATGGCGAAGGAGAAGACAACATAAGGCTGCGCTAGAGCGCCCAGGGTGGAAATGCCCTTGCTGGCTTCGTAGAAGGCCGCCGCTTCCCGGGGTCGCGGCGACTGGACGACCATCCGACCGGAGCCATCAACTGGGTCTCCAGTTGCCTCGTTGAGAGCGCTTTCCAATCAGGTTCGAGAAGGAGGCCATCAAATTGCCCCCGCCGATTGCTTCAGGGACACCCATGACGTGCGTTTTGTGCGGCACGACTGGACGTTCGAATTCTCAAAACACAAATGGGATCAGCCGCCAAGTGCGCCGCATGTACTCGCGGTAAGGAGAGCCCAACCCTTCCAGGAGTGCTCGCTCTTCAATGGCGATGCGATACGCATACGCCGCTCCAAGACAAAGCGCGGGCAGGATTATTGCAGGCCAGTTCGTCAACGTCATGCCGAGTCCGATGTTTGCCACCAGCGAACCCAAGTAGGATGGGTGGCGAAGCCAACGATAGGGTCCCTGTTCTACGACATGCTGCCCAGGTGAAACAGCCACATCATATGTGAAGAACCGACCAAGGGTTCGCATCGAGTAGAAACGGAAAAGCGTTCCACCAAGCCAGACCACAATCCCCACATCAAATACGACTCTCCAGTGGATACCGATGGAAAGGCTCGGGAAGGCGATGGCCACGCTGAATCCAATCATCATTGCCAGATTTGCCGCTCCAATCACAATCAACTTGGAACCCTTATCAGATTTCTGCGCAGCCTTTCCTGAACGCAGCAGGACGGATAGAACAATCTCGGGCACAATGCACAGCCAGAATGTGACTATCCAGACGGTCAAGTATGCGGGATGGGCTTGAAACGCTTCGGGCAATTTCATAGGGCTGACGTAGTTGCGGCTACAGGAGAACCGTACCACCGCTTCGGCAACTGAAGCCAGAGCGATATCCGGGACGCTCGTGTATGACCGTCTACTCTTCCCCAGCGCAAAACGGGGCTCAAGGCCACTTTGGGGGCGAAGGATCGTCGAGGGTTTGAGTTGCCTACAAGTCAGGCGCATCCCCGAACAAGGAACGAGCAACGCGCTTCACTGATGGCTACGGCCTGCGTTGCTGATTGCTTTCCAGTTCCCGAAGGATCCCTTTTGCCTATAGAAGCCGACGCATCCTACATACGATTGAAGGTGCGACGGTGCCCTGCTGCGCCAACACCGGCCTCGAACTCGCAACCCGGGCACAATTGCTCTGCTCGTTGGCCGGTATGGCCGCGTCAAACATCTGTTGAGAGGCAAATGGGGGCATATTGAGCCGCAGCCGGAAAGCAAAATGGAAATTCCGGTTGAGTGGCCTCTTCAGGTTCCCGGTCAAGGATACTCGCCAAGCCAAGCAGCGCATTCGAAGCGCAGGCCGGGCACCTTTCTGAGCAATTCCCAACGCAACCGCAGTTCGGACACAGATAGGCTGACGCCAAAGGGATATGCAGCATCGAGTTCAATTTCATAGTGTCACCCGATTGATTCATAGTGGCGTTCGGCCGGTGCGCGTTTCATTCGACCTCCGCGCGCTCCTGCCAGGTTCTAACGATGACATGCAACCTCGCCAAGTTGCACTTGCAATTGCTCGTAGGTCTCAGTCCTTTAGTTAATTCTCACAGTTACCCGTGCGATTACCCGTGGTTACGCAAGTGGCACTCAAACCAGCCTCCGATCACGCTATTTAAACCAAGAAACGCCTAACGACTGAACTTTTTCAATGAGATCCGCATATCAGGACATTATTCAGCCTGGGAGGTGCTCTATATAGACTGGCGACGATCGAGGCGCAACTTGCTTGTCGCTTCAGGATCGAAGAGGCGGCTCAGTGAAGATATTCTGTTCGTAAAGGGATCAAGCATTCCGTATAAGCCCACCCATTTGGTGATTCAGAGGAACCATGTCAATCAAGCCGGTTCTTAAGCTCATGATGAATCAACAGCTCCTGGCGCTGACAGGCAGCAATGCCTTGCTTAAACCCTTCTATCAACTCAATTACCTGGTCGCGGCCAAAGAGTGCGGTCTTTTCGAGCTGTTACTGGACGCGCCAAAAGGCTTTGAACAGCTTGCTCAAGTCTTTTGCAAAGATGACAAGGCCCGGGAAGCTCTGGAAGCCTGGCTGGGTCTGGGTGTTCGACTCGGGTTTCTGCGATCGGATGCGAGGGGCTATGCACTCAAAGGGCTTGCCAAGAAACTGGCGTTGCCTCAAAACGATGCGGCGCTGGCATGGCTTCAGGAAGTGGCGGGACTCCATTCCAAGCTAATTTCGCAGACCGTCGGGAAACTTCGCAACGGGGAACTTTGGAACCTTGATGATCAGAACGGCGAAATCATCGCAAGGTCATCGCGGGTCATGGAAGCATTCCAAATTGAGGCCATTGATCGATTCTTCCCATCCTCGGGAGTTGCCAGCCTGCTGGAGATCGGCTGCGGCTCCGGTATTTACATCAAGCATGCTGTGGAGAGAAATTCATCTCTGTCGGCTCTGGGTTTGGAGTTGCAGCCGAATGTCGCCGATGTGGCTCGCCGGAACATCTCGGAATGGGGTCTCGAAGGGCGCGTGCGAATTGAAGCAGGAGATATCCGGCTGAAGCCTCCAGACGAGCGTTTCAGCATCGTCACGCTTTACAACAATATCTACTATTTCCCCGTTGAGAGCCGAGTTTCGCTGCTCCAACATATCCGGCAGTTCATCAAGTCGGGCGGTTTTCTCTTGCTGATCACCTGTTGTCAGGGAGGGAGCCTGGGGGTGGAAGTTCTCAATCTTTGGGGTGCCGCAACACTGACTGGCGGGAGGCTGCCCAGCAAACACGAGCTCATCAGCCAGCTGCGTCAATCAGGCTTTCAGGATGTTCAAACAATTCGCTTGATCCCGGGCGAGGAGTTCTTCGCGTTCAAAGCGCTCCCTGGGCCAAACGCCTGAATCACTGGCGGCACTTCCAGAACCTAGTTTTTCCCCGCCCCCAAAGGTAGGGGACGAGCTGGCGACGATTCAGGCGGAGCTAGGCTTTTCGTTCGAGAAGTCGGGAATCACCGCAACAGCCACCGCGACGGCACGTTGCCATCGTGATGCTCTAATCCAAATTGACCGCAATACGTCCCAAGCGAGAACGACTGCCGCGCCTCCCGCCGATCCCGCAGCACACCCAATGAGGTAGTGCCCCCAACTACCAAATAGCCTTGGGGCATCCGCTAGAATCCCCAGAATGAATATTGGCTCGCCATCTCGATTGGATTCCTAATGGACAAGCGAATCCACTTTACTGGCAAACGAGGCCTTGCCTTCCAGGTGCAATTCCGAGGTGAAGATTCGGCATAGGGACGAGTTTGCGACTCTACAGGCGCAACATTGAGGATGGACGCACAGGCGAGGAAGTTGAACTAAGAGGTGAACACTGCGACCAGTCTTTCGAGCCTACTTCGCATGTGCCGCACAACTCGGGTCGGCAATCTCGACCCGGCGATTCTTCGCTCTGCCCGTGTCGGTTGCGTTATCCGCAATCGGCCTGGTCTTTCCAAAGCCTTTGGCTGTAAGCCGGTCTCCGGCGATCCCATGCTGTGTGAGCCAGGCGACGATCGCTTTGGCGCGCGCTTCAGATAGCGTTTGATTGTATGCATCGGCGCCAACGTTGTCCGTGTGTCCCTGGACCTCGATCTTTTGCGTGGGATTCTTCTTCAACAGATCCAGAATCTGCTGCAAAACCGGATCGCCGGCAGGTTGAAGCGTGGACTTGTTGAAGTCAAAAAGCACGCCGTATATAGCTACGTGGCAGTTGGTTTTGAGGTCGCTGCCCAGGTCTTTGTTCACGGCGCCGGCGTCGGCCACGCGGATCTCGTTGAATTCGCTCTTGTATAGTGTGGCCCACAGGTTGCGGCCGTTCTGAGTGAAGTGCGCGGTGAGGGAAACGTCCTGGCGGTCATAAAGGATCGTCCAGCCGGCTTTGATGAGGGCATCGTGATAAGCGATGTGAAAGAGGCTGTTGGACATGCCATCCGGGGGCTGACGGTAGGTTTTGATGATC
>CAYUJM010000070.1:0-21530 GCA_964445025.1 uncultured Occallatibacter sp. | reverse complement strand
CGGCCCGGCAGCGCCGGTTCTGGACCACAACCCCTTCTTGCTGGGCGATGCGGTCGATGGCCATGAACCCAGCGTTATGCGGGGTCCACAGATACTCCAGGCCGGGGTTACCCAGCCCGACAACGATAAACGGGCTGGTGCGTGCCTCTGCCCCGGGGCCCCCGGCAAGCGGCCTTTGCTCGTCGGGGTGGAGGGATTCACTTGCTCCCGCCAAGGCTTACTTCTTCGCCGCGGGCTTCTTTGCGGCCGCATCGGCAGTCTTAGCTGCGTCTTCCGGCTTGCCCTTCTTGGCCACTTCCGGCTCGGCAGGGGTTGCAGCGGCTGCTGCGGCGGCAGCAACTTCGGCTTCAGCCGCAGTGGGCGCTTCTTCACGAATCGAGACCACGTGGGCCACGGTCGCGTCCTCGGCGTTCAAATACTCGATCTTGTCCGAGTGCGGCAGATCGCTGATTCGGAGCACTCCGTGCAAGCCGAGATTGGTGACGTCCACATCGATGTGGCTGGGGATATCGGCGGGAAGGCATTCGATCTCGACCTCGCGCAATACCTGGTCGAGGATTCCGCCGGCCGTCTTCACACCTATCGGGATGCCCATGAGCTTGACCCGTACGCTGACGGTGAGCTTCCTGTCCAGTGCAATACGCTTCAGGTCGATGTGAATCAACTGATCCTTGATCGGCTCGCGCTGCCAGTCGACGATCATGGCTTTGGACGAAGGGTGGCCGCCAATCTCGACATCAAAAATGGTATTGTGACCGGACTCTGAAAAGAGGATCCGGGATATTTGCTTGGGGTCCACCTCAATGGCCACCGGAGTGTGGCCGGGACCATACAGCACCGCAGGAATTTTGCCCGCGACGCGCACACGGCGAGCAGCATTCTTATTGAACTTGCCCTCACGGGGCTTGGCTATGACTACTTCTGGCATTTCAGTCTCTCGTTTCGTGGTATCGGGCACGGAAAAAGCAGCTTCTAGCCGCTAGCTCTTAGCTGCTAGCTCAACGGCTGCCCTTGCGAACTGAATCGCCCGCTCCCTTTGTTGAAGAACAGCTGCTAGTTTCTAGCTTTAGCTGCTCTGTTGCTGACTTGAACCGCATCGGCTTCTCTACCGATTCGGTTCGCTTGTTTCGGCCCTCGTTCACGTCGAAAATGCCGGACCGGAAAAATGAACAAGCTAGAGGCTAAAAGCTAGCAGCTAGCGGCTAATTGAACAGCGAACTTACGCTGGTCTCCATGTGGATGCTCTCGATGGCGGCGCCTAAGAGGCCGGCGATGGAGAGAACCTTGATTTTGGGCACCTTCTGTGCAGCTTCGCGCAGAGGAATGGTGTCAGTAACCACCACTTGTTCCAGGCGCGAGTTGGCGATGCGGTCGATGGCCGGGCCGGAAAGCACGGCGTGGCTGGCGCAGGCGTACACGGTGGCCGCGCCTGCGGCGTAAAGGGCGTCGACGGTCTTGACGAGGGTGCCGGCGGTGTCAATGATGTCGTCGATGATGAGGCAGGTTTGGTCTTCAACATCGCCGACCACGTGCATCACCTCGGCGACGTTGATGTCGGTGCGGCGCTTGTCCACGATGGCCAGGGGCGCTCCGACCTTCTGGGCGAAGAAGCGGGCGCGCTCCACGCCGCCCGCGTCGGGCGAAACGACGGTCAGGTTAGGCAGCTTGAGCTCGCGGAAGTAGCTCACAAGGACCGGGCTGGCGAAGAGGTGATCGACAGGGATGTTGAAGAAGCCCTGAATCTGGGCGGCGTGCAGGTCGACAAACAAGGCGCGATTGGCGCCGGCGGTGGTGAGCAGGTCGGCAATGAGCTTGGCGCTGATGGCTACACGGGGACGGTCCTTGCGGTCCTGGCGGGCATAGCCATAGTAAGGAACAACGACGGTGATGCGGGCTGCGGAGGCGCGCTTGAGGGCGTCAATCATCACCAGCAGCTCTACCAGATGCTGGTCTACCGGGTAGCAGGTGGGCTGAACGACGAAAACATCGACGCCGCGGACATTTTCAAGAAGCTGGAAGTAGACCTCGCCGTCGGCAAAGCGCTGAATCTTGGCCTCGCCCACGGTGACACCGATGTGGCGGGCAATCTCCTCTGAGAGCGGGCGGTTGGCCGTTCCGCTGAAGAGCTTGAAGCGCTTGTCCTCGGTCAGGCTGCGGGTGCGTTTGCGCTCGGGCGCTGGCTTGGCGTCCTTGGCTTTGGCGGCGGGGTCCGACGATCCCTGTGTGGGCTCTTTCGGGGTCCCGTCCGGTTGCGCGCCGGGTCCGCTGCCGGGTTGTTTGTCTTCCACTGCGACCGTCAATGTTCCCACTTCCATCTCCGATTACCCTCCAAGCTGGTTGGCTTTGGCTGCGTTTCGGGGCCGAGAATCAGTGATCAGTTGTCAGTCAACACCGCTCGCCGCGGCGGAAAACTGATTGCTGACCACTGACAACTACAACAAACCTTGGCTGGGCGACTAGGATTCGAACCTAGACAAGTGCCTCCAAAGGGCACTGTCCTACCATTAGACGATCGCCCAACTTCATCACAGCCGAAGGCGAGTCTCTCTCGCAGAACGGCTGACTGTCAATCTCGATCTTGCAACAGCATTTCGCTCCAGTATGCCGGCCGGGGAAGGGTGCACGTCAGTATGGCTCGCACTTCTACCCCATGGATCCCGCTCTGCAACCGGAGCTGCGCCGTTTCCGCATCCGCGCGGGTTCGGTACAGCCCGTAGAGCGCCGAACCGGACCCGGACAGCATGGCAAGGAGGGCTGCCTCCGGAGTGCCGGCACCCGCAAGTGTGCGCTTGATTTCTGCAAGGGAAGGATGCTGGGGAAAGACGACGCGTTCAAAGTCGTTCTGGATCCAGCTCGTGATCCCGGTGCGGACAAGCGCGGACTCCTGTGGTCCGGCCAGGTTCTCCTCGTCGAGAAGAACACCGGAGGAGCCTGATCCTGGCCGACCTTCCGGGATCGCTCCCGCAAAGGCGCTGGCATAGACACGGCTCAACTCATTTAGTTTAGCTTGGCTTGCCTGCTGGGTCAAACCCTCGGCGGCGCAGAGGGCGTCCCAGTCGCGAAAGGCCTGGGGGGTGGAGACACCGACGAAAGGTGTGGCGACGACGCACCAGACGGGTTCGATATCGGGCAGGGGCTCGACATGCTGGCCACGGTCGAGGCCCAGGACGGTTCCACCGATGAGGAAGAGGGGTACGTCGGAGCCGACTTTGGCGGCGATTTCGAGGCTTTTGCTTTCCCACCCTTCGAGCGGAAGGCGCTCGATGGATGGGGCACCCAGCTTTCCCGCCGGTTTGCCGACCCGCTGACTTGCTATTCCCAGCTCGGTCTCGAGGCCGATGAGGGCAGCGACAGCGTTGGCGGAGCCGGCGCCCAGGCCGCCCTGGATGGGCAAGCGCTTCTCTATGTGGATGTGAACCTCGGCGGACAGGCCGAGAGCTTCAAGCGCCAGGGCGACCATCTTCCATGCGGTGTTGCGGCTATCCGTGGGCACGCGGGCGTCGTTCGAGGTAAGACGCAACGATGTGGCCTTAGCCAGCGTTGCTGTAACCGTAACCACGTCATAGAGTTCCAGCGTCTGGTAAACGGTTGTCAGAGCATGGAAGCCGTCCGGCCGCGGGGCGCCTATATAGAGGCCAAGGTTGATTTTTGCGTGGGAGCGGACGGCGGTGGGCATACCGGTTCATTGTAGTGCCGGTCCGCCGGGTGCTTGCGTTGGCCATAACGTAACCATCTTCCATTTTGTTGGAACGGAACTGGTAACGGCGCCGTAATATCAGCGTCTGAACAGACACGGGCTTTGCCGCCGGGTGGTTCTCGAACTTCCTCGTCCCCGCTGCTCTTCGAGAATTGCTCCATCGATCATCCAGGACAGGCGCGGATTTTGAAGGATGCCGGCTGGATTTCGAAGGGCGGTTGAAGGGGGGCTTATGTCACTCCTCCGCAGATTCCGAGTCTCTCTCGCGATCCTCCTGTGTGCGCCGGCCCTTTCCCTGCCTGCACAGCACGTCACCTATTCCGCGCCCATGTTGGAGCGCTACGGTAAGCCCTACGTGATGGTTGAGATCAACGGGAAAGGGCCGTACCGCTTTATCATCGACACCGGCACCGGCACGGAGGCCTTTGTGAGCCCCGAGCTGGCCGACGAGCTGCAGCTGCCTGATACGGGTGAGTCAGCGGTGCTCAAGGACCCAAGCATGCAGGGCGGACAGCGGGTGCCCATCGTTCTGCTGCCATCCATCACCGTTGCAGGGGTGCAATTCTATTTGGTCAAGGCCCGCCTGCATTCGGTGACTGGGGAAGCCGGCACGTGCCAAGGGTTGCTGGGATTCACCCTCTTCCGCGATTATCTGCTGACACTGGATTTTCCCAACCGCCAGGTGCTGCTGACCGAGGGCGTGCTGATGCCGGATGGAGAGAATACGACGCTGCCCTTCCGCATGCCGTATGGTGTGCCGATCGCGAAGCTGAGCGTGAATGGGCAAAGCGTGGAGGCGCAACTCGATTCCGGCGGGGGCGGCCTCACCCTGCCGGAAGGGCTGGCGGCACATCAACAATGGGACTCCGCTCCAGTCCTCTTTGAGACTGGGCAGACTCTGGCGACACGCTTTGACATCAAGGCTGCCAAGCTTTCCGGGGACGTGAAAGTTGGCAGGTACACATTCAACCATCCGGTTGTCGAAATTCACCCGGCATTTCCTCTGGTGAACTTCGGATCGCCGCCGATGAGCAGTTTTGCCATCACCTTTGACCAGAAAAGCCTGCTGGTGCAGTTTAGCGCCAAAGGCGACCATTTCAAGCTGAGGTCTCCGCCCAGCCCTGTGCGCCTCACCAATGAGCCGAAGCTTGTGCCCACACCGCCAAACCTGGTGCCGCTGGGCTGACGAAAAGCGTGCGCCGATACGGAACGCTGGGTGCGGTAGTTGTCTCTCCCTGATGAGGCAGTCGGCGAGCTGTGCGCAGAAGAAACTTGTTTGCATGAGCGCCGAGCGAGTGGTAGATTGGGTTCGATTCCTCCCCTGGTCCAACCGAATCCCAAAGGGCCATGCCGGCAAAAGCCGGAAGGCGCCTCTCCCTGTTCAAGATCGGAGAATCCCATGAAACGCCGTTCGTTCCTCAAGGCTTCTGCTGCGCTGCTGCCTGCCGCTGGACTGAAGGAGTTCGCCCTTGCCCAGGCTGCTGTTGCGGTATCTTCAAATGAGATTCATGTGGTTGGGGCGGGGCAGGACCGGTTTGAACAGTCGCACAGCCGCGGCTTCAGCACCATCCTGTTCAAAGTGTCGTCGCGCGATACAGGCGGCGGCTTGTTCATCATCGAGCACGCCAATCTGGTGAAGGGCGGCCCACCGCTGCACCTCCACCTTTATCAGGATGAGTGGTTCTATGTGATGGAGGGCGAGGTCGCCTTTCAGGTTGGTGACAGCAGGAAACGGCTTCGTGCGGGTGACTCGGTTCTGGGCCCGCGCAACATCCCGCATGCATTCTCGTCCGTTGGCGAAAAGCCGGGGCGAATGCTGATCGCCTATACGCCAGCGGGAAAGATGGAGGAGTTTTTCCGCGCCACCGCGATACCCAGTCTGCCTGCCTTCGACGCCGAGATGTTCCGCAGATACGACATGAAACTCATCGGGCCTTCGCCTTTTGAGGCCTAGCAGTACGCTGCCAGAGAACGACGAAACCGATCACGCTGACGTGTTCCTCAGCACGAGGGTCTTTGCTGCGCGGAGAGCAGCAACGGGGTCGGAGGTCGGCAGGAACTCCATGGCCACATTGTGCCGGTAGTTGAGCTGGGCGAGCTTGCGGTAGATATTTGCGTAATTGATCTCGCCAGTACCGGGCTCGTGGCGGCCGGGGACGTCGGCGATGTGGATCAGTCCGATCACGTCGATGTGCTTGTCGAGCTTGTCGATCAGGTTTCCGAAGCTCATCTGTTGGTGGTAGATGTCGTAGAGGAATTGGACCTGGGGGTGGTTGACGGCGCGGACGATCTCGATGGCCTCGTTGGCCGAGGTGAGAAAGTAATTCGGCCGTTCCTCAACGTGGATGCACTCGAGCAGCAGGCGGACGGGCCGGCCGGCGATCTGGCGGCCTCCGACCATAGACGCGGCGCGCTTGAGGGTCTCGATGCAGGCTTGATGCTGCGTTTCGCGGGAGAGCCCCGGCACCACATCGCCGGAGAGCACAATCATGGCCGGGCAGCCCAGCGTCTCCATGGGCGTCAGCGCCTCTTTCAGCTCGGCCAGAAATGCGTCGCGCGTGGCCGGATCAGCGATGCCGTTGTGCAGGCCGGCGGTGGCGTCAAACTCCAGCCCTAACCTCTTGCGCGCGGCATTGGCGCGGTCAAAGTCGGCTTGCGTCCAATGTTTGGCGCTGTATTCGCCTACCAGTTCGATCTTGTTGTAGCCGGCTTCGGCAACCTTGGCGAGGCGTTCCTCGAAGGGCAGATCGGTAAGGACGGTCCAGAGCATGACGGAGAGTCCGAAGCCGGGGGGTGCGGACACGGGCGTGGCGGCGGGGAGCCGCGGCGAAGCGGCGGCCAAGGCGGCAACAGCCATGGATTGCGTAAAAGTGCGGCGATTCATGCGAGTCTCCTGTTGAAGCGGCTACTTGAAGGTCGAGGTATCCCGCCCTTTCGCCAGGAAGAAGGCGAAACGCCGGGGAACGGAGAATTCCGGGCGCGCCGGGCGGCGGCTGATGGGCGACCTGAGCCTGCAGCGCTGAGTTGATCTGCTCCCAAGCGACCCTTGTTGTCCCCAGGACTGTCGTTGTCATCGTTCCTTCGTCCGGTTCAAGGCTTCTTTCCTGCTTTGCGGGAGCGGCATAGTTGTTGCCAGTCTTTCTCGGTCTGGTCGGCGTAGAGCAGGCCGAACCTGCCGAGAGCGTCTGCAAAGCCTTCGCCGGAACCCAGGTAGCCGGCAATGATCGCAGGATCGCTGGAGCGGGCATGGCCGCGGGCGAGGAGGTCGCCGCAGACTTCGGCAAACGCCTGCAAGCCGCCACGGGCAAGGTCTTCGAGTTCGATGGAGCCCTTGTGGTCGTTGAGCTGGCGCACCAGGTACTGACGCGGACCGATGTGCGTCCAGCCAAGAAACGGGTCGGACTGCAACTGCATGGCGCGCTGGCCATCAGCCACGCGCTTGCCATTGTGGGGGTCGGGGAAGGCATCGGGAAGATAGGCGGTGTAGCCCGAGTCCGGCTCCTCCTTGATCTGCAGAAAGAGAGGGTCGTCGGGGCCGTTTCCTTCGAAATAGATGCAGTAATCGCGCAGGCCAACAGAGCCAGTACCGACCACTTTGAAAGCCACGTCGACGGGGCGGTAGAACGAGAGCAGATGCTGCCGTTGCGGCTCCAGCATCTCGCGATACGGCTCCAACGAAGCGAGAACGGCCTCGGCCTGGGAGCCGGTGACACGGGTGAGGGTGGGCTTGATCTCTTTGAAGCGGCGGGGCGCGTCCGGCCTGGAGGATGACGGTTCGGTAAGCTGCAACAACGTGTGCTGCGGGGTGGCCCGTTCAGCCTTGAGCAGAGCCGTGTGTACGGGCTCAACCTGGCTGATGCGGTGCACCTGAAAGCGGCCGACTTCGAGGTGAGGCATCTTGGCGAAGGCGCGCATCTGGGTGGTGTAGCGGAGCACGAATTGTTCCACAGCGAGGCGCGCGGAGGAGTCTTTATGGCCGGAGCCGCGGCCAGCGAGCGAAACGGATGCGGCCATGCGCTTCAAGTCCCATTCGAAAGGGCCGCGGATGGTTTCGTCGAAGTCGTTGATGTCGAAGACCAGGCGTCCATCGGGAGCGGCAAAGGCACCCACGTTGCGCACGTGCGCGTCTCCGCAGAGCTGGCTCACAATGCCGGTGTTAGGCAGTAGCGCCAGGTCCGCGGCCATCACCGGGACGGCGCCGCGGAAGTAGCCGAAAGGAGACTCGGCCATGAGCTCGTACTTGAGCTTGATGAGCGCGGGGACGCGACCGCGCATGGACCGGTCAAGCAGCTCCAGAGGCGAATAGGTTCTCGCCTTTACGTCGAATGTGTTGTGCCGCTGGCGTCCGATCTGTTTGCGGCAGGCCTGCCCCAGCCTGGTGCGTTCCTGCGGAGTTCCCCATTGCATAGCCCGCACCATACGCGCTTGGCCGGGCGTGGCGCAACTTGTGTGACTGCGTGAGTTAAACTTCAGGCTGGAAGCCCGCTCCCGTGGAGATCGGACCGAAGATCGAGCCGGGCTCCGCTTCGGAGGGATTTTCTCTTGAACCGTGCCGCAGTTCTCCTTTTTTCCGCCGCTTGTTCCTGCTCTGTCTTCGCTCTTCCTCTGGCGGGCCAGGACAGCCAAGCTGCGGCAAAGCCGCTGACCGTCGAAGCCATCTTTGCCCATGGACCGCTGGCCGGGCATCCTCCCGAAGGGCTCACCTGGTCGCCGGATGGGAAGCACCTGACTTACCTGGATGAAGGCGAGCTAATAGACCTGGACCCTGCTACCGCCAGGTCGCATGTACTGGTGAGCCGCGCCAAGCTGGCCGCGCTCTCCGGCGCTTCCGGCACGGAGACGGACCGCGACCACCGCGACAGGTACAAGATGGCCAGTTATCTGTGGGCGCCCGACTCCGCGCATCTTCTGTTCGACTCGAGCGGACGGCTTTGGCTCTACGATCTGCACAGTGGAACCGGAGTGCAGGTGGGCTTTACAGGCGCCGGCTCCGGCGACGATCCGAAGTTTTCACCCAATGGCGAAATGGTCTCATTTGTGCGCGACCGCGGCCTTCAGGTTTTGCGGCTGAAGGAATCCGGGAACTCCGCGCAGATGGTGGCGCCCCCGCCCACGCCAAATACGCTCAACGGCGCAGTGGATTGGGTGTATGAGGAGGAGCTGGATACGCGCAGCAATTACTTCTGGTCGCCGGACTCAAAGAGCCTGGCCTATCTGCAGATGAACGAGGAGCAGGTGCCGGAGTATCCCATCACGGATTGGATCCCGACGCACGCGAAGGTCGATTCGCAGCGCTTTCCGCAGCCGGGAGATCCGAATCCCGATGTCCGCGTGGGCGTGGTGAGTGCCGGCGGCGGCAAGACGGTGTGGATGAAGCTGCCCATCCATCCCGGCCAGGATTATATTCCGCGTTTTGGGTGGGCCGATCGCAAGACGCTTTGGATCGAGACCGTTACACGAGATCATAAGCACCGCGATCTCTATTTTGCGGATCCGGTGAGCGGCCAGGCGCATGCAGCGCTGGAAATCGCCGACGACAAGTTCATTGACGAGAACTACGACATTTCGGTGGGCTACGGCAGCATCGTGCTTACCAACTGGACCGACGGCCGCAACCATCTTTATCTCTATAGCTACGACGAAGCCAACCCTCTGGCGGGCACGGCCAAGCTGGAGCGGCAACTGACCAAGGGCGACTTTGAGGTGGGCGACGTTCTGGGAGTGGACCACGCGGCAAAGCTGATTCGGTATCAGTCCAACGAGGGCAACCCGATGGGGCAACAGCTCTGGCAGGTCAGTTTCGCAGGGGAACGCAAGCAGCTGACGAGCGGCGCGGGAGCGCATGAGGGTAATTTCGCGCCTACCGGCGGCGGGTTCGTCGACGCGGAATCGACGCGCATGTATCCGCCCACGCTGCGCCTTTGCCAGGCCGAGGACAAGTGCAATGTGTTCTGGTCCACGCGGGCGGTGGAACCCTACCACTTGCGCGCTCCGGAGGAGCTCCAGGTGAAGGCGCACGATGGGACCGTGCTCTACGCGACCTTGCTGCTGCCAGAGGGAGCGACGAACCCGGCCAGCGTGCCTCTGATCGTGAATCCCTACGGCGGGCCGGGCCCGCAGACTGTGGCTAACCGCTGGAGCGACGCCCTGCTCTTCGATGAATTGCTTGCCCAGCATGGTTTCGCTGTTTTGCACGCCGACAACCGGGGCACGGGCATGCGGGGGCGCGATTTTGCCCAGGCGGCGTATCACAACTTCGGACCCCTTCAGCTTGAAGATCAGCTCACCGTGGTGGACGCCGCTCTGAGCCAGTATCCGCAACTGGACCCGAAGCGCTTGGGCTGGTGGGGATGGAGCTGGGGCGGCACGTTTACGCTGTACGCAATGTCGCACTCCGACCGCTTTCGCGCCGGGGTTGCGGTGGCGCCGGTGACCGACTGGCGCAACTACGACTCGATCTATACCGAGCGCTATATGAGCCAGCCTCCGGAGTTTCCTGCCGGGTACCGCGACTTCTCCGTGGTCAACTCGGTGGCGAACCTCAAAGGACGGCTGCTGCTGGTGCATGGCACCGGCGACGACAACGTGCATATCGAGAACACCGTACAGTACATACAGAAGCTGATCGATGCCGAGCTTCCCTACGATTTGCAGATCTACCCGCGCAAGACGCATTCCATCGCCGGACCGGATGTGCGGACACATCTGTTCAACCGCATTTTGGCGCATTTTGAGACGTACCTGAAGCCGGAGGCGCGATGAGCGGGATCGGCGAAAAAGACGACGCGGTCACGGCCCATTTGAGGGCATGTGAAATGGCGCTTCTCGACCCGGCGGTGCGACGCGACCGCGCGCGTGTGAAGACGCTTCTGGCGGATGACTACGAGGAGTTTGGGGTGTCAGGCCAGATTTGGACGCGCGATCAGATTCTTGACCTGCTGACGACTGAACACTACCATGCGCCTACGATGGAAGACTTCCAATGCGCCCGAATTGCCGGGGACGTCGCACTTGTGACTTACCGAACGGCACGGACCGATCCCCGCTCAGGCGAAAGCGTGTCTGCATTGCGCAGTTCCATTTGGACACAGAAATCGGGAGAGTGGCGGATCCGCTTCCATCAGGGGACGAAGGCGCTTTAGCTCGACGCAACAATTGACCTTACATCTCGTGACGGCTGAAGAGGTCGTCCTTGTCGCGGGACGGGCAGTTCGAGCATCCTAGGCAACAGACGAGCAATACCGCGACACCGACCGTCACCAGTACGGCGATCAAGCCCCCGTTCGTCGCAAACCAATGAATCAGGTTGTGCATATTCAGGAAACCCACACAATCGTGAAATGTTTCGCCGATGAAGCCAGTCTACGAACAAACCGATCAGGCATTGGTGCACGGGGAATCCCCGGCGAACCAAGTGTATCATCGGCAGAATCAGGCCGCCATTGACTAAATTCTCCTTGCAAACAAGAGAAGAAAAGGCGAACATAGGCTGAGTGGCGACCGGTTCCAATCCGGTGATGGACCCCATGATGGGACAAGGTCCGCAGGATGCCTATCCCACGGATGGGGGACTCGATCCTGCTCCGCAGAAAACGGAGAATTCCGTTCCGCGCGATCCGCGCCTTGAGCCTCAGCTTAACTGGCTGTTCGTCGATCTGAATTCCTATTTTGCATCGGTGGAACAGGATGCCCGGCCCGACCTGCGCGGCAAGCCGGTGGGCGTTGTGCCCATGATGACCGACACAACTGTTTGTATTGCAGCCAGTTACGAAGCCAAAGCGCTAGGCGTGAAGACGGGGACCCTGGTGGGCGATGCCAAGCGGATGTGCCCCGGCCTGGTGCTGGTGGAGGCGCGCCACGAGCTTTATGTTGACTACCACCACCGCATTGTGGAAGCCGTCGAGAATTGCCTGCCGGTTACGGCGGTGCTCTCCATTGATGAAATGGCCTGCCGGCTCATGGGCCGAGAGCGGCCTCTACTGGCAGCCATGGAGCTGGGCCGGCGGGTGAAGGCAGCCATACGGGAAAGGGTCGGCCCCATGTTGCGCAGCTCGGTAGGGTTGGCCACCAACCGCTATCTGGCCAAGGTGGCAAGCGACATGGAGAAGCCAGACGGGCTGATCGCGCTGCCGCTGGACATTCTACCCGAGGCGCTGCGGCACCTGACGCTGCGCGATTTGCCCGGCATCGGCGCGAGGACGGAAACGCGGCTGAACGAAAAGGGCATCCGCACGATGGAGCAGCTTCTGGCGCTGGACTGCGAAAGGGCGGGCGAACTGTGGGGTTCGGTATGGGGCGAGCGGCTGTGGCACTGGCTGAGGGGCGAGGACTTCGACATGTCGGAGACCGAACACCTGAAGTCGCTGAGCCATCAGCACGTGCTGGCGCCGGAGATGCGGACCCCGGAGAAGGCCTGGGCGGTTGCGCACAAACTGCTTCACAAGGCGGCCATGCGGCTGCGCGCGGGCGGGTTGTGGGCCAGCAGTATCGGGCTGGCAATCGGGTTTGCGGGGCCGAAGGGAGAGCGCGGACCGGTGAGCAACTACGGCGTGCCCAAGAACGGGTGGAAAAGCGAGCTGAAGCTGAGCGAGTGCCAGGACAACCAGACGCTGATTGCGGCGCTGACGCGTCTGTGGGCCAGCAAACCCGTGGGCGAGGCGTTTCAGCATCCTTACTTTATTGGCGTACATCTGGACGGGCTGGTCCCGGACCGGCTGCACTCGCTGAACCTGTTCGACGGAACCGAGGATGAGCAGAGCCGCGCCAAGCTTCTCGCCATCATGGACCAGATCAACAACAAATACGGACTGAGCACGCTGGCGCCGGCAACCATGCTGACAGCGTACAAGTCGGCTCCGACGCGGATTGCGTTTCATAGCATTCCGGACCTGTTCTGAGGGCAGGGAACAGGGAATAGCCGACTGCGGCTGGGTGAGGGTTGCGGATTGCAACCCCGCGGCAAGTGCGCGAAGGATGGGGCACCCTTCCATCTGTAGTCTGTATAGCTCTACGCGTGGCGAGAATGAGGCCCGGGCCTAAAGGCGCCCGATCGATGCTTAAAGTTCAGGGGCCTAAAGGCCCCTGCTCCCTCCGCTCTACGATCTCTAGCACATGGCCGTGGACGAAAGGCCTCCGATCGGTACGACTTTTGCCCCCCAGCTTGTGCTACCCCGAACTTTTTTCGTCCAATCGCGTATTCTCTGCATCCCCGCGCACGCAATCCTGCGGATAAGAGAGTAGACGCGAGACGCATGGCCCACGACTGGCAGCCGGATTTCGAACAACTCGTGGACGAGCACCAGTCGATGGTTTTTTCGCTGGCGCTGCGCATGACGGGCGACCGCGGGCTGGCGGAAGAGATCGCGCAGGATGTCTTCATGGAACTGGACCGCAATCTGGGCAGGTTGGAGAGCGCCGATCATGTCTGCTTCTGGCTGCGGCGGGTGGCGATGAGCCGGTCGGCGGACGCGCTGCGCAGACGCCGGGTGCGGGGCATGGATTTATGGGTGGAGATGGAAGACGTGCATGGCGCTTCCGCGGAGGAACGCAGTTCTCCACTCGGCGCGAGGCTGGAGCGGCTGTTGGGCGCGCTTCCCGAGGCACAACGCGCGGCGCTGGTTCTCCGCTACCAGGAAGACCTGACGCCGGAAGAGATTGCAGCCACGCTGGAGGCGCCATTGGCTACCGTGAAGAGCCACTTGCAGAGGGGCCTGAAGCTGTTGCGGGCCAAGGCTGAGGTGCATTTGAAGGAGTACGTGCGCGGCGGGAAATACGTTGGAGGGGCTTGAAAGGATGGATGACTTTGAGCGGGAACTGCAACAGGCATTCGACCGCAGACCGGCGCCGCCCAGCCTGAAGCGGAAGCTGATGGAACGCAGGCAGAGTAAGGGACGACGGCTCTGGGTGCGGAGCCCGTTCTTCACCTGGCAGTGGATGGCGGCTTCTGTCGTGCTGGTCGCGGCGCTTGCCGGCGGCGTGGAGTGGAACCACCTGGAGGAGGTGCGCAGGGAAGAGGCAGCGCGCGAGCAGGTTCTTACGGCACTGCGCATCACCAGTCACGCGCTCAACCAGATGAATGCAAGGCTTGCGGCGCGCGGCAAGGCAACGGATTAGGGAGCAGGGAACTGGGACTAGGGATTTTCGATGAAGGAGCAAGGCTTATGAAGAGCGGAATTGCGATTTTCGTTTTGGGGGCGGCTGTGCTGACCGCTTCCGCATTGGCGCAGACGGCGCAGTTGCCGGTTCCGTCGCCCATTGAGAAGGACCTGGCCTCACGCGCCTCCGACGTGACCGAAGTCACGCTGGGCAAGAACATGCTGGCCTTTGCAGCCAAGATTATGAACGGCAAGAACGATGACGACGCGGAGGCGAGGCGCCTGATCGAGGGGCTGGACGGCATCTACGTCCGCGACTACGAGTTCGATAAGGAAGGACAATTTTCGGCGGAAGAGGTTGAGCAGCTCCGCAAGTACTTCGAGACCAACGAGTGGTCATCGATTGTGAAGGAGCGGGAGCGCAAGAGGGGCGAGAGCACGGACGTGATGGTCAAGCTGGTGAACGGCGAGTCGCACGGCATGTTCATTCTTGACGTCGAGCCCAAGGAACTGACGATTGTGCTGATCCTGGGGCCCATTCACATGGACGACCTGGGCAAATTGAAAGGTATCGGCGGGCTAAGCGTACTGGGCGACGTGGCAAGGAATGCCGACAGCAAAGACAAGGACAAAGAGAAGGTCAAGGACAAGGACAAGAAAGGCGGAGGCGAATGAGGCAACTGTGGCTGATTCCCATCGGATTTGTGGCCCTGGCGATTCCCGTGGCCGTGCTGGCCGGCGGCGGCGAGGGCGGATTTGACGGCGTGGTGCACTCCATCGAGAGCCGCTATCACGTGCATGCTACGCGCATTCCCTTTCTCGGCCTGATCAGCCTCGTTTCGCGCAAGGCCACGCATGGTGGAGTGGGCGGGATTCATGTGGCGGAGTTCGAGAATTTCTCCGGGCCGGTAGATGGCGACGAATTGAACCAGATGGTCGAGGAAAAGCTGGGCGCGGGCTGGGAGCGGATCATTCGCGAGACCAGCCGCAAGGGCAGCGAGCAGACGCTGGTCTTCATCCATCCCGAGGGCGACCGGATGGGGATGTTCGTGCTGGATAAGAACGGTAACGAGATGGACGTTGTGCAGGTTTCGGTCGACCCCAACCATCTGGATGACGACATCGGACACTACGGCCATCACCACCGGGAAGACAGCGACAAGGACAGCGACAAGAGCGACGAGCAATCGAATTAGGCGTCGAGCTGGAGCATGAAACTGATTGCGGCAAGTTAGCCCGCTTTCGCGAGGTAGCGAGTTAGCGAGGAACTTCGCCGCTATTGTCTTCGTGGCCGCTCTTTGAGTGAGCAGGAATCAAGTTCGATACGGGAATCAAGCTATGCCTATGCGGCAATTCGTGGGCTGCCTAGACTTGTTTGTAGTATGGCCAGCATTGCCCCTACGCCGACGTCGAGCTATCGCGGGCGGCTTGCGCCCTCACCCACCGGCTATCTGCATGTGGGGCACGCGCGCACTTTTTGGACGGCCTGGCAGCGGGCGCGCGATGCAGGCGGCGCGCTCATTATGCGCATGGAAGATTTGGACCCGGACCGCAGCAAATCTGCTTTTGCCGAGGCGGCCTTTGAAGACCTGCGCTGGCTGGGCATCCGCTGGTTTGAGGGGCCGGACAAAGGTGGGCCCTTTGCGCCGTATGTCCAGAGCAAACGCAGGTCAATCTATCTGGCTGCCTGGCGCAGGCTGCTGCGGCGCGGCTACCTTTATCCCTGCCGGTGTTCGAGGAAGGATCTGGAAAGCGCGCTTGGTGCGCCGCACGAAAGGGTTCTGGCCGCGCCGCAAGGTTCCGTCGGAGGGGGAAAGTGGGACCTGGAGGATGACGAGCCTATCTATCCGGGGACGTGCAGACGGAACGTAGGCCACGTTCAGCAACTGCCCGGACCGACGGCGGTCGAGTTCGAGACCCCTGAGGGATTCAACTGGCGATTCCGTGTGCCCGACGGCGAGGCCATCGAGTTCGTGGACCGCAATCTGGGCCGGCAGCGCTTTGTGGCCGGTGTCGACTTTGGCGATTTCGTGGTGTGGCGGCGCGATGGCGTTCCCAGCTACCAGCTTGCCTGCGTGGCCGATGACGCGGCCATGGGCATCACGGAAGTGGTGCGCGGGGCCGACCTGCTGAAGTCGACCGCGCGCCAGATCCTGCTTTATCGCGCCCTGGGACACGAGATTCCAGCCTGGTTCCACTGTCGCCTGGTGGTGGACCACAATGGCCGACGGCTGGCCAAGCGGCACGACTCGCTCAGCCTGCGCGCCCTGCGCCAGCGCGGGCTGACGCCGATGAACATTCTCTCGGCTGAACTCCCCATCGAAGTTTGATCGAGCCGCCCTCCGGTCGAACGATTCGAGGTAATTGATGTTGAGGGTTTTGCAGGCGTCCCTGCCCAGACGGCCTGATTCCTGAGATAAGCATCAGAAATCAGGCCCAGAGATGATGGAACGCGGAACTGGCGCAATTATTTTGAGGCGGATCGCTTCAGGGCGTGCTTTTCGATCGCCAATGCAAAGTGGGGAGTTTCTTCGGCATTGTGGGCGTCGAGAGCAGCCTGGAATTCGTGCCGTGCGCCCTCGGCCGGAATGTGATGCGCCACCATGTAGGCGTCGAACCGATCCGTGCTGTGAATCCACACACTATTGACAAATTCATGACGGTCGCCGCCGATAGGGGTGGCGAGGAGATCCCAGGTGATTTGCGCGGTGGTGAAGTCTCGTCCGATCAGCAAATCGGACGTGGAAACCACGCGGCAATGCAGCCTTTCGCCGATGGCCGCAACATAGTGCTGGATGATGAGTGCGCCCCCCACATCTTCAACGTTGATGGACATGCGCTTGCCATCGGCAGAATGTGTCAATCCTGCCGTGAGATGCGCGTGCGACTGGGGAGTGCATGCAATGTATTCGTGCTCGTCCAGGTTGAAGAGCCATTCGGTCATGTCAATCGAGCTGGTTGGGGCCGTGAATTGGGATTTCACGCTGCTTTTTACAAGCAGCCGAGAATCAAGATATGAGTCCGGTATTGCGACCGCCATTCAAGTCATCCTCCATTGCGACGATTGTATGGAGTGGCTAAATACCGGGCAATTATCGTTCTGTATGAGGTGTGAAGTGGATCCGGCAGAGGACAGGTGTGTCCTCTGCCGAGGCTGAGAGCCGGATTCCGATTTCTGATTACAGATTTGCGTATTCGCAGCGAAGCTTAGCGAGGCTGGCGACTCGAAAAGCGCAAGCCGGCTCCCAAATCACGGCCTTACTGATGGCGAATGAAGGTCCCGCTCTGTAACTGGCTCATTGCCTGCCGCAGCTCAGCCTGAGTGTTCATCACAATGGGGCCATACCACGCAACCGGCTCTTCCAGAGGCTTGCCGGAGACGAGCAGGAAGCGGATGCCTTCCGGGCCGGCCTGGACTACGATCTCGTCGCCGCGGTCGAAGAGAACGAGCGAATGGTTCTTCGCATCGTAGACCGGAGCCGCATTGGGATCGACAGCCGACTCGGTCAGCACGGCCTGCGGGTTCGAGGCGTCGCGGAAGGTTCCCGCACCGGCAAAGACGTAGGCAAAGGCGTTGCGGGTGGTCTCCACCTGGATGCGCTTGCGCTTGAAGGGCGGCACAGAGATGTCCACGTAGCGCGCGGCCACATTGGATTCGGTCGCTACGCCCTCGACCGGGCCCTGCTTGCCCCAGAACTCGCCGCAGATGATGCGAGCCTTTGTGCCGTCGTCTTCTGTGACCTCGGGGATGGCGCTCGATGGAATGTCCTGGTAGCGCGGATCGGTCATCTTGAGGGCTGCGGGCAGGTTGGCCCAGAGCTGGAAACCGTGCATGCGGCCGTGTTTATCGCCGCGGGGCATCTCCTGGTGGAGAATGCCGCTGCCGGCGGTCATCCACTGCACATCGCCGGCGCCCATTTTGCCCTTGTTGCCGAGGCTGTCGCCGTGTTCCACCTCGCCGGCCAAGACGTAGGTAATTGTTTCGATGCCGCGGTGGGGATGCCAGGGGAATCCCGCCAGATAGTCGGCCGGGTTCTCGTTGCGAAAATCGTCCAGCAACAGGAACGGATCGAATTCCTGGGTCTTGCCGAAGCCAAAGGCGCGCTGCAGCTTCACGCCGGCTCCTTCGATGGTGGGTTTGGTTTCAAGAATCTGCTTTACTGCGCGAAGCGACATGGTAGACCTCCTGGGGTGTACGACAATTTGATGCGCGGGGAGGATATTCGTTGCAACAAGTATCTGGGCCGGCAGACCCTCGTAGAGAGTTGTATCCCAGGTCTCAAAGTCGAGACCTGGGGCACCCAGCACTGGTTTTCATGCCTTGATGAACTGTACATCGAGGCTGATGGTCACGTCGTCGCCCACCAGCATTCCGCCCGCTTCGAGGGCCGCGTTCCAGGTGAGTCCGAAGTCCTTGCGCTTGATCTTCGTCGAGGCCGAGAGTCCCACGCGCAGGTTGCCCCAGGGATCCTTGCCGGGTTCGCTTGGGCCTTCCACTTCAAACGTCACAGGGCGTGTAACGCCATGCATGGTCAAGCTGCCTGAAACTGAGTGTTCGCCGGGGGCATTGACCTCAACCCCGGTGGACTGGAAGGTCAGGGTGGGGAACTTTTCGGCGTCGAAAAAGTCGGCGCTCTTGAGGTGGGCATCGCGCTGCGCATCGCCGGTGGTGAGAGTATCTATCGGAATCGATGCCTCCACGCTGGAGCGGGTTGGATCGGCTTCGTTAAGCTTCAGCACGCCGCTGAGGCCGCTGAATTTGCCTTTCACGTTGGAGATCATCATGTGTTTGACCTTGAACTCGGCGGCGGAGTGCGCGGGGTCGAGGTTCCAGGTTGTTGTGGTGGTTTGGGTGGCTGTGGGCATTTTGAATTTGCTCCTTTCACAGCCTTGGATGCGGAGCAGGGAGGGTGGATTCGAAAATATTTGTTCAAACAAGTATTTTGCCACTTTGCCATCTAACAAGCCCGACAATTGCTGGATGCGCAGTTCGCGGCTGGTTATCCACCTGTTCCACACCACCCCGTTCTGCACTCCGCCTTATCCTCAGTACAGACCCTCCTGTGTCCGACTTCGCACAAACCGTCAAGCAGCAGGCCGACATCGTCAAGGTGATCGAGGGGTATATCCGGCTGCGCAAGGCTGGGGCGCAGAACTATTCCGGTCTGTGCCCGTTTCACAAGGAAAAGTCGCCATCGTTTTCGGTGCATGCGGTGCGGCAGTTCTACCATTGCTTCGGCTGCCAGGCCTCGGGGGATGTCTTCAGCTTTGTGGGCAAGATTGAGAACGTCTCCTTTCCCGAGGCGGTGCGGATTGTGGCGCAAAAGTGCGGGATTCCGCTGCCGAAACGGGAGTTTTCTTCGCCAGAACAGGCGGCAGAGGCGCGTCAGCGCGTTAAGCTCCTGGAACTGCATGAGGCTGCAACGGCGTTCTTCGAAGACCAGTTGCGCGGGCCGGAGGGGGCTGTGGCCCGCGAGTATCTGGCCGGGCGCGGCTTGACGCCCGAAGGGATCAAGACGTTCCGCATCGGCTGGGCGCCGGACACCTTCAATGCGCTGCGCGACCGGTTGAGCGGGATGGCAGACAACGAGACCCTCCGGGCTTCCGGACTTTTCAGTTCCAAAGAGCAGGGAGACGGCAGCCTGGGGCCGATCTATGACCGCTTTCGCAAGCGGATCATGTTCCCGATTTCCAACGAGAGCGGGCGGGTGATCGCCTTTACCGGAAGAACGCTGGAGACAGGCGAAAAGGCAGGCCCCAAGTACTTCAACTCGCCGGAGACGCCGCTTTATTCGAAAAGCCTGACCCTTTTCAACCTGGACAAGGCAAAGGCGGCGATTCGACAGGCCGAGTTTGCCCTGCTGGTTGAGGGGCAGATGGACTGTATCTCGGTCTTTCTGCGTCGGATACAGAACGTGATCGCAACCAGCGGGACGGCCTTTACCGAGCAGCAGGTGGGGCTGCTGCGACGGCACACCACCAATATTGTGGTCAACTTCGATCCGGACACGGCGGGCGGCAATGCGGCGGAAAAGTCGATAGCGCTGCTGACAGAGGAGGGATTCACGATCAAGATCGTTACCCTCGACGGCGGGTTGGACCCGGACCGGTTCATTCGCGAGCGGGGCGTAGAAGCCTACATGCAGGCGTTGCGCGGGGCGCGCAGACAGTCCGACTACCTGATTGAGCGCGCCCGGGCTGCGTTTCCCGGCGCCAGCGCGGAGCAGAAGGTAAAGGCCATGAATTACCTGCTGCCGCACATCCGGCGGATGCCTGAGATGATCGCGCGCGACCAGTTCGTCCGTGATGCTGCGCACCAGTTGGGAATCGATTCCGCTGTTTTGCGCGAGGAGCTGCGCCAGGCCGCGCTCAAGCGTCGTGATCACATCGAATCCCGGGTCACTCCGTTGACCGGGGTTGAAAAAGTGCTGCTGCGGGCGCTCGCGAACACCGATCCGGAATTCGAGCAGTCGCGGCGCCTGGCGATCGAGGCAATTTCCACACAAACGGCGTGGTTTGAGCATCTTGGAGCATTTTCTGCCCTGCAGACGATGGCCCGGCGGGGAGCCCGAGATCCCATGGACGTGGTGGAGGACCCGGCCCAGCGGGCGCTGCTGGCCGAGGCCCTACTGGCGGAGACCAAGCCGCCCGAGGAGAGCGAAGTTTCAAGCGCGATGCAGGAGCTCGAGGAGCGGGCAATCGGCGTCCGATTGCGCGATCTGCGCGCCCTGATCGCTGAAGCCGAGCGGCGCGGAGATTTTTCGGAGCTTACGCGGTTGACTCAGCAGAAGCTGGAATTGGACAGGAAGCTGCGGGAACTGCACCGACGTCTCGACGGGGTATAATCGCTGCATCGCGGAGACGCAGCGTTGCGGGAGGGCTTGATGATCCTCGAACTCAAACCAGAGCAGCAAAAAGTCCTTGATCGGGCTTTGCAATCGGGGATGAGTCCGGAAGAGGTACTGGATCAGGCTTTTGCCGTCATAGACGAGCAGTTTGGGAACGAGGAATGGCTGTTGACGGACAAGACAGCGATAGCCTCCCAGATTGAAGAAGGCTTCGCACAGGCCGAACGGGGCGAGCTTCTAGACGTCGAGCAAGCGATCCAGGTTCTTCAGGATCGCCGGTCGAATCGGCGCATCGCCTGAGGGATGCCAACCCATTTCCAGCTGACCCCACGGGCTCTGGATGACATTGACGAAATATGGAGCTATATTGCGGAAGACAATGTGTCGGCCGCAAATCGCGTGGAATCAGCAATATTGAAGGCTTGCAGCCGTTTAGCCAAGCACCCGCTTCTGGGCTCCAAGCGCAGCGAAATCACTCAGCTTCCCGTTCGCTTCTGGGCGGTGAGCCGCATCCCCAACTACATCATTGTCTACCGCCCCGACACGAGGCCGTTGCAGGTGATTGCTGTACTCCACGGGAAGAGAGACGTAAAAGCCCTGCTCGATCAGCAGGGGGACCTTTGAGCGTGCCCGGCGAGCGACATCCCATGCTTGAGATTGCATCAAACAGGCCCGAAATTGCGTCTAATTGGTTAGGAACGAGAGCGGGTGAAGAGTAAGAATCGCCCGGCACAGCCTCGAAGCGGCCCCTGTGTGCCCTGACTGCGAAGGATTTCACTTGGGCGCGAGGGAGAAGCTGTGTTAATCTGTTGATCTCTGTGCGGATGCGCGCCCCTCTGCCCCAACCATGAGCTTCGGCTCGCGGGCGAACCAGGTGAATCCTGAAGCGCT
>CAYUJM010000069.1:0-21541 GCA_964445025.1 uncultured Occallatibacter sp. | reverse complement strand
CCTGGATGACCAGGGATGTGGATGGTGACTGGAAGCGCGGATGGATGTGCGCGAACTGGCGGAAAAACAAGCGGTCGCGTGCGGCGGCGAAGGGGATGCGCGCGCCGGACATGATGGTTCCGTTGAGGGTGACGAAGATGCTGAGGGCCATGGCGGCAGCCACAAAGCCCGCGCCGGCCGGCCCGGCAATCACGGTAAGCGCGGCCACCGCGGGGCGCTCGCTGGCGGCGATTTGTGCGGCGGGCAGAATGTACTGAATGGCGGCGTTGGTGGCCATGAAGAGGAAGCCGACGATAAACAGGCCGCCGATGAGCGCAATGGGGAGCGAGCGCTCCGGATGCTTGACCTCGCCGGCGACCATGGTCAGGTCGTTCCATCCGTCGTAGGCCCATAGCGTGGCGATAAGGGCGGCCATGAAGCCGGTGAGACCGCCAACGGCGTGGGGCAGCGTGGTAGTGAAGTTGGACAGAGAGCCCGACGAAGCGGCGAAGCAGAGGCCGGCAACGATGAGGATGAGCACCACCTTGAGGGTGGTGAAAACGAGCTGGAAGTCGGCGGCCTTCTTGATTCCCAGATAGTTGAGGCCGGTGATGAACCAGGTGACTGCAATGGCGAAGACTTGCGACCAGACGAGCGGGATGGGGCCGGGAATCGTGTCGCTGAGCCAGTGAAATGCGGGAAAGAAGCCGAGGGTGCGGGCCAGTCCAATGGTGACGGCGGCGATGGAAGCAGGCTTGGCGACAGCGAACCAGGTCCACATGTAGAGGAAGGCCGTGGTGTCGCCGTACGCGCCGCGAAGATAGACGTACTCGCCCCCGGCGTAGGGCAGCATGGCGCCGAGTTCGGCGTAGGTCATGGCGCCGAAGAGCGAGAGCAGACCGCCGACGATCCATGCCAGATAAACCAGCGCAGAGGAGCCTACGTCCTGCATCATCTCGCGGGGCACGAGGAAGATGCCGCTGCCGATGATGGTGCCGACCACGATGGCCGTGGCTTGCGAAGCGCCCAGAACGCGGGGCAGGTCGGCAGATGAGCTTTGCGGTTGCGCGGAATGGGTTTGGCTCATGCGGTGAGGAGAGATTAGCACGGGGCACCTGCGGTGCGGCTGACGCCGCTTGCGCGGCAGGCGCCTGCGGCGCGGGAGACACTGTCTGCGCGGCTTGAGTCTGGCGGTTTCCCACCCCTGCGCCGGAAAGAAGGCGCAAGGATGGGGCACGGGGTTCTCTTGTGGGCAGCCAGGAAAAATACTTAAGGATGCACTTGACAATTGTCGAGAACAGACAGATACTCAAGTGTAGACTTAACTATCTCTCCCGGAGGAAGGAATGAACACCATGGAACAACAAGCTGTAGTTCACAACACATTCGTCGTCGAGCGCGCCTATCCTGTGCCGCCAGAGCGCGTATTTGCCGCTTTTTCCGACCCGGCCAAGAAGCGCCGCTGGTATGCCGATGGCGATAGCAAACAGATTGAAAGCTACGACCTGGACTTTCGGGTTGGGGGCGGGGAGCATTACGCATCCGGCTTTCAGGAAGGCCATCCGCTGGCGGGCCGCACGCTCAAGAGCGAAAACATCTACCGAAACATCGTCCCCAACCGGCGCATCATTTTCACCTCCACCATGGCTCTGGAAGAGAACTACTTCTCGATATCGCTGGGGACGGTTGAGCTGCTGCCGTCCGAAACAGGCACCAACCTCGTCCTCACGTTTCAGAGCGCATTTCTGGAGGGCGCCGACGGCCCTGAAATGCGGCAGGCGGGATGGCGCACGCTTCTGGACAAACTGGCAGCGGAGCTGGGGCGATAAGCGGAGCGGGGCGGCGGGAGGCGCGGCGTGATGGACAAGAAGAAGATCGAGATCGACCGCGTCTTCCAGGCACTGGGAGATGCGACGCGGCGCGCGATTCTGGAGCGGCTCAGCTTCGGGCCCATGTCGGTTTCACACCTGGCCGAGCCCTTTCAGATGACGCTTGCAGCGGTGGTGCAGCATTTGCAGGTGTTGGAGGAGGCAGGTCTTGTGGCCACGGAAAAAACCGGCAGGGTGCGCAGTTGCCGCGTTGAATCGGCGGGGCTGAATCTGGCGGGAGAATGGCTTAAAGCCCGCAGGCCGGAGTGGGACCGTAAGCTTGACCGCCTGGGAGAAATGCTGGCCGAGCCGGAAGACCCTCAATCGCTGCACTGAACTCGGGACGTTGCAGGATCAGTACCAATACTTGAGCTGGGGCCAGTCCTCGGCGTAGGTGCGCTTGCGGTGGCGCAGCCAGAAGTAGTGATGATGCTCGTGGTCCATGATCCACGGAGAATCGAAGGTTCCCAGATCGACGACTTCGGCGAAATTGCCGGTGTAGTCCTTTGGGTCGTCGCCGAGGGTGAGGACAGAGTCGCCGGTGTAGCCGTTCCATCCCCAGAAAAAGTAGTTCTGATGTCCACTGATGGCAGCGGGAAGGCCGTATCTGGGGCCGAGGATGTTGACTGCGCTGGCCTCGCCGTAGTTGCCGCAGAAGATGGCTGTGCCGGCGCGGACGTCGGGCGGGAGGGCGTTGTAGCGGGCGGCGAAGCCCTCCACCATCTGCTGCCAGCCAAAGCGGTCGGAGAGGATCTCCGGCAGCGGGCTGGTGAACTTCTCGAAGCGGGCGCTGTTGGGGGCAAAGGGGGCGGTGTAGACGACGTATTTGTCCGGAGGCAGAATCGTGAGCACGACCGGACCGGTAGCGATGCAGAGCACAATGACAAAATTGGCGGCGTAGACAAGGAGCGGCCAATCGCGGCGCGTGAGCTGGCCGAAGGCTACGGATCCGGCGGCGAAGAGAACGGGATAGATGGGGGCGAGGTAGTAATCCTTGGCATGCATCAGCATCATCATGCCCAGGAAGAACAGGTAGGTGTATGCGACGAATCGCCAGGGGCGTGCAGCGCGGGCAATTGTGAGCCAGGCAAGTCCGCCGATCCAGAGCGGAGCGGTGGATATGAGCAGAATCTTGGCCTGTTCAATCAGAAAGGCCAACGGGGGCAGTTTGACGTTCTTGTCGGAGTGGGCAACGGTATTCAGAAACTGATAGGTGGGGAATTGATAGGTCACCTGCCACAGGAAATTGGGCAAGGCAACGAGCAGCAGCAGCGCGATGCCCGCGGCGCAGCCCTTGGTGAAGAGGATGCGCCGCTGCGGGCTGAGCAGGAGTCCCACGAGCAGCGCAACGAGGAAGAAGACTGTGGTGTGCTTGTTCTCGATGCCCAGCCCGGCTAACAGGCCAAACGCCAGCCAGGCGCGGGGCGTGGCGGAGCCATCGGCCAGGCGCAGGACGGCGAGCAGTGCTCCCATCCAGAAGCAGGCCTCGAAGGAGTTCATGGAAAGGAAGTTTCCGGTGCCGAGGAAGACCGGAGCGGCAAGAACGGCGGTCATGGCCAGGATCTGCGCCGCGCGGCGTCCCCCGAGTTGCCAGGCGATGATCCCGGTGAGGGCGACGGTGACCCCGCTGGCCAGGAAGCTGAAGGTGCGAATGCCGGTGGGCGAAAGTCCAAAAAGGATCTCGGCCAGGCGCGCCTGCAAAGCCACCAGCGGAGGCTGATCGACGTAACCCCAGGCCAGGTGACGGCCGCAGACAAGGAAGTAAAGCTCGTCGCGGAAATAGCCGTAGCCCAGGTGCCGGCCCCAGAGCGAACTCAGGAAATGAATGAGAAACGTGAGTGCGGCAAAGAGAAAAGCGAGGAGCAAAGCAGGGCGCAAGGGCGTTCGCGATGAAATGGGCGAAACGGATTGCGGCAACGGTTCACTCCTCGGCGTGACGGTTCTTCTGTCAGGATGATCTGCAATATCGATTGTACTTGGGAGCGGCAAAGACAGTTCCGCGAAGTGATTTGCTTCGTGCCTGGCAAAAAACCGCTTGAGTACCGTCGGTCTTCTGCTCAATGAGCAGGGGAAGGTGCGGCCGGCCGCGGGTGTGGGGCCGTGCTTCCCTCTGTCATTCCAAGCGCCCATTTGATGGCTTCAAAGTACATGGTGCGGATGTCGGCGTCGTCCCACGCCTCCTCGGTATGGCCGAGCGTGGAGTAGAAGACGCGGCCTTTGCCGTAGAGCTTGCTCCAGGCAACGGGAAAGTCGTGGTCGGTGCGGTGGATGCGAGGGTTGTTGGCGTAGTCGAGCCTGGCGGGGTCGAGGCTGAGCAGCACGTTGACCTTGTCGCGCGACCAGGCCTTGGGCTGATAGATCTCGTCGTATTTCACGAATGCGCCGGGGAAGTGGCGCACGGCCGGGAAGCTGGGATCTTCGTTGACGATGGGCGCGTTAAACGTTCCCCAGGGGTGCTGATCGAACCAGCCGCCGATCATCTCTCCGTACTCCGGCCAGCTGTAGTTTGTGTCGAGCGCGGCGTGAATGCCGACAAAGCCTTTGCCGTCGTCTTTGATGAACGACATCATGTCCTGCTTCTGGCTGTCGTCCATCTCCAGCTCGCCGGTGGTGCTGGCGAAGACCAGGAGATCAAAGTAGTTGAGATTCTTGGCGTTTCGTTGCAGATCCTTCTTGGTCAGCAGCTCGGTATCCGTGCGCATCGTGGTGTCCCACAGCCCGCTCTCTTTTCCCATGTTGTAGACGGCGTTCATAGCGGCGGAGATGGAGTCGTGCTCGAAGCCCTTGGTCTGCCCGATCACCAGGACATGCTTCAAGTGGACCTGTTTGACGTGGGGCGGAGGCGGTAGGGGATTGCCTGCGCTCGATTGCCCAGAGGCGTGGCTGCCTTGCGCGAGGATGGCCAGGCTGAAAAGGATTGGCAACAGGATGGGGGAGTTGCTGAAGGCGCGCACGGGTTCTCCTTTGGGTTCTGCAATATGGGGTTGAATGCGAAGGCTGCCGCATCGGAACTTGTATATCGCTCACGCGCGACGCAGCCAAGAAGCGGGCCTCCATTCGGTTGCGCTCATGGCGAGCTTTGGACCTGGCCGCGGTTCGCGCCGAAGAACGACAGGAAATGGGGCACGCGGGAATTGTACCCGGTCAAGGCGGAAGGTCGATCAATTCAGCGGGTCTCCAAACTCGGGCCAGGCATGAGGCGTGATGCGGGGCACGGACGGAGAAGTTGCGGGCGGGTTATTTTTTGGCCTGCAGACGGTCCAGGAACGGCATGGTGGATGGTCTGAGAGAAGCCCTGGTTCCTCCTAGTTGAGGCGAGCCGGGGCGCGCAGCCCCATCCTTCCGCCGCTTCCCGAGCCGGACGCTGCCGAGCTTGAAGGAGGGGCCATCCTATGCAGGGTCAGTGTTCAAAATGTGGAGCGCAACAAGAGGCGCCGTGGAAGTTCTGTCCTCATTGCGGCACAGCAAGCGCGCAAGAAATGCAGCCGGCTATCGAGCCTGAGAAACCCGAAAAGTCACCTGCGCCCGGCGCCTTCGGCGGATTGCTCTTTGGCATGCTGGCAGTGCCGATTCTGATCATTGTCGGGACCATGCTCTGTCTCACCGGACTGGGCGCAATCCTGGGGATCCCGATGATCATAGCGGCAGTATTTGCGCCGCTGCTGGGGCCGATGATCGGGATGGGCGCGCTGAAAGGGAAGTGCCCGTGGTGCGGGATTGCGGTGAGCAGTGTGGCCAATACAAAGGACTTCGACTGCCACGGCTGCGGCCGGCGGATCGCCATCCGGCACCGCGAGTTTGTTGCGGCCGCTTGACCGGCAGATCAGCTTGCCAGCTTTTGCAGGGCTGGGGAATGGCTTGAACTCAGCTCGGCCGCAGCGCAGGGCTGGAGCTGGAGATTCGGTTTTTGAGGACTGAATCGAGTCAGGTCGGCCTGCACCTGGCATCCGTTGTGCGCGGTGAATTCAAGCCGGCCACCGAGTTGCCGCGCCAGGCTGGCGGCCAGCTTGAGCCCCATCGAGTTGGATGCCTCGGCGTTGAAACCTTCAGGAAGGCCGATTCCATTGTCATGAACGACCAGGCGCACCGCGCCGGGGACCGATTGGGCGGACACGCAGATTCTTCCCCGGCGGCCATGGGAAAGGCCATGCTTGATGCAGTTAGAGACAAGTTCGTTTACCAGAAGACCCAGGGGGATGGCGGTATCCAGAGGAATCGGCACGTCGGCGATGTCGAGTTGCAACTCAACCTGATCGGGTTGCTGGCAGTTCGAATCGATGGCCCCTTCGACGAGGTCGCGCAGGTAGGCGGAGAGCGAAAGTCCGCTGAGGTCGGGCATTCGATAAAGGTGCTCGTGGACCATGGCCATGACATGAACACGCTCGACCGCAGTTTCAATGGCGCGGCGGGCATCGCCCGACCCTAGTGTTCGCGCGCCCATCTTGAGCAGGCTCTGCACCACCTGAAGGTTGTTCTTGACGCGGTGATAGACCTCGCGGAGCAACACTTCCTTTTCATTCAGGTCATGGGAGACCATGGCAACCAGAGCTTCAATCTCCTCGTTCTTCGACCGCAACTGTTCCACTGAAGCTTCCAGTTGCACGGTCCTTTCCTTTACGCGCTGTTCGAGTTCGAAAGCCAGCTTCGCCTGGGCTTCTTCCAGCTCCCGCTGCGCGGTCATGTCGCGGGTTACATGGGCAAAACCAAGGACAGCACCTTCTGAGCAGCGAATGGCGGTCAGACTTACGAGCGCCCAGAATTTTCCTCCTCCCTTGCGCAGGCGCCAGGTCTGTGTTTCGAATCGGCCATCGCGCAGGGCCGCTGTAAGTCCCTGCTCGGGTTCGCGCGCATCCGCTGCTTCAGGGAGAAAGAACATGGAAAACGAATGCCCCATCACCTCTTCCTGCCGATATCCGCTCAGCCGCTCAGCGCCCGCGTTCCATGTGACGGCTCGTCCTTGCGGATCGAGCATGTAGATGGCGTAATCGGTGACATTCTCCATCAACAGCCGCAAGGTCCCGTCAAAGGACTGCAAGTCGTCGCAGGGCAGGCAAGGCGGAACTACGGATTGGATGTTGAGACAGGGCATATGGGTCGCGCGGAGACTCCGGTTGTGCCTTCCCGGACACAGCGGGAGGTTGGCTCGATGAGACAAAGCGAGTCCGGCGACGACGGAAGATGCCGCGCGGCCGCCGGTAAGCAGACGCTCGGGAGACTCAGTTGCTGACCAGAGGTTTGGATGTGGTGACGGTGGTGCTCCCTTCCAGAAGTTCTTTCATGAGTTTTCCGTTGATGCGCGGATCGGGGTCCATGCTGAGGCCGGTGAGGCTGCGGCCCACAATGTTCTCCATCGCTACGCCACACTCCTGCACCAGTGCCTGATTCAAGCGTTCGACGTGGCCGGTGCTATCCAGTCGCACCATGGCCACGGACGCGAATTCGAAGACGTCCGAAGCGTTGAACGCCTCTTCAAGGGCCTGCGAACGGACCCGTCCATCCGAAGTGCGCAACGTCATGACATATCCGGTTGGAACACCCGCCTGGTCGGAAAGCGGCGAGAGGGTCAGGTCGACGTAGGTGGGAAGAGTCTTCGGCCGATGCAGGGCCAGGCCAAACTCCTCGATGGGGCCGGTGAGGCCGTGGCGGGCCAGGACGCGGACGGAATGGTTGCGCGTGTCGCGCAGATCGATCACTTCCCGGAGTTGGCGGCCTGTTGCCTGCTCGCGCGTACACCCGAGAAGACGCTCGCCAGACGCATTGATGAACTGGATGTCGCCGGAGAGCGAGACGGTGATCAAGGCCTCATGCATGCCATCCACGGTGGTTGCTATCTTGCCATGGGCGCGGCGCAGGCCCGCATCCACCTTGGCCCTGTGCAACGCCACCTGTAACGTTGCCTTTAACTCACGCGTCTGAAACGGCTTGGTGAGATACCCATAGGGCATCTCCCGTACTGCCCGGTTGATGGTCGCGTCATCGCTGTAGGCGGTGAGGAAGATGGATGGAATCTGATAGGCGTCCCGCAGTATCCGGGCGGTCTGGATACCATCTGCAGAGCCGACGATATGGAGATCCATCAGCGCCAGTTCGGGCTGCGATTCCTCGACCGCGATCAGCGCCTCATCCGCGCTTTGGGCCAAAGCGACCACTTCGCATCCGAACTGCTCGAGCTCCTGCTGCAGGTCAAGAGCGACAATGGGTTCATCCTCGACGATCAGTAGTTTTCCCGTCATGTGATCTCCTTCTCGTGGGGAAATACCATCACTTCGTCCCGCGTCCCTGGCAATGAGACGGAGAGAGTGAATGTGGCAACCTTACCCCGGATCGCGGATGAAAAGGCGGCATTCGGAGAAGTTTTTGTATCCAATGTAATAAGAATTTCTAATACGAAATGGATGAGTCGCGGTCAGGGAAAAGCCTGCGCAGCGCTGCAGGCTTCCCGGATGCCTCGCCTGGCTACAGGGCAGGGCACACGAGCAAATAAGGAGGGATAATCTGCTCGGCGGACCGCTGGGAATAGGGTCGCGGTGAAGGGTCTTTGCGCCTTGCAGACTGTGCCAAGAAAAGAATCGGCGGAGGCTTGCGGAACGCGCCTGAAGGCCGGCGATGCGCGGGAGAGGGCGGAGGGCCAATCAACGGGTCGGAGCGGAGGCGTTTAGCGGGGCATCTCAATAGCCCGTAGCATTTGTTCAGGTCAGGTTCAACGTTAGTATCTTTCCAAATGCGGATCCTTCGGCTCCGCTGAAGCGCGCTGCGCTCAGGATGACACCTTACTCTTTGGCAGGAACTTTGGAGACGCTAAACTAGCGGGGCATGGCTCCGGATAGAGAGCGAGCCGCGGCGTGTGCTGCACGATGGGCTTCTTCAGGGCTCGCGTCCTCATCGAGCGGTTTGGCAGCGCCTTTCCAGGGGATACGGAACAGGCCCGCAGACTTGCCATGACGAAGCTTATCTTCGGGGGAATCCGACGTTCCAGTCACGCCCCGGGCCATGAGACGCATCACATTGGCTACAGGGGACTCCTGGTGCACGATGGGGATACCCGTGCTCTGCATCTGCCGCACGGCCTTGTAGTCGTTGGGGACCTTCCAGGCGACCGGCCGGGTGAGGGCTTTGCTCAAATGCTCATCGGTGAAGCCCATGAAGCGCGACTGATGCCGGTTGACTACGATTTCCAGCTTGGGGCTGAATTCCGTGGAGAACTGGCTGATGAGGCGATTGGCGTTGCGCAGTTCGGGGATGCCAACCTGGGTGACAAGGTAAGCAGTGGCCGATTCGTCGAAGAGATGCAGGTCTCTGAGTTCGATCTTTTTTCCGGCATCGACGATCACGTTGTCGAACTGCCGGCGGACCAAGGCCAGCAGCTTGCCGATCGCCTCCGCGGGGGCTTTTACCGGGCTAACTTCAGCCGGAGCGGCGAGCACCGAGAGCCCCGAGGAATGGGGGGTGAAGAATGCCGAAAGGGAATGCTCGTCGAGGCGGTCGATTTTCTGGAGCGCATCGACGATCGTGTATTTTGGCTGGACGCCAAGGAGCACCGCCGCATCTCCCATGAGGAGATTGAGATCGATCAGCAGGGTGCGCTGGCCCGGCACTTCTGCTACTGCTACGGCAAAGTTGCAAGCCAGCGTGGTGACCCCAACGCCGCCCTTGGAACCAAAGAACACCTGCAACCGGCCGGCAGCCTTTCTCGGTTGCGGAGCGGGCTGGAGCTGGGCGGATACCCACTGCAGCGCCTTGGCGATGGTCTCGGGCTTGAAGGGCAGGATGAAAAACTCCCGCGCGCCCGCGCGCAGGCTGCGGAGCATCAGGTCGGGGTCGGCCTGCGCCGAAAAGACCATGACGATCAACGAACTGCCCATGCAGAGCTGCTCGACCAGGTTGAGAGAGTCTTCCGGGTGAGAGTCCAGATCGATGAGGACAGCGTCGACGCCGCCTTCGTACAGTTGGCGGAGCTCATCAGCGGTGAGAACACTCTCAGTAAACTCGAGGGTCTGGACATTTCCGCACTGTGCCAGGGCGCTTGAAGCCGCGATGCGGCGCTGCCAGTCAGGACTGATGATCGCAATGGATAAACGGGTGTTGCGGTGAGCGGCAGAAACTTGATTCGAACTGGACATAGCGGAATCTCAACCCCGGAACGTAGCGATTCCGCCGCGCACGAAGCAGCGGAGACATAAAAAGCCGTCGAATCGGTAATCGGCACCTGACAGGAAAATTAAAGCCCTCTCAGACATTTTCCGAAGAGAGGTACCATCAGCAGTTAAGCGGCGGGTTGGGGCTTGTGGAAATGCCGCCAGATGAATTCGGCGGTTTTACGGGGGACTACGGCGGCCAGGGATTCGGCGGTGGCTGCTGGATATCGCTCAGATGCTCGCTGCTTAGGGATTTGCCCTGCCGGCATTCGGGAAGCTGATGAGAATGCCGAGGGCCGAGGCAACCTTCCCCAGTGCGGCGTCTCGTGTCCATAGTTGTGTCCCCGGAGTCAGCAGGCAAGAGGCAATTAGATGCGCGTCCGTGAGGCCGATGCCCTTCGAGTAGAGAGCGTGAGCCTCGATCATGTGCCGGACTTCCCCGGATTGGGCGACACGGACCTGCGGAAGCAGATCGAGGTAAATGAGGGTTCTCGCTCGATCACGCAGGGATCCGAGAGCGAGCTCAGCGATAACGAACGGGTGCGTGGCAATCTGATTGCGGGCGAGCAGATTCCGCAATTCCGGCAGCGCAGATCGAAAATGGTCGATCCAGACGGAAGTATCGGCGAGAATCACAGGTTTTGGACCCGCAGACGGGGAATGTCTTCGAGTTCAGGCATGGTACCGCCAAGGGCCGCCAGCCGCTGCGCGGCCTCGCGCTGAATCAACGCCTTGAGAGCTTCGCGCACCAAGGCAGTCTTTTCCACGATCCCGGTGAATTCCTGGGCTCGCGCGACCAGTTCGTCGTCAAGTGCAAGCGTCGTCCTCATACATGCCTCCAGGCACCAATTGTATCATCAAGTGATGACAGATTATGTGCCTGTTTGGTTCACCGGCGCCGCCGGGTGGAAGTGCCGCCAGATGGTTTCGGCGGCTTTACGGGGAACTACCCGAGCGATCCTGCGGCGTGCGGGGTGAGCTTGATGCCGAGGGCCTTCATAACGCCGAGAAAGGTGGAGAGCCTGGGATCGCCGGTGGGAGACAGGGCTTTGTAAAGTGCCTCGCGGGTGACGCCGGCCTGCGTGGCGAGCTGGGTCATGCCGATGGCGCGGGCGATGTCGCCAAGGGCGGTTGCAATAAGGGCGGGGTCACCGTCTTCGAATGCGGCTTCAAGATAGGCGGCGATGCGGCTGGGTGTGGACAGGTACTCTGCGGGGTCCCAGGGGGTGGTCTTAAGAGCCATGTTGGGCCTCCTTTGCCAGTTGTTTTGCTTTGGTGATGTCAGCGTCCTGCGTTCTCTTGGTACCCCCGACGAGCAGGAGAACCAACAGGTTTCCGATCTGTCGGAAGTAGACGCGATACCCTGGCCCGTAATCAATCCGCAGCTCGCTGACGCCTTCACCGACGGCCTTTACGTCTCCGAAGTTGCCCAGCGAGAGGCGGCGGATACGGATTTGGATGCGTGCTCGTGCCTGTTCATCGCGGAGCTTGCGCAGCCAGCTTGCGAAGAGGTCAGTCTGGCGGACCTCGATCATGTGTTAACTATAGTTCACGGGCACGGGAGTTGCAATAGGGACGCGAGCTAAGCCGATCTGATGGGAATTTGAGGAGGGCTAATTCTTTGTGTCTTCTGCCGCAGTGCTAGGTTGCACCTGTCGCTGCAGCAAGGCACGGAGCTCTTCAATTTGTTCACTTGCGCAAACGCGTTTAGGTATAACGATGAATTTTCCAGGGGCCAGATACATAAGAAACGATTTCATGTCCTCTGAGAACGACTGGATGGCTTTCCAGTCAATTTCGCTTTTCGAGTGCGGACCTTGCGTTCGAATCAAATTCTGGTCGAATTCAATCGCACAATCTCCGGCACCGCTTCTCGTTCTCTTGTAACGGCTTTTTGCAGTTAGCCGAAAAATGAGAGGGCAAGAAAGCAAATACGCACCGCATAGAACGGTCAACCATTTCGTGTGAGCTGAACCGATTGGTTTCGAGTTGAAAAAGGCGAGCGAGAGGAAGAAGATGCCAAATACCGGAAAAACGTAATAACCCGCGACGTGTGAAAGATAGCGTATTACACTTCGCCTCGAATGAAGCGCTTGCGCGGCGGCGTAATCACCAAATGAAAGGCTGTACTTTATTCGCATACGCGTTCTCGATTATAGAGTCACTCCGCTGAGCACTCGCATTGAATTTAGTTGACGGGTTGGTTTTCGTTGAAGTGCCGCCAGATGGTTTCGGCGGTTTTGCGGGGAACTACGGCGGCCAGGGATTCGACGGTGGCCTGCTGGATGTCGCGAAGGCTGCCGAAGTGAGAAAGCAGGCGCTGGCGGGTTTGCGGGCCCACGCCGGGGATGTCCAGAAGCTCGGACGAGCGGTCGCGCATGGCTCTGCGCTGGCGATGATAGCCGACGGCGAAGCGGTGACTCTCGTCGCGGATGAGCTGGATGAGATGAAGGACCGGGGAGCGGCGGTCGAGGACAATGGGCTCGTCTTCGTTGCCGTAGAGATAGATGACTTCCTCGCGCTTGGCGATGGAGGCCAGCGGTTGCGAGGTCAGCCCGAGCGATTCCAGCGCTTCGGCAGCGGCGTGGAGCTGGCCCAGGCCACCGTCGACGAGGATGAGCGAGGGGAGGGTCTGCGGCTCCTTGGAGGACTTCTCCGCAGGGGCTGAAGCCCCAGATGTCTTCCTCGCCTTTCCGGCGTGACTGAATTCCTGCCCTTTCAATGCCTGCCTTTCGTGCCGAGAGTCTGTGGTATCCCAGGTCTCGGAATCGAGACCTGGGGCACCCGCAGCATTCGCTTGTGAGCCCTGGGATTCGAGCAGGCGGCGATAGCGTCGGGTGACCACTTCGCGCATGGAGGCGAAATCGTCGACGCCGAGGACCGTCATGACTTTGAATTTGCGATAGAGCTGCTTGTTCATCTTGCCGTCTTCCCACACAACAAGCGAGGCTACGGTTTCCGCGCCCTGGATGTGGGAGATGTCGAAGCATTCGATACGGCGGGGAAGCTCGGGAAGCATGAGGGCGTCTGCGAGCGCTTCCTGAATGGCCTTGCGGCTGGGCTCGAGGACGCGGAAACGCTGCGTGTGGGACTGCTTTGCGTTCTGACCGGCGAGGTCGACGAGGGAGCGCTTTTCTCCGCGTTGCGGGACGGCGATGTCGATACGATGGCCAGAGCGCTCGCTGAGAAGCGCGGACAAGGCTTCACGATCCGCGAAGTCGACCGGCACGAGGATGGTCCGGGGAACGTAGTGCTGGTCGATATAGAGCTGCTTGAGGAGGGCGCTGAAGACAGTGCCGGCGTGAAATTGCGGTTCGGAGCTTTCAGACGCGGGTTGGGGTTCGTGGCTTCCCACCCCTTCGCCAGAAATCCGCCGCGGCGGACGAAAGGATGGGGCATGGAGGTCTTTGCGCCGAGTGCCCGGCAGGTTGGAGTTTGTCGTTTCCCAGGTCTCAGGATCGAGACCTGGGGCACCCGCCCCGCTTTCTTTTGGCAAGTCCGTGCGCGAGCTGAGTCCAGTACCCTTCACTTCGTCGAATGATTCGCGGTCTTCTCCGGTGGATGTTTCCAGCAGATCGGGCAAGTCGTCCCAGAAGAACTCGCGGCGGTCGACGATCTTTCCGGCGCGGACGTGGAAGAGATTGACGGCCAGGCTGCCGGCTTCGAAGTGATATCCGAAGACGTCGGCGTCGTCGTCCTGCTCGGCGGTGGCGATACGCTGCTTTTCCTGGAGCTGGTGAACGGTGGAAAGCTGGTCGCGCAAGCGTGCGGCGGCTTCAAACTGCTCGCATTCGGCAGCCGCAACCATGCGCGCGGAAAGAGACCGCTCAAGTTCGGCCGAACGCCCTTCCAGGAAGAGTTGTGCGTCGCGGACGGCGGCGGCGTAGGCCTCGGGGGTAGTGAAGCCTTCCACGCAGGGGCCCAGGCAGCGATGGATGTAGTACTGCAGGCAGGCGCGGGGATGGTAGCGCGAGAGATCGACCTTGCAACTGGGAATAAGAAAGCTGCGGTGAATCAGCTCGACGATGCGGTAAGCGAGATTACCGGGAAAGTAGGGGCCGTAATAGGCGGAACCGTCCTTGCGCAGGCGGCGGGTGACGAAGACCTTTGGGAAACGATCGCCCAAGGTCAACTTGACGTAGGGGTAGGTCTTGTCGTCCCTGAGCAGGATGTTGAAGCGCGGTTTGCGCTGCTTGATAAGGTTGTTTTCCAGAGCCAGCGCTTCATGCTCGTTGGCGACCAGGATGTAGTCCAGATCGACGGCCTCGCGCATGAGCGAGCCGGTTTTGGCGTTGGCCTGGGAAGCCTCCAGAAGATAAGAACGGACGCGCGAGCGAAGGTTTTTGGCCTTCCCGACATAGATGACCTCTCCCTCGGCATTCTTGTAGAGGTAGACGCCCGGCTGGGTAGGGAGAGTGCGGATTTTCTCGTGGAGGTCCATAGGGCAAGGCAACCGTTTCAGCGTCTGTTCACAGAATAATGGCTGGGTGGTGGGCGAGGCGATGAGCGGAGGGGGAAGTCGGGGCTGCTTGCTCCGTCCGCGCGCAATCCTTGCAGAATCGGGTAATAATTACACGATGCCAAACCCGGCGCCCGCTGAAGAAAATCGGAGTAAGTGATTTATTGACAATGCAGTAAAGGATAAGCCCTGCGATTGGTTCCATAATTGCGATGAAGCAAGGTTGGGGAACAATACTACTGGGGAACTCCCGGAGGGTGACAACTATGCACGGAGGAATGGAACTTCTGTCTGGATGGGAAGAGATGGTGAACCATGTTCGCGGTAAGGGCGCCATCCAGGCGGGAGCCGAAGATGCCTGGCGCCAGGGCGGCGCCTGGGCGGACCAAACGACGGCGCGGATCGAAGGCCTTGCCGAGGCGATCAATGAGAAGGCGCGGAAGGTCAGAAGAGGCAGCAAAGAACCGGCGCGGTCCGCGGCACGGGAATCCCAGGCGAAACTGGAAGACAGTCATTGAAGGCTTCCGGTGTGGCGATGGATGGCTCAGGGGAGAACCCCGGAGAAAACTCGAAACAAGGTGTACAAAGTGTTCGCCTGAATTCTGCATTCCCTCGGGGGCTGAGGCCCGCCTGATTTTACTGCCCTAATGTTCGGGCTGAAGCCCATACCCTTCAAGGCTGTGACTTGTGCAGAGGCTCTCGTGGCAAGGCTTCGTGGTGCTGTATGCAACCATGACTCTCGCCGAGCGCCTCCGCTGTTGGAGTGTTATCCAATAAACCTGCAAGAGGAACGGAGAAAAGCCATGAAAAAAGCAATTCTGTTTGCAGCATTTCTATTTCTGACGCGATCTGCCGGGGCGGAGACGCCGCGCGAGGCCACGGATGAGCGCCTGATTCATGCGGGCGCTGTTCTGCATGAGATTATGGCCGCACCGGACAAGGGCATTCCGGATGAGGTTCTGGACCACGCAAAGTGCATCGCGGTGGTGCCGCACCTGGTGAAAGGCGGCTTTGTGTTTGGCGCGGAGGGCGGCAGAGGCGTGGCGACCTGCCGGACCGCGGGCGGATGGAGCGCGCCGGCATTCTTTGCCATCACGGGCGGCAGCTGGGGATTGCAGATTGGTGTGGAAGGCATCGATCTGGTCATGATCATTCAGGGCGACAAGGGCCTGGAGCGCCTGATCTCCAGCAAGTTCGAGATTGGCGCCGACGCTTCCGCGGCAGCCGGGCCGGTGGGCCGCCATGCCTCAGCCGATACCGACTGGAAGCTGAATGCCGAGATCCTGACCTATTCGCGGGCGAGGGGAGTATTTGCCGGCATCACGCTGAATGGGGCTGCGATTCGCCGCGACGACGACTCCACCAAGGCAATTTACGGATCCGAAATTTCCACCCGTCGCATTCTCCTGGGCGAAGTGCCTCCGCCTCCGCCCGCGCGGCCCTTTCTGGATGCGGTGAGGAATGCAAAGGGACAGGCGCGCGCTGCTCGATAGAGGTCGACAGGGAACGCTCATGAGGCGGTTGGAGGGTCAATCCGGAGGGCGGATTGGCCCTTTGTGCGGTCAGCTTCGCATCTCGTCTGTCTTGGGTTGTGTCCAGCAAGTTCCTTGCATCCGTGCGACCGTGAAAAGCAGGTCCTTCGGCTTCGATTGGCGCAAAAAGCGCGCCAATCTCCGCTCAGGACGACAACTTATTGTTGATGCGAACTTTAGAGACAGGGCGTTGCTAGGGATCAGAGATGCTGTTGACGAAGATGTTCGGCGCGGACATCTGAAGCGGTAAACAGCCGGAGAAAAGGCGCGCCCTGCGCAGCGGCCTCCACGGCGGGGCGTCCGTTGGCTTCCTCGCGTTCCACAATGCAAACCACCGCTGCGACAACCATGCCGGCCTCGCGGGCGGCTTCGATGGCGTTGATGGTGGAGCCGCCAGTGGTACAGACGTCGTCGACGATGAGGACGCGGGCGCCCTCTTTGCAGAAGCCCTCGATGCGGCGTCCCGTGCCGTGGGCCTTTTCGGCCTTGCGCACCAGGAAGCCGTGGATGAGCGGCGCGGAGGGGTTGGATCGCGCGCCCCAGGCGCTGGCCGTCGCAACATTGGAGACGATGGGGTCGGCGCCCATAGTGAGGCCGCCGACGGCCTCGACTTCAATATGATGCTGTTCCAGGACGCCAAGAATAGCAAGACCGGTGAGGCGCCCGCCCTCGGCGTGGAGGGTTGTGGTTCGGCAATCGATGTAGTAGTCGCTTGTGCCGCCGGAAGAGAGCTTGAACTGGCCGAGGCGGAAGCTCAGGCGAGCGAGAAGAGCAAGGAGCTGTTGGGCGTGCGTTTCGGTTGGCATCAATGACGATTGTAAAGGGATTGTGGGCCGGAATGCGGAGTGAATCGGGATGGCAATCGCACACGAACGGTGTTGCGTATTCCTCTGGCTTGCGCATACCTGAATGCGAAATGAAAAACAGTTCATATTCGGCTTGGAGGTGTTTCCTTTCGGCCACTTGCGAATCTAATTCGCTATGGAGCCCGTCTCACCTTCCCCAGGGAATTTCTTTTCGCGAAACCCGGTGCTTCGATTCCGGGGCCGCTGTTTTGTCCGGCATGGTTTGCTGGCTGCGTGGCTGATCTTTGCCTCTGGCCCATGGGGCAAACTGTCCGCCCAGCAGACAACCGACAGCAGGTCTGCTTCTGCCGCAACAGACGCATTGCCGGACGCGCCTGATCAGAACAAAACCAGCGAGAGCCAGGTCGGCCAGCAAACCAAGCGCATTCTCGGAATCATCCCCAACTTTCGCGCCATCAGCACTGACGAAAAGCTGCCACCCCAAACGGTAAAAGACAAGTTTCTGGGAGCGACTGAGGACTCGTTCGACTACTCTTCCATCTTCCTTCCTGCGTTTATTGCGGGTTACTCGCTGGCGACCAATGCCACGCCCGAGTTTGGTCATGGAGGGGCAGCGTACGGCCGCTACCTGTGGCATTCGGCCATCGATCAGACCAGCGAGAACTATATGGTGGAGTTCGTGTTTCCTGTTGCAACCCACGAGGACGCGCGCTATTACACCTTGGGGCGGGGCGGGTTCCGCAAGCGTGCCGTCTACGCGTTGAGCCGCGCCGTGATTACGCGTAACGACTCCGGGAAAGAGGTCTTCAATACAAGCGAGGTTGTGGGCGCGGGTGCGTCGGCCGGATTGTCGAATCTCTACTATCCAGCCGGCGAGCGCACTTTTGGCAACACGGGCAAGCAGTGGGGCATCGATGTCGGAGTCGATGCCGCCTCGTTCTTCCTCAGAGAGTTCTGGCCGGAGATCAACCGTGAGGTCTTCCACGGAACGCAGTGATGCGCCAATGCGCCGAACCAGTCTCAACGCCGGAGTGAATTTGGGGTGGCCTGGGGCTTGGGGGCCTCTCACATCTTGTCGAGATGCTTGAACCCTTCGGTGCCGAGCAGCATGAGCGAAAAGAGAAGAAAGTTGTAGCTGGCGTGGACCACCACGCTGGCGGCCAGAGAACGTGTGCTCAGGCGGGCCCAGCAGAGGACCAGGCTGACAGCGAAGAGCAGCAGGAATGGGCCGAGGGACCAGGCAGTCTGTTCCGCGTGCATGAGGGCGAAAGGGATGCTGGTGGCGACGGAGCCAATCGCCATGGCGAAGATGGACCATTGGGGGTGACCATTGGCGTCGAGCGCGGGCGCCGGCTTGCCGGTGCTCTCTTCGACGGCCCAGTCCCAGGCGGTGCAAAGGGCCGGCAACAAAAAGCCGCGGAAGATGATCTCTTCAAAAAAAGGCGCGAAGGTAACGCCGAAACCGAAGAGGAGCCAGGCAGAGGCGCTGGTGTCAAAGAGCTTGTCGATGGGCGCGTTGGTGGGTCCGGGAAGCAGAAGCTCGTCCACCATGGCAAGGGCGAAGCAGACAAAGGCCGCGGTCAGAAGAGGCCAGAACCGAATTAGGGTTGCCGGGCCGTTCCATTGCACACCGGAGAAGAAACCGCGGTGCCAAAGGTGCGGAAAGATGAGCAAGGCGGCGCCAAAGGTGATCAGGTACAGGGCGGCCATGCTGCCGACGGTATAGTGAACGTCCGTGACCGCATTCTGGACGGTCGAGATGCCCCAGAGATGGAAGTGGAGCGCGGAGCGAGTGAGGAGAGAAGAGCCGAGCAGGCCGAGAGCGGCCAGAAAAATCAGAATGACCAGATGGCCGAGATGAGGAATGCGCGGCGGCTGCTGGATTCGCGGCTTGGTCTTGTAGAAGGACTGAAAGAGTTGGGGCTCGGCGCCGGCCTCCGTTGCGACGGACCCATCCGCAACAGTGAGCAATGTTGGGGACCCGACATCCTCCAGCCTTCTCGCCAGTTCCTCCACCGATGGCAGAGGTATGGATTGGTCACTCAGGGCCTCGGTGGTCCCCACGATCTCTTCCGCGGACTGATGGGCCGATTGAGGCTCAGCGGCGATTGCGGCGGTTGCATCGGGAGGCTCGACGGGGGGAGCGATATCAGCGCTCAAGCCCGGTTCTACAGCGTCGGCGGGTTCCAGTTCCGATACGGGAGAATCATGGGCGGCTTGCGGCTTGTTTGTTCCAGCCGCGGTGAAATTCGCAGGTGCGACGGGCGGAATCTCGACGGGGATCACAGCCTCTCCAGCGGAGCCGACAGCTTTCAGTTCCGCATCCTCAACGCGGGCGGGCTGGTGCGGCGTCTCATTGGCCGCGCTCCGTGCGTCTTTCAGCATGTCTCTAGGTAACGAGCCTGTGTCGGCAAGGTTGCCATAGAGGCCGGGTTTGATTCTTTTCACGGTCCGGCGCCCGCGCGGGGTGGATCTTTCCGCTATCTTCTCCGGCGGCTGCAGCCAATTCATGCCGGACTTGGCCGGCTTCGCTGTTTCGTCCGTGGGCTGATTCGCGGGGCCGGGAACATCGCCCGCGGAGGCTATGCCTCGCAGAACGGAGTCCTCCGTCAGCGGAGGGCCCTCCCAGAAGCGGGTCGTGGATTCAGGGATGGAGGGCGCCGGGTTCCCATTCCCTCCGGCCAGGTTGTCGGGGATGGGAAACGCGGAGCGGAGCAAGGCCTCGAGAGATGGGAGTTCGTCGCCGCTGCCAGGCGAAGATGACGGTCCCTTGTCGGGAGAGCCGGCGCCAGCAGAGCCGGCATTCGGGTCGCGCGGGTCGAACTCGGGAGGCTTGTTCATACGCGACCGGTTTTCTTCGTGCGAGGACCTGAAGGTCGATCCGTGTTCTCCGTCTTTGTCTGGCGGCCGGTTTTGGCGCGGGTGGCGGCCAGATCGTCTTCAGCCGGAGTATTGCGGCGCGCACGCTTTGGCCTAGCTGGGGTGGGTTCTTGGTCTCCCGCCCTTTCCAATGGAGAACTTGGAAAGGATGGGGCACCCGGCCGATCGATCGGCTCCCCCTGCTCGGCCTGAGCTTCGACGACGGGATCATCTTCAATGTCGACAGGAGCGAGGCGGCCGTTGGCAGAGGCGTAGTAGCGGGTGAGGAACTGGCCGGTGTACGAGCCTGGGGTCGCGGCGATTTTTGCGGGACGTCCCTGGCCGACGATACGCCCCCCGTCTTCTCCGCCTTCCGGGCCGAGGTCGATGATCCAGTCGGCATTGCGGATGACGTCGAGATTGTGCTCGATGATGATGACGGAGTTGCCCAGGTCGGCGAGCCGGTGCAGGACTTCAAGAAGTTTGCGCACGTCGTCGAAGTGCAGGCCGGTGGTGGGCTCATCGAGCAGATAAAGCGTGCGGCCGGTCTGGCGCTTCGATAGTTCACGCGCCAGCTTCATGCGCTGCGCCTCTCCGCCGGAAAGGGTGGTGGCACTCTGGCCCAGGTGCACGTATCCGAGGCCAACATCGACCAGAGTCTGCAATTTCTGGCGGACGTTGGGCACGTCTTCGAGAACCGTGAGAGCGTCCTCGATGGTGAGATCCAGCACGTCGGCGATGGAATGCCCTTTAAACTTAACCGCCAGTGTCTCCTGGTTGTAGCGGCGGCCATTGCAAACTTCGCACTGCACGTAGACGTCGGGCATGAAGTTCATCTCGATGCGGCGCTGCCCATCGCCCTGGCATGCCTCGCAGCGGCCTCCGGTCACGTTAAAGCTGAACCGCCCCGGCTTGTAGCCGCGCTCACGGGATTCAGGCAGCATGGCGAAGAGATCGCGGATGGGCGAGAAGACCTGCGTATAGGTGGCGGGATTGGAACGCGGGGTACGGCCAATCGGGGACTGGTCGATGCGGACGACCTTGTCGAGCTGCTCGGCGCCAGTGAGCGACTCGTGCGCGCCGGGCTCCTCGCGGGAGCCGTAGATGGTCTGGGCCAGCGAGCGGTAGAGAATGTCGTTGATGAGGGTACTTTTGCCGCTGCCGCTGACGCCGGTGACCACGGTCATGACGCCCAGGGGAATGCGAATCGTGATGTCCTGGAGATTGTGCTCGCGGGCGCCGGTTACGGTGAGCCACTTGCCGGTGAGAGAGCGGGGGTGAGCGCGCTGCAGCATGGTAGCTGCGCCGGAGAGATAGCGTCCGGTAAGCGACTCCGGGCAGGCCATGATCTGATCGGGCGTGCCCTGGGCGACGACCTGTCCTCCAAGGCGCCCGGCGCCGGGACCTAGATCAAGAACAAAGTCGGCGTGGCGGATCGTGTCCTCGTCGTGCTCGACGACGAGAACGGTGTTGCCGAGATCGCGGAGCCTTTCCAGGGCTTCGATCAGCCGGTTGTTGTCGCGCTGGTGGAGGCCGATGGAGGGTTCGTCGAGAACATAGAGTACGCCGCGAAGCCTGGAGCCGATCTGCGTGGCAAGTCGGATGCGCTGGCCCTCGCCGCCGGAGAGCGTAGCGGCGTTGCGATCGAGCGAGAGATAGTTGAGACCGACGGCGCAGAGGAATTCGAGGCGCTCGACAACCTCACGGCGGATGCGGTCGGCGACCAGCGCTTCGCGGGCCGTGAAGTTGAGATTGATGGCGGCCGAGAGAGCGCGATTCAGTGGAAGCGCGGTGAAGTCGGCGATGGAGAGACCGCCGATTTTGACCGCAAGAGATTCGGGGCGCAGGCGCTTGCCGCGGCAGACGGGGCAGGGCGTGGCGGACATGAAGTTCATCATGTACT
>CAYUJM010000068.1:0-22154 GCA_964445025.1 uncultured Occallatibacter sp. | reverse complement strand
CCTCGTCGCGGAAGCAGCGGGCGATCTGGAAGTAGCGGTCGAAGCCGGAGATCATGAGGATCTGCTTGAAGATCTGCGGTGACTGCGGCAGGGCATAGAACTCGCCGGGATGCACGCGGCTGGGAACGAGGAAGTCGCGTGCGCCTTCGGGCGTGGACTTGGTCAGGATTGGTGTTTCGATCTCCAGGAAGCCCTGGTTGCTGAGGGATTCGCGGATGGCCAGTGTGATGTCGTGGCGCAGCTTGAAGTTACGCTGCATCTCCGGGCGGCGCAGGTCGACGTAGCGGTACTTGAGCCGGACCTCTTCGTTCTGGATCGCTTCGTCCGAGGGCGAGAACGGCGCCAGGCGGGTGTCGTTGAGGACCAGGAGCTGGGTGGCCTCGATCTCGATCTCGCCAGTGGGCATCTTGGGGTTGATGGCGTCTTTATCGCGCAGGCGGACTTTGCCCACGGCGGCGACAACGTACTCGGGGCGGACCTGTTCGCCCTTTTCGTGCCCCAAGGGGGTGAGCTCTTTGTCGAGGACAATCTGGGCGATGCCGGAGCGGTCCCTGAGGTCGAGGAAGATGAGGTTGCCGTGGTCGCGGCGGCGGTTCACCCAGCCCATGAGGACAACTTGCTGGCCGGCGTTGACGGCGCGCAAGTCGCCGCAGAGATGAGTACGTTCGAGACTGCCGAGAAAATCGAGCACTTCCAGTGTCCTTACTCTTTTGAGGATGAGGTAAGAAAGAGAGCTAGCTCCGTGCGCGGAACCTTTGTCTGTATGCCTGTCGAGAAGGTCTTCACTGTCAGGATACCGGATTGGAGCTCGTCTTCGCCAAGGATGACGATGGCGCGGGCGCACTTGTCGGCGGCTTCAAAGGATTTCTTGAGGCGGAAGCTGCCCTCTCCGAGCTCGATGCGGAGGCCGGCCTGGCGAAGCTCGCGGGCCAGTGCCAGCGCGGCGGAGTTGAGTGCCTCACCCAGCGGCGCGACAAAGGCTGCAGCTTTCTCGTCCGGTTTCGCGGTTTCGAGGGTTTGGAGCGTGAGGACGAGCCGGTCTTCACCCATGGCGAAGCCGATGCCAGGCGCCTTCGGACCGCCGATCGCCTCGCTGAGCCCGTCGTAGCGTCCGCCGCCGAGCAGGGCGTTCTGCGCGCCGAGACCGCCGTGCGTGAACTCGAAGGTGGTGCGGGTGTAGTAGTCGAGGCCGCGGACCAGGCGGTGATTCTGGGTGTAGGGAACGCCGGCGGCGTCGAGCGCAGCGAGAACTTGTGCGAAATGTCTTTCGGACTCTTGGTCGAGAGAGTCGCTGATTCTGGGAAGTGTGTCGATGATGGGCTGGTCGGCGGGGACCTTGCAATCGAGCACGCGGAGGGGATTGGTGACGGCGCGGCGCTGGCAGTCTTCACACATCTGGGCGACGACAGGGACGAGAGCCGCACGAAGTGTTTCGTTATACCGGGAACGATCCGCGGCTGAGCCGACGGAATTCAGTTCGAGAACCCAGCCGGTGATGCCGAGCTCGTTCAGGAGGGTGGCCAGCATTTCGAGGATCTCCGCATCGCGCAAGGGGCTTTCGCTGCCTGCCGAGGGAGGGCCGATAACTTCGGCGCCGATCTGCGAGAACTGGCGGTAGCGGCCCTTCTGCGGGCGCTCGCGGCGGAACTGGGGACCGATGTAGTAGAGCTTCTGCAACTGGCCGGTCTCGCCGAGTTGGTGCTCGATGTAGGCGCGGACCACGCCGGCGGTGTTCTCCGGCCGCAGCGTAAGGGACTGTGTCTTTTCGGACTGCGCCCGTGCGCGGTCTTCCCATGTGTACATCTCCTTGGAGACGATGTCGGTTTCTTCGCCGACGCTGCGGGCGAAGAGAGCGGTGTCTTCGAAGATGGGAGTGCGAATCTCGCCGAAGTTGTAGCGGGCGAAGACTTGGCGAGCGGTCGCTTCGATGCGGTTCCAGAGGGCCGTTTCCGGCAGCAGCAGATCTCGAGTGCCGCGGACGGCTTTGATGGTGGCCATAGCTTAATTAGTTTAAATGTCGGAGATTGGGTTTGCGGATTCCAGCCCATCGACGCGAGACGAATTACAGGCTCGTGGACTCCGCAGTGCTTGCTCAAGATGGCAGTTTTTTGCGGTTATTGGTACGGATTGCGGCTCATCGAGATTGATTTGCGATTGACAAACTAAACTGAACCGTTCAGTATTGTTCCTCTGGAGGCCGGGATGATTCGTGTGCAGAATCTGCTGAAGACGTTTGGCGCGTTTACGGCCGTGAACGATGTCTCGTTCGAGGTGGCGGAGGGGGAGATTTTTGCCTTTCTCGGGCCCAACGGAGCGGGCAAGACGACCACCATCAAGATGCTGACCACGCTGCTGAAGCCCACCAGCGGGTCGATGGAGTTGGACGGTTTGGACCCGCAGGTGCATCAGAACGAGGCCCGCAGGCGGTTCGGAATTGTGTTCCAGGACCCCAGCCTGGATGGGGACCTGACGGCGTGGGAGAACATGCAGATTCACGGCGTGCTTTACCACGTGCCGCACAAGGTGGGAAAACAGCGCGCAGAAGCGTTGCTGAAGCAATTTGAGCTGTGGGAGCGGCGCAAGGACCAGGTGAAGAAGTTTTCCGGCGGCATGAAGAGGCGGCTGGAAATTGCTCGCGGCTTTCTGCACACACCGAAGATTCTGTTCCTCGACGAGCCTACGCTGGGCCTGGATCCGCAGAGCCGGAACCAGTTGTGGACGCATGTGAAGAAGGTGAACGAAGCGGAGAAGGTGACAGTCTTCCTGACCACGCACTACATGGACGAAGCCGACCGGGTGGCGCACCGGGTGGGCGTCATTGATCACGGCAAGCTGGTGGCCGTGGGAACGCCATCGGAAATCAAGGAGCAGACCAAGACCGAAAGCCTCGAAGAAGCTTTTCTCGCGCTGACCGGATCGACGATTCGTGATGAGAGTGCCGGCTCGGCAGACCAGATGCGGCAGTTTGCAAAGATGTGGCAGGGAGGCCGGCGATGAGCGCGATTTACATCTTGTGGCTGCGGGAGATGAAGCGGTATCTGCGCTCGCGAGTGCAGATTGCGGCCAGCCTGGGGCAACCGATGCTGTACCTGCTGGTGCTGGGCTTCGGGCTCGGCCCGGTGTTTCAGCGAGCGGGTGGTGGGAGCTACCTGCAGTTCGTGGCGCCGGGCGTGATCGGCATGACAGTCTTGTTCTCGTCGATCTTTTCCGGATTGGGCATCCTGTGGGACCGGCAGTTCGGCTTTCTGAAAGAGACGCTGGTGGCGCCGGTGCCGCGGCTGCAGATCATGATCGGCCGCACACTGGGCGGGGCAACGGTAGCTCTGTTGCAGGGGCTGCTGGTGACCGTGGTTTGCGTGATCGCGGGGTTCAGGCCGGCGCATCTCAGCACCGCACCGTTGGCGCTGGGCTTCATGCTGCTCATCGCCACGGTGTTCGCGGGACTGGGCGTGGCCGTTGGGTCGAGCCTGCAGGACATGCAGGGATTTCAACTGATCATGAACTTCATGGTGATGCCCATCTTCTTTCTCTCCGGGGCGCTTTTTCCGCTGGACGGTCTGCCCAAGGTGCTGGCGGTGGCGACCATGATCGATCCGCTTTCCTACGGGGTGGACGGGATGCGGTCGGTGCTGCTGGGCCGGGCACACTATGGCGCCATGATCGATTTTGAGGTGCTGGTCGTGATCGCTGCGGTGTTCATCGTGTTTGGGGCGTACCGGTTTTCGAAGATCGAAATCTAAAGGCCTTGGGATACGCGGTCGCTGGACTATAGGGCAGCGAGTTAGCAAGTTAGCGGGCGGTTTGGATCATGGCAAGGCAGAGAAGTCAGGAAGCGCATGAACGGGTGCTGCGGGCAGCGCTGGATCTCTTTGGCGAGCGGGGAATCGACGCGACCAGCATGGATGCGATTGCGCAGAGCTCCGGCGTGAGCAAGGCGACCATCTACAACCACTGGGCCAATAAGGAAGTGCTCCTGATCGACGTGATGCTGATGGTGAACGGCCTGGACCGCGACCCGGAGGATGTGGACTCGGGCGACCTGTGCCGGGATCTGGCCACCGTGCTGAGCCGGCGCCCGCCCGATGCCTTCGATGCGGCGCGGGAACGCATGATGCCGGCCATGATCGCGTATTCGGCGGTGCACCAGGAATTTGGCGAGGCATGGCGGCACCGGGTGATGGAGCCGTCGCGGGTGTGCCTGAAGCGGATTCTGCGGCGAGGAATCAAACGAGGACTTCTACCAGCGACGCTCGACATGGATGGGGCGATGGCGCTGCTGCTCGGGCCGCTGCTCTATGGGCACATTTTTTATCGCGGCTTTCACACGGCATCCTGCGATCTGGGACGGTTGGCTGCGGAGTCGTTCTGGCGGGCAAATGGGACGGGGGGCGGACCAAACGGGAAGAAACGGCAGGGGAAAAAAACGGAGCGGTGAGCCTGCATCTTCGGCCTGCATCCTTGGGCCGCATCCGGCATCCAAACGACCATGGAATATCGTCTTCTTGGGGGCTCCGGCCTCAAGGTATCAGCGCTTTCGTTTGGCACCGGCACGTTCGGCGGTGTCACTGAGTTCTTTAAGGAATGGGGCTCGACCCAGGTGGATGAGGCGCGGCGCCTTATCGATATCTGCTTCGAAGCCGGGGTGAACCTGTTCGACACAGCGGATATTTACTCGTACGGGCATTCGGAAGAAGTGCTGGGCAAGGCGCTCGAAGGCAAGCGGGACCGGGCGCTGATCTCGACCAAGGCGACGTTCCGGTTTGGCGATGGGCCGAACGATGTGGGCTCCTCGCGCTATCATCTGCGCCGGTCGCTGGAAGGGAGTTTGCGGCGGCTGGGCACGGACTACGTGGACATCTACCACCTGCACGGTTTCGACGCACTGACACCGGTGGATGAGGTGCAGGACACGCTGAACAAGTTTGTGCGCGAAGGCAAGGTGCGCTACATCGCTGCGTCGAATTTCTCCGGCTGGCACCTGATGAAGTCGCTGTCGGTGGCGGACCGGTATGGGTGGACGCGTTTCGTGGCGCACCAGGTATATTACTCACTGCTGAACCGGGAGTATGAGTGGGAGTTGATGCCGCTCGGCCTGGATCAGAAGGTTGGTGCGCTGGTTTGGAGCCCGCTCGGCTGGGGACGGCTTACGGGCAAGCTTCGCCGCGGAGCGCCGCTGCCCGAGGTGAGCCGATTGCACAAGACCGCCGCCATGGGCCCGCAGATGACGGATGAGCACCTGTACACGGTAGTAGATGCGCTCGACAGGGTTGCCGCGGAGACGGGAAAGACGGTTCCGCAGGTGGCGCTGAACTGGCTGCTGCAAAGGCCGACGGTTTCATCGCTGATTGTGGGCGCGCGGAACGAGGAGCAATTGCGGCAGAACCTGGGCGCGGCAGGCTGGAATCTGACAGCGGACCAGGTGGCCGCGCTGGACAAAGCGAGTGCAGTCGAGCCGATTTATCCCTACTGGCACCAGCGCGGATTCACGGAGAGAAATCCGCTGCCGGTATAAGAAGGGCAGCGAACAGGCAGCAGAATTCCGGAAGCAGGGCGGCGCGCAGTCAGAAGGTCGGTGCGTATTTGCTGTGCTTCCGGAATACGTAGCGGCCCACGAGCCAGCCAACAGCGCTGCCAACCAGAACATCCGATGGAAAATGTTGGCGGGCGAGGACCCGGGTAAGGCTGACGCCAGTGGCCAGGCCGTAGGCAGTGATCTGCGTCAGTGGGCCGGAGTATTCCGAAGCGATGACGGTGGCCGACGACCACGCAAGGATGCTGTGGTTGGATGGGAACGAGGAGTCGAGGCCGACGCTCGTCTGAAAGAACTTCCCCTTCGCCCCATCAAGCGTGGGCCGTTCACGCATCGAGACCGCCTTCAAAACCTCATTGACGACCAGGCTATCTACCATCGCCTCCCCGGCAAGAGTGCCGGTCTCCGTGGCATGGTCGTCATGATGGATGTGTCCCATGCCGTAGATGGCCACGGGGGCGATGACGGAGCCGCCGAGCAAGCCGTTGGAAGCAGTGGTGGCATGGCTGTTGAGTGAGGCGTCATCGAGTTTCGCCGAGGACATCACCTGGTGGTCTACAGTGATGGCGAGAGTTGTGGCCAGGCCGAGGGGAACAAGCACCGCGAGGTCGCGCTCGCGGATACGCGCGGGGCTGGTCCAGATGGCCTCCTGATCCCTGAGGAAATTGACGGGAGTATTGCGTAGCGTGACGGCGTCCTTGTCCTGAGGCTTGGAAGGTTGAGAGCCGGTGGATTGGGGCGCGGGGGCATCGGGCAAAGACCCGGAGACTGAATTCGGCTCGGGATTGGGGCCGGAAGACGACTGGGCGGCGGCGCTTGAGACGGCGAGAAACAACACTGCGGCCATGCAGAGCGTTGTCGTGAGCCTGGGGACCGGAAAAGCGCAGTCAATAGCGGCGAACATCGAGAATCTCCAAGAAGGCACGCGACTTGCGCTAAGCCCCTGGACCAGATTAGCAAGCCGGCGCCTGTTCCCGGAAACTTCGGGCGGGCCGATGGCCGGCTCGCCGCGCCGCAATCACAAGGTCGTCTGGGGTGGTTCGCTCAGATAGATTTCGGTGTAGTCGAGATAGTTCTGCGCGTATTCGAGGATGAGGGCGCGATCCTTATCGGTGAGCTCGCGGCGGAGTTTGGCGGGGACGCCGGCCCAGAGCGTGCGGGGCGGAACGACAGTGTGCTCGGGGACGACCGAGCCGGCCGCAATGATGGAGCCGGCACCGATGCGGCAGTCGTTGAGAACGCGGGCGCCAATGCCGATGAGGCACTCATCTTCAACGGTGCAGCCGTGGACGGTAGCATTGTGGCCGATGGTGACCCAGTCACCGACGATGACGGGGTAGAGATTGCGTTGGCCGTGAAGGACGGCGCAGTCCTGGACATTGGAATTAGAGCCCACGCGGACGGAGTTGACGTCGCCGCGCAGGACAGCGTTCATCCATACGGAGGAGCGGTGGCCGAGGGTGACATCGCCAATAAGCTGGGCGGAGAGATCGACGTAGCAGGAGGAGCGAACCTGGGGGGTGTGGCCCTGGTAGCTGCGGATCATGGGCAAAGGCCTTTCAAGGGGAAGTTTACGGCATTTGGGCTGGCTTGCATGAGATGACGGTGAAGGATGGCGGCCGGCGGTGAACCCGCGGCGGACACCCGATTTGAATGCGTGCAGGAACAGGTGTTAACCATGAGGAAAAAATGAAGAATCGAGCTATCTAAATGTCAATACGAAAGATAGGCCATTTTTCTTTGTCCTGGACGATAAGAGTTCCTGTATCATTGAAAAGGCCATTTGGCGGGTTTGGAGGTGGGATTCCTTGGCAGAGGTTCGCGTACAAGAAGGCGAGCCGCTCGAAAATGCGTTGCGCCGGTTTAAGCGGAAGGTTCAGCAGGAGGACATTATCAAGGAAGTGAAGCGTCACTCCTACTATCTGAAGCCCGGTGAAAAGCGTCGCGTGAAGGCGGCGTTGGCACGCAAGCGGAATCGCAAGAAGGCTCGTAAAGAGGCCGACTAGTTTGAAGGATGTTTGTTGAACCTTGATTGTTAATTGTGGCGCCCCGGCGATCTCCGTTGTAGAACATCGGTAGATTTCCAGCAAGTTAGACAGAGCCGGGGCGGCCTTACCCCATGAACGCTTCGTTGTGACCGTCCCACGCATGAATTGCGTGGTAGAGTTGTTCAAGTCTCCCGGTTGGCTTGGGAGCAAAATACACTTGCCGCTGAATTTGTTGCGGCCCGGGCCCTTGTTGTGGATGCACGAACGATCACAGGGAAACGGGAACGGCGAGTTCTTGCATTCGTGGCCGATTTCGTCAGTTTTCCCTGATTCAGGGATGCCGGCCATGGAATTCATTGACAGAGTATTGAAGTGCAACGATTGTGGCGCCGAATTTGTGTTCACAGCCGGCGAACAATTGTTTTTCCACGACAAACAGTTCAAAAACGATCCTAAGCACTGCAAGCAGTGCAAGGCGAAACGTGTACGCGGCGGAGCGAGGGCGCGCTCTGAGACGCGAACGACCTGTTCGGAGTGCGGCGCAGAGACCACCGTGCCCTTCAAGCCAACGCAGGGGCGACCCGTGCTTTGCCGATCGTGCTTCCAAAAGCAGGGAGCGCGAGCCACGCCTGCGCGCGAAGCCGCGCCGGAGCCAGGGCCTGAGCCCGTTACAGAGCTAGGCTGAAGATAAGATCTCCCTGAAAGCCGGTTGGGAATCCGGCGACGCGGAGGTGCGTGGCGAGCTGCGCCCAGTGGCGCTGGCTGTGGATGAGCGCGTGGGCGGCGAGCTTGCGACGGGAAGCGTGGCGCAGCTCCGGCGGAAGCCAGTCATAGGGGAGCGTAAGCTTCTCCTGCCAGTCCAGTGCGGGGTCGTCCAGCAAAGCGCGGAAAAGCTGCGCGGCTTCCTCGTGCAGGACGAAGAGCGCATCGAGCGGGCCGCTGGGCAAACCTTCCCGGGTTACGACGGGCATGCCCGCCACGCGCTGTGCCCAGCGCAGCTCCGCCATCCAGATGTGGCGCACGAGCTCCTGCACCACGCCGGAGTTATCGATGGAACAGGACAGTTCGAGAAGTGCCGGATGCGCTTCCAAGTGCGCCTTCCAGAACTTCGCCGACTCCTGACTCCAGGCCAGCAATTCATCGAGACTGATCGCAGCGGTCACGGTGTCCTCTTCAGGGCGCGGTGGCCGATGTCGCGCCTGTAGTACATTCCTTCAAACTGGATTTCGGCCATTGCCTCGTATGCGCGGCTCAGCGCCTCCTCGAGTGTGGCGGCTGCGGCGGTGACACCGAGAACGCGGCCCCCGCTTGTGACCAGTTGATTGCCCACCCTTGCCGATCCGGAATGGAAGACCTGGACACCCGGAACGCGGGCGGCTGCGCTGAGGCCGGAGATGGGAAAGCCAGTCTTGTAGCTGCCCGGATAGCCCGCGGAACTGGCGACTACGCAGGCAGAGGCTCCGTGGGACCAGCGAAGTTCGGTCTGGTCGAGGCGGCCGTCGATACAGGCTTCGAGAGCCTCGACGAGGCTGGATTCCAGGCGCAGTAGAATGGCCTGGGTCTCAGGATCCCCGAAGCGGGCGTTGAATTCGAGCACCTGGGGACCACGTGCGGTCATCATCAGGCCGCAGTAAAGGACGCCGACGAAGGGCGTCTCTTCCTGTGCCATGCCGCGAATGGCCGGCTCGGCAATATGGTGGAGAATCCACTCCGTCATGCCGGGTTCGAGGAGGGAGTCGGTGGAGTAGACGCCCATGCCGCCGGTGTTGGGCCCGGTATCTCCTTCGCCGATGCGCTTGTGGTCCTGCGCGGGGACGAGGGGGACGACATGTTTACCGTCGGAGAGACACAGGAAGCTGACTTCGTCGCCTACGAGGAACTCCTCGATGACCACCTGGCGCTCGGCCTCGCCGAGGAGCGAACCTGTGAACAGGCCCTGTGCGGCCTCTACGGCGGTGCGGCGCGACTGGCAGATCAGCACGCCCTTGCCGGCAGCAAGGCCGTCGGCCTTGACCACGATCGGCGGGTGAAAGATCTCGACGGCCTTTTCCAGCTCCTCGGCGGTGCTGCAGACGGCGTAGTTGGCGGTGGGGATGTTGTGGCGCTGCAAAAATCGCTTGGCGAAGCCCTTGCTGCTCTCCAGCATGGCGGCTTCGCGGGATGGGCCGAAGACGCGCAGGCCGCGCTCCTGGAGAGCGTCGACGATGCCGAGGGATAGAGGAAGCTCGGGTCCAACGATGGTCAGGGACGGCTGCTCTTCGAGGGCGACGCGCACCATGTCGTCCAGATTCTTGAGGTCGGCGGGAACGCAGCGGGCAATTTCGGCGATGCCGCCGTTGCCGGGGGCGCAGACGACTTCGGTGACTTTTTCGCTGCGCTTCACCGCCCAGGCCAGCGCATGCTCGCGGCCCCCGGAACCGAAGATCAAGACTTTCATGGGTGCTTCCCTGCTCTCGCTATGATGCCGATTTGGCCAGATACTGAAAGGCTATCTGAGCAAAATGGGGGTCGGAAGTCAAACCGGCGATAGAAAACGGCGTCAAATGCGCTTCCCCTATACTGATGCATGGCCGTCAAGCGATTGATCGCTCAGCAGGCGGGAGATTTGGACTTTGGTTGAGCGCCGCATCAAGCCGTATTTCGAAGAACAGGCCGAGGACGCGCACCGTGCGGAGCAGACACGCACTTACCGACGCAACCAGGCAATCGGGCTGGTGCTGGTGGCGATGGCGATCCTGATCTTCTGGCTGTTCCGGACCAACCCGAAGTGGATCTTCCCTCCCGGTTGGTGGCGCCCGTGACGATTGCATCGAGCAGCCTTTTGGTCGAGGGCGGGCTACCCCTGGCCTTGATCGTCCTCGGGCCCACCGGAAGCGGCAAGACCGCGCTGTCGCTGCAGCTCGCCGAGCGGTTTGGCGGAGAGATCGTCAGTTGCGACTCGGTGGCCGTCTATCGCGGCATGGAGCTCGGAACGGCCAAGCCCACGCTCGAAGAGCGGGTAAGGGTGAGGCATCACCTGATCGACGTCACGACGCCGGATCGGCCGTTTACGGCAGGTGAGTACAGCAGGCAGGCGCGGGCGGCTCTCAGGGACATTGCGTCGCGGGGAAAGCTGCCGATTGTGACGGGCGGGACGGGGCTCTATCTCCGCGCGCTGACGGAAGGGTTGTTTGCAGGGCCGGTGCGGCAGGAGGATTTGCGTGCGCGCCTGACGCGAAGCCGGCAGAGATTCGGAGATGCCTGGCTGCACCGTGTGCTGGTTCGGCTTGATGCTGTGTCGGCCGCGCGAATTCATGCCAACGATGCGGCCAAGTTGATGCGGGCGATCGAGATTTGTCTTGCAGCGAGAACGCCGATCTCGACGGTGCTTGCTGACCGGGCCAGGGCACGCGACCCGTTGACCGGGTTCCGGCTGTTGCGCGTGGGGCTCAATCCGCCGCGGAAGGCGCTGTACGACCGGCTGAACCGGCGGGCAGCAGAGATGTTCGCGGCGGGGCTAATCGATGAGACAAAGCTGCTGCTTGGTCAGTATGGGCCGGTGAAGGCGCTCGACTCTCTGGGCTACCGGCAAGCGCTCCGCGTGGTGCAGGGCGCCTGGCCGGCCGGGGAGGCCATTTCTGCGGCACAGCAGGGGCACAGGAACTATTCAAAACGGCAGTTGACGTGGTTCAGGCGGGAGCCCGGAGTGCGCTGGCTGGGAGGATTTGGAGACGAAGCAGAGACGTTAGTTGCGGCTTTGGAACTTCTTCGTGAAGTGCTCGAAGCAAGCTCTAGGGGATAGGCTGAGCCGGAGGCTTCTCACTCGCCGGCGATGCCGGGGCTGGAGGGCCAACATCGAAGATCCGGTAACCCTGAGGGACCTGAAACATGGTAGCGGGCGGCTCTTCGCGCTTCAGGTTGGAGATGCCAATGGTCTGTACTCCGGTTCGGGGATCGGAATGGCGGACGAGCAGGTTCATTTGCAGGTCCTCGGAATACCAGTATTCATCCTCGATCTCGACAGGGCTGCCGGTTCCGCTTGCCGAGGCGGAGACGGTGAAGGTGCGGCGGGTTCCCTTGGCCGGGAGGCCGTTGAGTGCAGTCGTTCCCAGGTCTTGCTCGTGGATGAGAGGGCTGGGAATGGCCGGAATCTTGGGAGTTTCGGGAACAAACTGCTGGTGGGCGGTGTGCAGGGTGGGATTGTAGATGGTGCGGATTCGCGTGATCGGGTCGAAGAGGTGAACGCTGATCAGCTCGGGTGAGCCGTGGAAGTACTCCGGCATGAGGCGCCGGGTCTCGTTATGGGTGCGGCCCTGGGAGTCGCGAGCGATCAGGTTGATGGTGCGGCGGATCGAGGTGGAGCCGTCAGGCCAGTCGCGCTGGTATTCGAGGACCGCCGTGGCGGAAAAAGGCACGCCCGGAATGCTGGAGAAGGTGATGCCGTTGACGAAACCCGCGTGCTCTTGAGGCGGAACGCCCTGGGCGGGCATCTGTAGAGAGGGTGCGAGCAGACTAGCTGCGAAGATGGCGGCGAAGCGGAGGGTTTCTCGCGGCATAGGCGCTTCCGGACCTGCCGGGACTTGCGGGGCAAGAGTACCACATCCTTGGATTGCGCTTTCCGGGATCGGTTAGGTGGAGATTTAGACTAGGCGGGTGGGGTAGGGCGCCGCAGCGATGCGGAGCTCACCGGAATGGAGACGATGGTGGCAGAGGCAATTTACGACGTGGCGATTGTGGGCAGCGGGCCGGGCGGCTATACGGCGGCGTTTCGGGGCGCGGAGCTTGGGCTGAAGGTGGCATTGATTGAGAAGGCCGACGTGCTGGGCGGGACCTGCCTGCATGTGGGCTGCATTCCCACCAAGGCGCTGCTGTTCAACGCGGAGATCTGGGACCATCTGCAGCACGCGGCAGAGTTTGGAATCGGGGGGTTTGGCACGCCGGCGCTGGACTGGACGGCGGTGCAAGCCCGGAAGAACGGGATCGTCACGAAGCACACCAAAGGGCTGGACTTCCTGGTGAAAAAGCACAAGGTCGCGCGGATACAGGGATACGCACGCCTGACCGGACCGGCGGTGGATGGAGTACACACGGTTGACGTGACCGCCCCGGGCGGCGAGGTGAGCCAGGTGAAGGCAAAGAACGTGATCCTGGCCTCAGGTTCGGAGGCAAAGATGCTGCCCGGTCTGCAGGCAGACGACAAGATTCTGACCAATATCGAGATCCTCGCACTGGGGCAGGCGCCCAAGTCTCTGGTGGTCATCGGCGCCGGAGCTGTGGGCGTGGAGTTTGGGTCCATCTTCAGGACGTTCGGAGCCGAGGTGTCGATTGTGGAGTTCCTGCCGCGCATAGTCCCCGTAGAGGACGAGGAGATTTCCAAGGAGCTGACGCGGCTGTTCAAAAAGCGCGGGATCGACGTGAATACGGGCGCGAAGGTGGAGACTGTTGAGAAGACCGAGACGGGCATCAAAGTGACCTTCACCGATTCCAACGGAAAGACTCAGGTGAAAGAGGCCGAGAAGGTGCTGGTTGCGGTGGGACGGGCTCCGAGGACTCGAGACCTGGGCCTTGAGAAGACGAAGGTCGAGCTTGACCGCGGATTCGTGAAGGTGGATGGCGCGCAGGAGACGGCGGAGCCGGGGGTGTTTGCCATTGGGGACATTGTGGCCGGGCTGCCGCAACTGGCGCATGTGGGCGCAATGAGCGGGATGGTGGCCGTGGCGAAGATTGCGGGCGCGAAGTACCGGCCGGTGCGCAAGGATCGCATCCCGGGATGCACGTATTGCGAGCCGCAGATTGGAAGCGTAGGACTGACCGAGGCGCAGGCCAGGGAAAAGGGCTACGAGGTGAAGGTGGGCAAGTTTCCCTTTGCGGGCAACTCCAAGGCCACCATTCTGGGCGACCACGACGGGTTTGTGAAGATTGTCTCCGACGCGAAATATGGGGAGATTCTGGGAGTGCACATCATAGGTCCGCAGGCCACGGAGCTGATCGCGGAGGCGGTCGCGGTGCTGGAGCTGGAGGGGACGGTCGAGGAGATGATGTACACGATCCACGCGCACCCCACTTTGACCGAGAGCCTGCTGGATGCGTACGGGGCGGTGCAGGGAATGGCGATCAACGCGTAACGTTGCTCGCGCAGCGAGTTGCGGGCCATCCGGTTGGGTGGCCCGTTCCTTCTAGTGCTGCGCCTGCATGCGGAGCACCGTTGGATTGGTCCTTTCTGTGGCGGTTGAGCTTATAAGGTGAGCGGTCTGAACCTCGTCGGCGAAGATGGCGCGGCGGAAGCTGAGGTACTTGTCCCAGTCGTCGAGCGGAATCTTGAGTTTCTTCAAAGTGAGCCGCCGCTCTGCTTTGAAAATGCCGTCCTTGACACTGTATGTAGAGTGGTATTCGGCCCAATCCTCTCTGAGCGTTGTTTCCTTCGGCTGAGACATCGACCAGCCTTTGGGCAATTGGACAATGGTGGAGTAAACCTGCTCGCCGGGGGAGCCGATCTCTACATCGTCGGCGGGCTTTTTCACCTTGATGCCGGGTACAAGGGCCCAGCCGGTGGGGGGCATGGGTGGAGAGATGCGGCGTTCGTCCCACTCGCCAAACTTCTCGCGCGTGTAGTCGTAGGAGAACTCGAGAGGCTGAGAGATCTTATCGAGGTCAGAAAAATGCGGATTCGAGACCTCTCCGCCAAAGCCGGTAGCGGTTGAGAAGTGCTGCAGAGTCTCAATCCACTTGGATTGCGGAATAGCGCGGAAAACGGTGCGGAGAAGGAGTTCCACATCGCCGTGGTAGGTCTGGACGGCGTGGCCTGTGAATCTGCCCGCAACGGAGAGCTTCCCATCCATCTCGAAGCGGGCTGACTCGGCGAAGGGCGCCTCAGCCGCGGTGCGCGCCAGGTAGGCAGGTTTGCTGTCGGGGATGGCAAGTCCCTGCTTGTCGCGCAGACTCTGAATCAACATCCCGATGGGAGCTACCTCTTCTGTCGAATCCATCCAGAGCAGCTTACCGCCGAGCGGGACGAGCGTGATGACGTGGTTGAACTGGGCCGGCGAAGGGGTGGCGGGGTCGAGTTCGCGCTTCGCGGAGATGAGCACTGGCCAGGCATCGATACCGATGACTTTGAGCTCGGCGGCCAGCAGTGTGTGCTTGTCCTTGCAGTCACCATATTCGTTGGAGAGGACGTCATCGGCGGGATGAGGCTGGTAGCGGCCGATGCCGAAATCGAGGCCGACATAGTGGATGTGCAGGGCCACGTCATTGAAGATGGCGCGGACCCTTTCTTCGTCGCTGGTGAGCCCCTGAGTAAGCGCGGCCACTTTGGCTTGGATGGCAGGTGTAACAGTGAGCGGATCACGCTGCAGAGACTGGTACCAGGCACCCACTTGCTCCCAACTGGAGAAGGTAGTGACCTGAATGGAAGGCTTCAGGTGCTTGGTCGACTTGGGCGGCGCGTCAGGGTCAGGACGGGCAGGGTTCGAGCCGGACCAATGGTAGAGCTTGCGTCCGGCCGCTGTGGTGATGGTGGGCTGCGGGGCTTCCTGGGCGCTGGCCACGGTCACCTGCTTGTCCGCAGGGACGTCCAGATCGACCTGCTCATCGAGAATGATCAGGTCCTTTTGAAAGGAATACTCGAACCAGAATTGACCGGGGACCTCGGGTTTCACGGTGGTGAGAGTGATCTGGTATTCGAGAGCATCGCCCACGCCGAGGCCTTTGACGGCGATGTGTTTCTGATGAATGTCAGAGTACATGGGGGCGGTCCGCGTGACATCGGCAGGCAGGTCCTGCACATTGTATTGAGGCGTGACGACGACGGTTCCGTCAGGCTTGATGACGCGGACGTAGGCGATATCCACCTGCTGGTTGGAGGCAGTGAAAGGGAATTGGAGGACCGCCATCTCCTTGACGCCGGCATCGGCCAGAATGCGGACGCGGGCCGTGGTCTGGCGCGTGCCGGTGCCATCGGACTCCTCACGGATGCGCGTGGAGATCGAGTCGAAGACGACGGCTTCCTTGGAGATGTCGTTGGCCTTGACTACGTACGGCGTGGCCGCGGGCTTGTCCTGGTCGGAGGGATCCGGCGCTGTTTTGCTCTCATCTGCGGCAGGAGCCGGAACAATTTTCACCACCATGGGCGCATCCTGCGCGGAGACTGGCGCCTGTGCGCAGAGACCAAAGGCCAGGAAAAGGAAGGTGGAGGGAGCGAAAAAGACGAAAGGCGGACGAATGGGCCGTGTTTTGGTGAAGCGAATATGAGGGGTCATCGGGACAATGGAACGATACCAGAGTTTTCGGCGCAGGGGTGGTGACCAAAGTCGGGGGTGCAGATTGAGAAACAAGGACACGACGGCGCGGTATCGCGGCCTCGAGGACTCCTCGAAGCAGCGGCACTTCGATGTCCCGACGGGAATGTGCCCCCTTTGGAAGGGGCAAATCCTCCGCTTCAGTTACGGGAGCGATCATCGGCCGCGACAAAAGCTCCTCTGAAGCGCACTTTCGACAGAGGCTAACCCGACCCGTTCTTATACCCGGTCCAATTCGGCGAGGAGCTCGGCGAGGATGATGCGGATTGGGGTCTCGGGAATGGTGAGTTCGCCATCGCGCACCGGTTCCAGCCCATTCGCGGTGCCGCGATAAGCCACACGCGCATAGGGGTCGACCACCCAGACATGCTCGATTCCGAACGCCAGATACTCCATTGCCTTTGCGGCGGTTCCGCTCAATACATCTTCCGGCGATTGAATCTCAATCACCACCAATGGCGGATGGGTGAGGATGCGCTCACGCGGCGTCTCCGCACGGAGCACGGTCAGATCGGGAACGCGAAAGCGCGTTGGACCAGTTTGAATCCGCGCGCCCAAAAGGCAAATCACGCCCCACACGGCACGACGGTTGTGAATCTGAGCACCCGCCAATGCGATGAGAAATGAATGGTCGAATTCCCCGCCGCTTCGCTCGATGAGTACGCCGTCCGCCCATTCGCAGTCGTATTCGAAGGATGCGGACAGGTACTCGTCGAGAGACACAGGCTGGGGTGTCATCGATACCAGATCCCATGCCGGTTTGACCTTGCACAGAGGCTGAAGCCCCTTTCATCTTGCCGGCGTATGCGGCACGACTGAAGTCGTGCCATGATACAAGACTTCAGAGTTCTGTCGATTGGTTGGCTACTAACTCCTTGCACTTGGCAATGAAGTCGGCCAGGGGAATGGAGCCCTGGTCGCCTTTGGCGCGGGTGCGGACACTGACCGAGTTTGCGGCTTCTTCCTTGTCTCCGAAGACCAGAATGTAGGGAACCTTCTGGTTGGCGAAGTCGCGGATTTTGCCGTTCATCTTCTCGTTGCGCACGTCGACCTCGACGCGCAAGCCCGCTTGTTTTAACTCTTGTTCGACCTTTTGGGCATACGAATGGTGGCGCTCGCTGATGGGGACGAGGCCCACCTGCACCGGCGCAAGCCACAGCGGGAACGCGCCGGCGTAGTGCTCAATGAGCACGCCGAAGAAGCGCTCGATGGAGCCGAAGAGGGCGCGGTGGATCATTACCGGCTGATGGCGCTCGCCGTCTTCGCCCACATACTCGAGTTCGAAGCGGGCAGGCAGATTGAAGTCGACCTGCACCGTGCACAGCTGCCAGAGACGGCCAAGGACGTCGATGAGCTTGACGTCGATTTTGGGGCCGTAGAACGCGGCTTCGCCGGGGATGGTGGTGTACTTGATCCCTTTCCTGTCCAAGGCCTTTTGAAGCCCGCCGACGGCAAGTGCCCAGTTCTCGTCGGAACCTGTGTAGTGGGCACGGTCATTTGGATCCCAGGTGGAGAGCTCGACCTTGAATTCATTAAAGCCAAAGGTCTTGAGAACGGCTTCGGCAAAGTCGATGCAGGCTACGACCTCGTCTTCGATTTGGCCGGGGGTGCAGAAGATGTGAGCATCGTCCTGCGTGAAGCCGCGGACGCGCAGCAGGCCGTGCATGGTTCCGGAACGCTCATAGCGGTAGACGTTCCCCAGTTCGGCCAGACGCACGGGCAGGTCGCGATAGCTGCGCGGCGAATTCTTGTAGATGAGAATGTGGCCGGGGCAGTTCATGGGCTTAAGGCGATACTCGGCATCGTCCAGCTCCATGGGGGTGTACATGTTGCCGGAGTAAAAGCCCTCATGGCCGCTGATCTTCCACAGCTCACGGCGCATGACGTGGGGGGTGAAGACCATGGAATAACCGCGGCGCAGACACTCGTCGCGCATCCAGTCTTCCATCACCTTGCGGATGATGCCGCCCTTGGGATGCCAGAAGATAAGGCCGGCACCGGCAATCTCCTGGATGCTGAACAGGTCGAGTTGCTTGCCCAGCAGGCGATGGTCGCGCTTGGCTGCTTCTTCCAGGCGGGCGAAGTGGGCGTCGAGCTCTTTTTGCGAGAAGAACGCCGTGCCGTAGATGCGCTGCAGCTGGGGGTTCTTCTCATCGCCGAGCCAGTATGCGCCCGCGAGCGACAGAACCTTAAAGGCCTTGACTCGGCCCGTGGAAGGAACGTGCGGACCGCGGCAGAAGTCGACGAAGCTGCCGTTGCGATAGAAGCTGACCTCGGATCCCGGCTCGGTAAATTTTGTCACGAAGTGGGTCTTCATGAAGTCGCCGTCCTTCTCGAATTCGGCGAGGGCCTGCTCGCGCGGCTCGTAGATGCGGGCGAACTTCTCGTCGCGCGCGACGACCTCCTTCATCTTCGCTTCGATGGCGGCGAGGTCTTCAGGCGTGAAGTTGGTGGGGCGGTAGAAGTCGTAAAAGAAGCCCGAGTCGGTGGCGGGGCCATGGCCGAGCTTGGTCTCGGGGAAGAGCTCGAGCACCGCGGTAGCCAGCACATGCGCAGCGGAGTGGCGCACGACCTTCAACGCCTCCGGGTCCGTCTCCTTTAGCAGCTCCATGCGGGTATCGGCCGTGAGCGGAGTGGAGAGGTCGACAAGGCGCGGGGCGGCCGCGTCCTCGGCGGAGTACATGGCAGCTTCGGCCGACTGGCTGTCAGAGCTTGAGCTTTGGCCGGCAGTGGCGCTCACCGGGGTAAGGCGGGCGACGACAGCGGCTGCGGCCAGGCGCGGCGAGATGGCGCTGGCGATGTCGAACGGCGTTGTGCCGGCGGGCACTTCGCGAATGGCCCCGTCGGGCAGGTGTATGGCGATTGTCTGCGTGCTCATTTTGAGTTGGAATCCAGTGGGGCCGCAATCTTGAAGAAAAACACGGCCAACTCTTTGAGGATAGAGGGATGACGGGTCGGAAGTCGAGCGGGCAAGCGGGTTGGATGATAGGAATGTGCGGATTTGGGGCATTCATCCCACCAACAGGGAGGGGCATGTGGCGCGAAAGACCGGCTGGATTGCCGGTAGGAGGAATGGGCAGCGTCCAGTGATCGGGGCTATGTTGATTGCGTGGCTGAGGGAACGGCTCAGCCAGAGGCAAAGCGATGCAAGTGCTCTGTAAAAAGACCACTGGGAACGCTGAGATGTATTGCTGCGTGTGCGGGCAGGGTTTCGTGATGTTCTGGGAGCGGCAATCGCGCAAGGAGCGCGTAGAGGCGATCAGGGAGATTCAGCTGACCCTGCGTCATCAGCACCGTAACCAGAGAAGTCCTGAGGCGCACCCGAATGGAGTTTTTCCTGTTCCGGATTGGAGCAGCTCTGTTACGGCATCGGGACCGGCAATGCTGGGTCATGCACCGACTTGGGCATTGTAGCACTAGCCCTTCATGGGCGTTGCAGTCAGGTGGTAGGGAAGTTCGTATTCAAACAAGAGACTTGAGCTCCGAAGGCGTTTTGGGGGCGCCGGGAGAGAAAAAAGATGAGCTCAAGCGGGAACACGAAGCTGCATTCCCTGGGATTTCGAGCGTAGCTTACCAGCGCGCGGTGGAATCCTTACAACCTTGGTTCTTCCGGGATGCCGGTCAGCGACTACACCCTTTGAGGTCATCGCTGCCGGCATCCTCTTTTTTGCGGCAGGAAACATCGGAATTCCGCCAAGGGAGATGCTGTTTTTTGCCCGGTTACTGACGGATCGGCGACCATACGACCACTACTGCAAGCCGGGAACAAAGATTGCGTTCGAGGTGTCTAAGATCGATAGGCTCAAACCGCTTTTGGTCATCTGGAATAGGACATGCGAACTGTCTGGCTTGCCGTTGCTGTGATCACCGCCTTTTCGATCCAAGGCCACGCGCAGTTCTTCCCGAAGTCCTCACTCGATCTCAGAGGAGATGATTTCAAAGCGAAATGGTATTCAACACAATTAGCGGCTCTCAAAGAGCCCTCTCTCTTTGCACTGGCGAAGAATAGAGAAGCAGAATCATACCGATTCCTTTGGCTCCCCACTTTTCACCATCCCATCGTAGTCAGGGTGGGCCTGCAAGCCGATGGCTCTTGGATTTTGGTCACGAAGGTTGCGAGCGGCGCGGGTGGATACAGCCCTGGCACACTTACGACCAATGCCTCTCGCCAACTGACGGTAGAGGAAGTCCAGCGCTTTCGATCCAAGGTTGAGAATGGCGGTTTTTGGAATGCACCCAACCCGATCAATGACCAAACAGGAACCGATGGATCGCAGTGGATCGTTGAGGGAGTAAAAGCCGGTCACTACCATGTGATCGACCGCTGGACTCCCAAGAATGGGCCTGCCTGCGACTTGGGGCGGTTTCTTGCCTTTGACCTGGGGAGGTTGAACATACCAAAAGACGAAATCTACTGATCGTGGCAAATAAACGCCCGTGGGCCTTGATCGCGGTTGGTTACCGGCAAACCGGAAGTGACGTGAGATAAATCACGTTGGGGAAGAGTAGGCGACCATCCAGGCGCTACCTCGTTTCACCCCCCCATGGTCACCTGACAATATCAGGCGTGACGAATCAATCCTGCGTTGGAGGCGATGACCTCGCCGGGTTTATCGTAGAGTGATGCTCGACCAACTGAATAACCTGACGGATGCTTCGACTGCCAAAGCGCCGCCGCAGGATATGAGTGCGTCTCGTCGCTTGCGGTGGTTCGAACTTGCGCTACTTCTTTCAATCGCAGTCGGCCCTTATTTTCTCAGCAGCATCCATTTGCTAATAACCGGCCAGGCCACTGCGCCCTCCGCACCAGAGTTCCGGTGGACCTCGTCGCTTCTTCACGAGGTAACGGCGCTTCTGCTTCTAGGTTATATTCTCTCGCGCCGCAAAGTCCGGTTCGTGGATTTGGGGCTGCGATGGTCCTTATTTGACTTAACGAGTGGACTAGGGCTTGTGATCGTATCGTATTGCGCCTATTACGCAGGCTATATCGTCGTGCACACGATTCACCATGCCATTTTTGGTGCTGCTCAGGGAGGCGTGACGGCGCAAGCGGCCTTCGGACATCCTGGTATTTCCGCTATCCCATTTGTCTTGCTGAACCCTTTCTTCGAGGAGCTGATTGTTCGGGCATACTTAATGACCGAGATCAAAGAACTGACCGGGTCCGTGACGCTCTCAATCGCTTTGAGTGTGGCAGTTCAAACTACTTATCACCTCTACTACGGCTGGGAGGGAGCACTTTCTCTCGGCTTTCAGTTCCTTGTGTTTGCGCTATATTACGCGGTGACTCGAAAAGCCACACCGATCATCGTGGCGCACAGTGCCTTCGATCTCTTCTTCCTGTTTCGGCTTTGGTGAAAGAGCTTCCGTTGAACGGAATATCAGGTTTCGCAAGGGATTCGCCGCGCTCTGGATGTATCACCGTTATCCAACATCGTAAACGCCTCGGCGACGAGTTTGGAGTAAGCCTCTGAATTGTGTCCGAGGCGTTTACGATGTTGGCTAACGGCTATCCGGACAATGGGGGAAATCGGGGTTACTTCCCACTTGGCGACCAACCGCCCGGAAACCCTCGGATTAGACTGTAGTCGTTAGTGGAACGGCGCGTTGTGTTCTGCTGCGAGAGTTGAGAGATTTTCTTAAGTGACCGAGCGACAGGGGGAGTGGCTGATGAAAAACGATGGTCCTGACAAGATCGTGACGGTCGATGGCGGGGATGAGGAGATGACGTCGGCCATCAACAAAGCTCGACAATCTGTAAAGCAATTCCTCGAAGCGTTCTTTGCGCCCAAGGCGAACCAGCGGAGCTTTCTGCTAAAGGTGGGTTTCGACGATCAAGGAGGAACAGAGCATATTTGGCTGGCCGATCTGGACCTCGATTCTTCCCCGCCGACAGGCGTAGTCGCGAATGAACCTCGGATTCGGGGCCTCAGCTTCATGCAACGTGTGCCGTTCGATTTTAAGCTGATAACTGACTGGATGTATTACGAAGATGATTGCCTCGTTGGAGGCTTCACGACAAGAATTCTACAGCGATCCGCGCGCCCAAATTAAGCGTTTCGCTCGGCCAGCGCCCGGATATGTGGGTTCCGGAAATTCTGGCACGCTAATTCCGGAAATTCTGGCACGGTCTGCATCGGCAGACAAGGTCTTTTCCAAGTTTAAGTGACGTGTTCGTCCTGATGGTCCATCGAGGTGGATGAGACGTCCACGCTCCAGGATCCGGTCCAGGATGGCGGCGGCCAGGTCCTCGTCGTGGAGGACGTTTCCCCATTCGCTGAGCGGCTTGTTGGTGGTGAAGATCATGGGCCGTTTGCGCAGGTGACGGTCATTGACCACATGGAACAGCACATTGGCGGC
>CAYUJM010000067.1:0-22181 GCA_964445025.1 uncultured Occallatibacter sp. | reverse complement strand
CCGGCGGCGTCAAAACCCGGCGCTTTCAGGTCAGCCATGTACCAGATGTTCGGCTCGGTCAAGCCCAGGTGCATGTCGTTCGAAAGCAGCGGTTTGCCGCTCGCGGTATGCGCTCCGCCGATGACCCAGTTGTTGGAACCCGGGGTGCAGTCGGCGCATTGGGGCAGCCCGAGCGAGGAGCGCAGGGCGTCCAGGTCTTCGTGGCCTGTTTGTGCGGCGGCAAGTTGTGGAGCTGCGGTTTCCCACCCTCTTCGCATAGAGCGCGAAAAGGATGGGGCACGGGGAGGTGCGGTGCTGGCCTGCGAGCGGTCGTCATCGTCGTCGGAGTTGGGCTTGGACGCAGGCTCGGAGTGCGGCTGGCTCAGGTCCACGACGGCGCCAGTGGGCGGATGATCGCGCCACGAACCCACCGGGTAGAGATCGGCCTCGAGTTTCGGATTGTGCAGATCGGAAGCGATCCGCTCGCGCGAAAGCTTCGTATTCCAGTGCGTATCGAGCGTCTCCACCATCATCAGTCCGATAGCGAGCGAGTCGGGGCCAGTCCACGCCTTGGGGCGATAGCGCAGCAGGCGGAACTCGGCCGGAAGCGAATCCTGATGCTGGTCGATAAAGAGATTCACGCCGCGGGCATAGTTGTCGAGGCGGGTGCGGTCGGCGGGGAGCAGGTTGGCGTAGAGGCGTCGAGCTGAGGCGCGCATCAACAGTACGCGCTCGGCCTTGTCGTGCCTGACCAGCGATGGGCCAAGCACCTCAGCCAGCTCTCCGCTGGCGTTGCGCCGCAGAGCATCCATCTGCCACAGCCGGTCCTGTGCCGTCACATAGCCCTGTGCCACGAACAGGTCGTCCTGCGTCGCGGCCTCGATGTGCGGCACGCCGTGCTCATCGCGCCGGACCGTTACAGGCGCAGACAGGCCGGAAACGCGGAGATCGCCGTCGAGCACCGGAAGCGCTGACTTCTCCGCCGAGCGCAGCCAGAGCACTCCGGCCGCAAGCGCAATCACCAGAAGGAAGAACAGTCCGGCGAAGGACCAAAGCACAACGCGCGCCCCGCGGCGTTTGCGGCGGCGAAGCGGCGTAGGGGTTCTGGCTGGCCAGTGGTCTTGAGATTCGGTGTTGGGCATCTGTCATCAACAGGATAACGCTGCGGCACCGCCCGTATGGTGAATCGTCCGCTGCAGGCACGTGATGCGCCATGTGCAACACTGGGACAGTTTCGCGAGTGTAACAAGGCTTGGTTGTGCCGCAGACTCTAGGCGGGAATATCGTCTACCTTTCCGGAAAGCGTGGCTTCCATCTCGCGCAGATGCGCAACCGACGCCGGGTCGAGCAGCGTGAAGCGCATGGGGAACGCCCCTGGCGGCAGCTCCAGCGCGGTGACCGAATCGCAGACCACGCCGGCGGTCGCGTCCAGGCCCCGCTTCCAGCCGGCGCGGTTGGGATCGCGCACCAGCAGGCTCTCCGGCGACAGTCCGGCGGCGACCAGCATGGTGCGCGCAATGCGCTGAAACTCCATCCATCGCGATGCAATGCCGATCAGATCCCTGGCATGTTCGGGCAGGTACCGCTTGAGATAGGCCATCAGCTCGGCCGAAACAGGATGCACCTGCAGCGTGGTCAGCTCGGCTCCGGCAGGCAGCAGCTTGCGCACTCCCGCGGCCTTGCTGGGCAGAACCACGGGCATTGAGCCGGCGATCGTGTCGGGAACTCCGCATTCCTCCGGGGCGCATCCGGCGATGGGGAGCTGCACGGCGAGCGACATCTCATGCGTGACGATGCGGCGCAACTCCGGGTCGGGCTCGATGACCAGCCAGCGCGAGGGCGGCTCGAGAGCCAGCCATCGGCGCAGGCGGTTTCTGAGCAGTGTTTCAGAGGCGCCCTGCTTGCGCGCCCGGGCCACCAGCTCGCCGATGAGCTGATCGACGCCCATCTCCGGCGAAAGCGGCGCCGCTGGACGGGTGGCCCGCACAAAAACGCCGCTGCCATGGCGGAACTCGAGCCATCCCTGACGCTCGAGTTCGCGGTAGGCGGCGCTGGCCGTGTTGGCGTGGATGTTGAAGCGGCGCGCCAGGTCGCGGGTGCTGGGCAGGCGCTCGCCGGGCAGCAGTTCCTTGCACAGGATGGCGAGCTCGACCTGCGTGATCAGCTGCTCGCGCAGCGAGATCTCGCCGGTATGGTTGAGCCATAGCCGCATGCGATCAGCCCGCGGCTAGGTCCGTGGAGATCGCGGCGGGCTTGCGCCAGCCATAGATCCCCACCAGCGCGACCAGCAGGAGAACGAGTATGCCCAGGATCAGCGCGCTGCCTTCCGGCCCGTCCGTGCCGCCGCTCCAGAGTGGATTCCCGGCAGGAGTTACGGAAAGGTAATGGCCGGTAGCCACCATGCCGCTGTCGGCAGCGCCGTAAAAGTAGGTTTCTGCCCAGTCCCATGCGGCATGGCAGCCGATAGCCCACCAGGCTGAGCCGGTGACGCGGATGCTTACCACGAAGACGAAGCCAATGGCGGCGGCGCCAAAGATGCCGATCCAGTTCTCGCCGTTGTTGCCCGTGTGGATGAAACCGAATAGGGTCGAAGTCACCCAGGCCGCCTGCCAGAAGCTCGAGCCCTCGGCTTTCTTCAGTTGCAGCAGCAGACAGGGAAGCAGGCCAAGAAGGGCAAGAATGTAGACGCCCCAGACGCCGTTGCCTTTGCCGCGCAGGATGAGGTCCAGGCAGATGGCGCCCACAATGCCCAGCGCCCACCAGAAGTTGATGCTGCGCGTCAGGGTGAACTGCAGGTAGCAGCGGAAGATCCCCTCCTCGACGCAGCCGACGAGCAGAAACGCGATTCCCCACAGCGCGGCAAACTTGAAGATCTGGCCGCCGGAAAGCGCGATCGAGCCGAAGTGCAGCCACCCTCCCCAGGCCATCGCTCCAATGAGCAGCGAGAGAGCGGCGAAGCCGGCCAGCAAGCCCTCCACGAAATGGAACGCACGCCGCGGGCCTGTCAGGTTGAAGGCCAGCAGGTTGCCGCGACGGCGTTCGACGAGTGCGACAACGGCTCCCGCAGCGACCATGCCCACGAAAATCGCCAGCTCGTTAAAAAGCGCTTGAGAAGCCGTGAAATGGCCTTTTTGATCGATCAGTTGGAACCGCGCCAGGATTGCTCCGGTGACTCCTGCGCCGAGAAAAAGCACAATGATGAACAGGAGCACCGACCAGATTGCGCGCAGCCCTTGCTTTCCCATGAGAATCCGGAGCAGAATGCGGGTCTCGATTGGTTGCGTGTTGGCCGCAGAGAGCGCGGGTGCGGAAGACGGCTCCTGGGCGGCCAGTGCGGGCGGCGCCTCCGGCAGGGTGGGCTGAATCTCTGGAACCTCTGGGTCGACGGGATCCATGGGGCCTCTTTGTAGAATGCTGAATTCGTTGGATTGAATTCTACAGAGGGACCCATCTTCTCCGAAACAGGCTTCGAGCCTAAATTGAACTTCCAGCGAGACCCGCTCGCGAATAATCGCCAGGCGGCCGGGCTGGTTTCCTACTCGTCACGCAGCGCAACCATGGGATCGATGCGCGAGGCTCGCCGTGCAGGCAGCCAGCTGGCAATGAGGGCAATCATCACGATCGTAGCCGTGATGCCCGCAAAGACCACCGGGTCGTCCGGACGTACGCCGCGCAGCAGGTTTGCCACCAACCGGGCCAGCGCATAAGCCATTCCCAGTCCCAGGCAAACCCCGGTTCCCGTCAGCCACGATGCCCGGCGCAGAATCATTCCCAGCACATCTTCCCGCCGCGCGCCTAAGGCCAGCCGCACGCCGATCTCGCGTGTCCGTTCACCGACCAGATTGGCCATCACGCCGAAGATGCCGATTGCAGCCAGCAGCAGTGCGATGATTCCGTCCAGGCTCAACGACCCCGCGGCATACATCAGGCCTGTCAGGTTGTCGCGCAGCAACTGCTCGTAGGTCTCCACCGTGTTGAGCGGCAGTGCCGGGTCAAGCGATGCCAGAGCCTTGCGTGCCGCGGGCGCCAGGGCCAATGGATCTCCGTTGGTAGTGATGGCGTACTCCGTGCCGCTGGGCGGCACCTGCAACGCGTCCATGTACACCGCGGCGTGTGGCGTCTGGTCCCACAATGAATAGCTGGTCTCCTTGGCAACCCCGACAATGGTCAGCCATGGTTCGTGGCTGGCGCGGCCACCCATGTGGATGCGGTGCCCGACCGGGTTTTCGCCGGGGAAATACTGTGCGACGAAGCGCTCGCTGACCACGGCTACCGGTAATGTCTCCAGTGAATCGCCGGGGCCGAATCCGCGGCCCGTAACGATAGGAATGCGCAGCTCGGTAAAGTACCCTGACGTGACCGGCAGGTTCAGCGCGCTTTGAAACTTGCCAGGCACTGTGGGACGGTTCTCGATGTCCACGTCGCGCAGCCAGCCGTTGTCATCGTAAGGCAGCGCCGGAGTGAGTTCGGCATGGGTAACGCCGGGCAGGGCGCGCAGCCGGGCAAGACTATCGGCATACCATGCAGCCTGCTTCTGCGGCGTGTCATAGCGCGTTGCGGGCAGCTTCACGTTGAAGGTGAGCATCTTGCCGGGCTCGTAAAAGTCGGCGGCGTGCAGCCAGACGTTCATGCCCTTCGACATGAGGGCCGCACCGATGACCAGCGCCACAGCCAGCGCGATCTGCGCCACGGCGAAGATGTTTCTCAGCCTGTGCGTGCCGCCGAAGCCGATCGAGGAGCGCGAGCCGGCCTTCAGCTGGTCGACAAGGTTGATGCGCAACGCCTCGGCCGCGGGAACCATTCCTGCAATTAACCCCGCAAGGGCTGCCAGCACGAACGAAAAAGCCAGAACGCGCCCGTTGAGGCTGGTATTCGACCAGCCCGCCATGAAGCGCGCCACCCTCTCCGGCATGGTGGCCAGCAGATAGCGGCCGTAAACCTCCGCCACCCCGATGCCGCCAAGCGCGCCTATAACGCTGAGCAAAAGGTTCTCCGTAAGCAGTTGCCGCAGGACGCGTGAGCGGCTCGCGCCCAGCGCAGTGCGCATGGCAATCTCAGGACGGCGGGCAATACCGCGCGCCAGTTGCAGATTGGCGATGTTTGCGCACACCACCAGCAGCACAAAGAGCGTGGCGCCCAGGACCATCCGGTAGTAGAGCGGCGTATAGGGTCCGTTGATGCCGTCGAGCAGTGGCTCAACATGCACCGACCAGCCAGCATTGGTGGTGGGATATGCCTGGGCAAGATGCTCTGCCAGGGTGCGCATCTCGGCCTGCGCCTGCTTCACCGTGATGCCGTCGCGGAGGCGTGCGGTCACCAGATACTCATGCGCAGTCCGGTTGCCAAGTTGATCCGGCATGGGTGCGAAGGGAAGATAGATATCGGCTGTCGAGGGGTATTGCATTGTCTTCGGCATGACGCCGACGACGGTGTATGTGCGTTGATCGAGCTCGATGGTGTGGCCCAGTACTCTGGGGTCGCCGGCGAAACGCCGCTGCCAGAGGCCGTAACTCAACACCGCAACTGCGTCCCGGCCCGGGCGGCTCTCGTCGTCGTTGTATACGCGGCCAAGCTGCGGCATGGCCCGCAACACTCCGAAGAAATTTGCCGAGGTGACCGCAGCCTCCACATGGGCGGCATCGCCGCCACCGGTCAGTGTCATGTCGGCCGATGTGCGGACGGCCAGCGACTCGAACGAGCGGCTTTGGCGCGTCCAGTCCTCGTAGTTCGCGAGTGTCACCGCCTCGTAAAAACCGTCGGAGCGGTTGTGCGCCTGTTGCTCGTTCACGGTGACGACGCGGTCGAGTTGCGGCACGGCCAGCGGATGAAGAACAACCGCATCCATGTTGCTGAAAAGCGCTGTGTTGATGCCGATGCCGATAGCCAGACTCAAGACCGCGGCGGCGGTGAATCCCGGCGATTTCCAAAGCTGCCGCGCGGCATAGCGCAGGTCCTGAAGAATGGTTTGCATGAAAGCCTCCGAACCCGGTCTTATCCTGCTCCTGGATTGGCATTTGTGTCAGTGCATTCGTGCGGCCAAACTGGCACGCCTCTTTGGCGTTCATTGTCAACAGCTTAGGCGGCCGGTGAAGTTGTGAGTGCGCCTCCGGTCTGTTCGCAAACGCAATCGGCTGTCCGCAATCGGACAACTTGTTCCCCGAAGAACGGTCCGAAAACCGCCTCCGCCTTGACACAAACGGCCAAGCCCTTGATCCTTAACAGTTCAAGTTGTTCAATTTTTTGTCAGTTCAAGGGAGTGCTGTTTTGCGGGTTCGCGTCTTTTATCACGACAAATGCTTTGACGGTGCCTGCTCCGCCTCGCTGTTCGCGCGGTTCCATCGGGAGTGCATCACCCCCGGGGCCGCGTATGAGTACCACGGGCTCGTGCACCGCGCTGGGGCTCTTTTTGACGAGAGTGAGTTTACCGGCGACGAGAATGCCATTGTGGACTTCAAGTACTCGGCCTCGCCGAAGATCACCTGGTGGTTCGATCACCACCTTTCTGCGTTTCTCACGCCCCAGGATCAGCAGAGCTATCTCGACTGCAAGCAGGACCCTGTCTGCGGCAGCCGGAAGTTCTTCGATCCCAAGTACACCTCCTGCACCAGCTTTCTGGCTCACATCGCGTCTACAAAGTTCGGCTTTAACACCGCTCCGGTGGCCGAGCTCATTCACTGGGCCGACATCGTAGACGGGGCGCTGTACGAGAGCCCCGAAGCGGCGGTGGAGATGGCCGCGCCGGCTATGAAGCTGACGCTCATCATCGAGTCCACGCAGGATCCCGAATTCATTCCTCGGCTCATTCCGCTGCTGACCGAAATGCCGCTTGCCGAAGTGCTCAGCCAGCCGTTTGTAGCCGATCTGCTACCGCCGCTCCTGGAGCGCCACCAGGAAGCGCTGGCGCTGATCCGCAGCCGCGCGGAGGAACGCGACGGCACCATCTTCTTCGACATCACTGATCATCAGCTGGAGGGGTTCAACAAGTTCATCCCCTACTACCTCTACCCCAATGCGACCTATTCCATCGGGTTGTCGAAATCCAGCTTCCGCACCAAGGTTGCCGTGGGCTCGAATCCCTGGACCAAGGCCGACCCGGCCAAGATGGTCAACCTGGCCGCGATCTGCGAGCGCTACGGCGGCGGCGGCCATGCCCGAGTCGGAGCCATCAGCTTTCCCCCCGACCAGGCCGACCGCGCGCGCACCGCCGCGGCGGAGATTGTAACGGAGTTGAGGGCGAAAAACCCGTTGGCATAGCGTTTTCCCGGCCGAGAGACTATCTTGTTGTGCCGCAGAGTGAACCTTCACGGACCCGGTACGGCGAAGATTGGGGGAGCTCATGAAAGTCCTGCGAAATGGCCTATTCGTCATCGTGGGTATGTACCTGTTGCTTTCGGCCGCTTTCTTTTCGTTTCAACGAAGCCTTTTATACTTCCCAAGCCACTACTCAGTTTCGATCAGTGAAGCCCACGCGAACCGGTCGTTCAACGAGCTGTCCGTAAGGACAGAAGACGGAATCGATCTGAAAGCCTGGTACGCGCCGGCGGCCACAAAGCCGTTCACAGTCGTCTTTTTTCACGGCAATGCCGATAGCTTGCTTTCCGCGTCTTCGGTTGCCGATCCTTACATTGCGGCCGGCTACGGGTTTCTCGTTACCGAGTACCGGGGCTACAGCGGATTGCCAGGTAAGCCGACAGAATCCGGCCTCTACGCGGACGCTCGCGCCTACCTCCATGAGCTGATCGCTCAAGGAGTCAAAAGGGAAGACATCGTTCTCTTGGGACATTCACTAGGTACTGGCGTCGCAGTGCAAATGGCGAGAGAATTCCCTGTCGGCGGGTTGATATTGATGGCGCCCTATCTGTCGATCCCGAAAGTGGCGCAGGTACACTATCCCTTTCTCCCCGCTCAGCTCCTGGCTGTAGACCGCTTTGAGAACGACTCGAAGATAAGAAGCATACATGTGCCGCTGTTGATTGTGAACGGGGTCGACGACCAAGTTGTGCCACCTTCACAAGGAAGGCAGCTTTATGAATTGGCGAACGAACCCCGCCAGTTTCATTCTCTTCCAAATCACGGCCACAACGACCTGTTTGAAGACTTCGCCCCCATCGCCCTGGATTGGGTTCACCGTGTATGCGGAGGAGGTTAAGTTGGGCTACAATGTAGCTCAGGAGCCCGCAATGCCCGCCAACGCCGTTGTCCGCGCCAGAATCGACGCTCGCATCAAAGAAGAAGCTGCCGCCATCTACGCGGCCGCTGGACTTACGCTTTCCGATGCGTTTCGAATGATGCTCGTGCGTACAGTGGCGGTGCGAGCCCTTCCGTTCGATCCTCTTACGCCGAACGAAGAAACCGTTGAAGCCATGAAGGCTGCGCGGCGGGGCGAAGTGGTGAAGGTAGGCAGCATCGAAAACCTCCTGGCCGATCTCCATGCGGACGATTAGCCGTACCAGCCGCTTCAAGAAAGATTACAGGCGTGAGGCAAAAGGAAAGCATCGAGCGACGCTGGATGCGGATTTGCTGGCCGTCATCGAACTCCTCGCATCGGACAGCCCTCTTCCGAAGAGGTTTCACGATCACCCTTTGACAGGGGAATGGGCCGACCATCGGGACTGCCATGTCAAGCCCGATCTGGTGCTGATTTATCGGCTGCCTGATCCCGAGTCGCTTGTACTCGTCAGGCTCGGATCGCACAGCGAGCTAAGTCTTTAGGCTTCGATTGATTTTGGCTCCGCTACACTCTCGCGTGCATGCTCGGCCATTCCGCCCGCCGGTGCTGCTTGAAGGCCAGAACGCCTTCCTTGAAATCTTCCGCGGAGAGCTGCTGGGCGTTCACTTCGATAGCGTCCTCGATCTCCTCGTCCAATCTGCGCTTGGCGTGCTTGGAGAGCAGGCGTTTCACGGCCTGCATGGCCCGGGGACTGTTCAGCAGCAGAGTCTGCGCCAGGGCGCGGGCGGAGGCAAGCAGATCGCTCTGCTCCACGATCTGCGTCACGAGGCCCAGTTGCATCGCTTCCTGCGCCTTGAGGATCTTTCCGGAGAGCAGCAGTTCGCGGGTGCGCAACTCGCCCACTTGCCGGATCAGGAATGAAGCAACAATGGCTGGCACATAACCGAACCGCACCTCGGTGTAGCCGAACTTGGCCTCCGGGGCGGCCAGGGTAAAGTCCGGGATAGTGGCCAGGGCCATGCCGCCCGCGATGGCCGGACCGTTGACGGCTGCGATGATGGGCTTGGGAAAGTCGTAGAGAGTGCGCAGAACCCTGGCCAGGTTCTCCGAGTCGCGGCGATGCTCTTCCGGCGTGGAGGCGTTCAACGTCTCCAGGTTTTCCATATCCAGGCCGGAACAGAAAGCGGGACCGGCGCCGGTGAGGATGACCACGCCGCATTCGCAGGCCTCCGCCTCGCGAAGGGCCTGCGTGAGTTCCTGGATGAGCAGCGGGCAGAGCGCGTTGCGCTTGTCCGGGCGGTTCATCGTGATGGTCTGCACGCCATTTTCGGATTCAGTAACGATGTGATGATAACGGGCCATGGGGATCTCCAGCGGCGGGAACGCGCAATCGGTCGGGCCGCGAACAGCCTATCGTAGCGCAGTTCCGCGTCAGTTGGCAGGTGACAAAGATCACCAGTTCACTGAAGGCATATGTCAAATCGGATGCGATCTCGGGCGTTGTGGTCGAGGCACCGCAGCGTCGCGAGTCAATTTGGCTGTCGCTCCTAGGCGAGGGACCGGAATCTCCAGCGCATTCGCCAAACTCCCAGTCTCTATAGCCCCAGCTCGCCTGCCCGCTTTCGCATTGCCTCAATGCAAAACGCAATATGCGCGTCGAGATCGACACCTAACTCTGCCGCGCCCTGGATCACGTCCTCCCGGTTCACTCCCCGCGCAAACGCCTTGTCCTTCATCTTCTTGCGCACACTGGCTACCTCCACATCGGCGATGGCTTTCGTGGGCTTGACCAGCGCGCAGGCGGTCAGAAAGCCGGCCAACTCGTCGCATGCAAAAAGGCACTTATCCAGATGCGTCACGCGCGGCACACCGGAGTATTCGGCATGGCCCAGAATGGCGGTGCGCATCTCGTCCGGCCAGCCCTGGCGTTCAAGTTCGCGGACGCCGACGAAGGGATGCTCTTCGCGGGAGGGGTGGCGCTCGTAGTCGAAGTCGTGCAACAGGGCGGTAGTGGAGTAGAGCTGGATCAGGGCGTCCCGTTCTGCGCCGCGCAGGCCCAGGCGGTCGGCTTCCGCCTCGCCACAGGCCACGACGCAGGCCTCCACGGCCAGTGCGTGCTTGCGCAGGCTTTCGCTTTGCGTCCACTCGGTGAGCAGTTGCCAGGCCTGGGTGCGTGAATAGTCTGTGGAGATGCGGGAATCGGGGTTTCCGTTGGACATAAAAATATTTTCTCCCTGTTGCTTCATTTGATTCGTGCTTCTTCGGTTTTTTCCGGTTATGATGGGGAAATCTTAGGCTGGACCCTGTTTTGAGCCTAAGTTTCTACTTGACAATTATGGTTCGCCTCCCCGACAGTAGCAAACAGCGCGGTGTAAAAAGACACCACGGAGATCCAGCTCTGGCGCTCCGCACACGGCCGATGGCAACCACCCCAATATGCGTGGAGACACGCGAGGTTGTGCGCTGCGATTTCTGCAGTCTCGTTCAATACAGAACAACCAACTCCCTTTGCAGACGGTGCCGCAAGCCCCTTGATGTGGAGGAGCCTCCTCACCCGGTTCTGCAACTGGTGCCCCATCCCGCAGCTCCCGCCTCGGCAGAGGCCGGATTGCAGGTGGCCGGTCAGGTGCGCGATATCCGCAAGGCGCGCCACCTGAGCCAGCGGCAGCTTGCCGGGCGGATGCAGGTGCCCCGAACCTACATCTCCAAGATCGAAAATGGGAAGGCCATTCCTACCCTTGGCTCGCTGGAACGCTTGGCAGCAGCCCTCGATGTGGACATCAGCCAGCTGGTCCGGGACGCGCGCAGCGTGCGCGACGAAGAGATCGCGGCCATCTTCGCCGATCCCTTCCTGGCAGAGATCGCGGCTTTGTTGCCACATCTGGAGCCCATGCACCGGACGCTGTTCCAGGGCGCGGTGCGGGACACCGCCATGGGCCGCCGCCGCTCCGCTTAGAGCCTGCTGCGCGGAATCCAGGCCGGGGCGCCCGGACTGGATTCCGCAGCCGGTTTTGTTCCGGCATCCCGGTTTCGCTCGCTCGGCGTGCAGCCATTGCCGCGCCCAGGTTGCCCCTCCACTTTTTACGCACAGCCATGCGTGCCAAGAGCGATTGCGGCGCACAGGCGCTTGTGCTAGGGTCGATTGTGCTGCATCTTCGCTCAAACGGCGGCTTCATCGCCGGGCGGAATTCAGCGGCGGCCCATGTGGCCTCCATTTGCAGATCGTCGTAGCAGGTCCCGGCATACGTCCTCAGAATCCTGCAAGTGGATGACCCCAGAGACTCCACTGGAAGCCGCAAGAGCAACGTCGAGGCGAGTTCTTTGTATTCTTTTGGCACGCTGCGCATCCATGAACTGACCGCGGAAGAGCGCGCCGTTTACGCGACGCTGAAGCCGGAGCGCTTGCCCGAGCACGTGGCCATCATCATGGATGGCAACGGTCGCTGGGCCGGCCATCGGTCGCTCAAGCGCTTTCTAGGGCACCAGCAGGGCGCCAAGAGCGTTCAACTGGTGACGGAAACAGCCTCGCGGATCGGGCTGCCCTGGCTGACCCTGTACGCATTTTCATTGGAAAATAACCTCCGCCGTCCGCGCGCCGAAGTGAACTTCCTCATGCGGCTCCTGAAGAGCTACCTGGAGAGCAACGTGCAGCGCATGATGGACAACAATGTGCGCATCCGTTACATCGGACGAACCCATGAACTGCCCCCCGAGGTGCAGGACAAGATGGCCTGGGCCGCGGATGTCACCGCGGGCAACACCGGCACCACGCTGACGCTGGCGCTCAATTACGGCGGTCGGTCGGAACTGGTGGACGCCTTCCGCGGCCTGGCAGCGGAGATGAAAAAGAAGCACATCAGCCCGGACCGCATCACGGAAGAGGACATCCATCGCCATCTCTATACGGCGCACATGCCCGATCCGGATCTGTTGATCAGGACCTCGGGCGAGATGCGGCTTTCGAATTACCTGCTTTGGCAGGTTGCGTATACCGAGATTTTTGTCACCGAGCGCCTGTGGCCCGACTTCCGCGGCATCCATCTCCTGGAGGCAATCGCGGATTTCCAGCGCCGGGAGCGCCGCTACGGCGGCCTTGGTGAGGGATCGAGCGAGTGCTCCGGCGAAGCAGACGAGGAGACCGAGCCATTCAGGATTGCGGCCGGATAGCGAGCCCGATCCAGTTCTAGCCCGTTTGGGTGATTCCCTAAATCCCAGCCTTTGATTACTTTCGATGTTCCAGGTCTACTTTTCCCGTATACAAGCACGGGCATGCGGGGACATCCTGACCGTCGGCATGTGGAGGCAATAATCCAGTGGTGACTGAGAAAAAGGCGGCAAAGGAAGAGGATTCCGCAGCGCAGGTGCAAAAGCTGGCTGAGGAGATGCGGTTCCGCATCAGGGAAGCGATGGCCCAGCGCAATGGTTCGGAGGCATTTCTGCATTGGCTCCGGTCAGACGGCGCCAGGAAGGCTTAAAACTCAAGGCCCTGGGGCAAAATCCCCTTGAACCCGGCCCTTCAGCGTCTGATTCTCCGTCTCCGGCTCCGGCACGGAGCCCGCCCCGGCAGTGTATCCTCACCCTTGGAATGAAACGCATCCTTACAGCCCTGGTATTGATTCCGCTGGCCTTGGTGGTGGTGTTCTTGGCGCCCCGGTGGCTGTTTACACTGTCAACCGCCTTGCTGGCGGCCCTGGCGGCCTGGGAATACCTGGGCATGGCGCAACGCGGTGGTCCCAACCCTCCGCGCATCGCAGTAGTCGTGGCCATAGCGGCGCTGTTTGCCGGCAATTTTGAATATCCCGATCAAACAGGAGCGATTTTCGGCATCCTGAGTCTGGGCCTGCTGGTCTATTGCACCTTCAGCTCCACCCTGGAACTGGTCATGGTGGACGCGGCCATGTCGATATTCTGCCTCTTTTACACCGGGTTGACCCTGCTGGCGTTGCCGGCGCTGCGCGAGGAGGCCAATGGTCCAACCCTGGTGGTTTTCCTGCTCTGCGTGGTCTGGGCGGGGGATATCGTGGCGCTCTATGTGGGCAGCGCCCTGGGGCGGCACAAGATGGCGCCCGGGCTTAGCCCCAACAAGACCTGGGAAGGCGCGGTGGGCTCGGTGTTGGGCAGCCTGCTGGCTGCCGGCGGGCTGCTTTCTCTGGCTTACTGGCTGGCACAGATGAACTCTGCCAAGCTCTCCTTTCCGGACGAGGTCTGGTACTGGCTGGTGCTGGCGGTCGTGGTCAATGTTGCGGCGCAGGTCGGCGATCTGGCCGAGTCGGCTCTCAAGCGGTCCGTCGGCGTAAAGGACTCAGGCACGATTCTGCCCGGCCACGGCGGGGTCCTGGACCGCATCGACGCCCTTCTGCTGGCAGCGCCGGTGCTATGGTACGCTCAGGTTATTCACCAGCGGTTCTAGCCGATTTGGCTTGATCGCGCATTCTAGATTGGTTCCGGACGGAATCACGAAGTCCCGAAATAGACCCCTTGAAACGACTCGCCATTCTCGGTTCCACAGGCTCCATCGGCCAAAGCACCCTTTCCATCGTTGAGCAGTTTCCGGACCGCTACGCGGTGGCGGCTCTGGCCGCCGGCCGCAACCTCGACGAAGCATTCGCGCAGACAGCGCGCTGGCGTCCGCAGGTGGTATCGCTGGCCACAGAAGAGCTTGCCGGCGCCCTCGAGGCGCGGCTCAACCAGGCCGGCGTGACCGGCGTCGAAGTGGTCCACGGAACCGAGGGGACAGTGGCGTGTGCCACCCTGCCTGAGGCGGATTTTGTGGTCTCGGCCATTGTGGGAGTGGCCGGCCTGGAGGCAACCCACGCCGCGATCCTCGCCGGAAAGCCCGTCGGCCTGGCCAACAAGGAGTGCATGGTGGCCGCTGGCGAGATTCTCACCGCCGCCGCGCGGCAGCGCAGCCTTCCCATCCTGCCCATCGACAGCGAGCACAACGCGGTGCACCAGTGCATGCGCGTGGGCGCACATCGCGAAGTGAAGACCATCTGGCTGACCGCCTCGGGCGGGCCGTTCCGGCAAACGCCTCTCGACCAGTTCGAGCACATCACGCCTGAGCAGGCCCTTAAACATCCCACCTGGGTTATGGGGCGCCGCATCACCATCGACTCGGCCACGATGCTGAACAAAGGCCTCGAGGTCATCGAGGCCTGCCGGCTTTTTGACGTGCCGCCCAGCCAGGTACGCGTCACCGTGCACCCCCAGTCCACGGTGCACTCGCTCGTCGAGTATGTGGATGGCTCGATCCTGGCGCAGATCTCGGTAACCGATATGCGCCTCCCTATTCTGTACGCACTTGCCTACCCGGAACGTCCGGCCTCCACGCTCACCTTTGACCTGTCTGCACTGCGCCACCTGGACTTCGAGCAACCCGACTTCGAGCGCTTTCCCTGCCTGCGGCTTTCCTTCGAAGCGGCGGAAAAGGGCGGGTCCCACTGCATCGCCCTGAATGCCGCCGACGAGGTGGCCGTGGAGGCGTTTTTGGACCGTCGAATCCCGTTTATGGGCATCCCGCGTACAATTGAAAGAGTGCTTGCCGCCACCCCGGAGGCGCATCCCGCCACCATCGCGGGGGTGCTCGCCGTGGACCGGGAGGCGCGTCAAACGGCTCGTGAGCTTTTGACGTAGGGCTTTTGGCCGGACGCGCGTTTGCTCGAAGGAAAACCGTACCTCTATGCATGAATTTGTGGTTTCAGTCGTCGCCTTTATTGTCCTCGTGGGCATCATGGTCGTTGTCCATGAGTTTGGCCACTTTGCCGTGGCCAAGCTGTGCGGCGTCCGCGTCGAGTCGTTCTCTGTCGGCTTCGGGCCGCGGCTCTTCGGCGTCAAATACGGCGATACCGACTACAAAGTCTGCCTGCTGCCGATGGGCGGCTACGTCAAGATGACGGGCGAAACCCCCGACGGCATAAGCACCCCCGGAGGCAGCGAGGACGGCGGCAACCTGGCCGACGATCCCGGAGCCTTTACCTCACATCCGCGCTGGCAGCGCATGCTCATTGGGCTTGCCGGCCCCGTGGCCAACTTCATCCTGGCATTTGTGCTGATGGTCTTCTACTTCGGATGGATCAACGAAGTTGCCAGGCACGAAGTGAAGATAACCAGCATCGAGTGGGTGGTTCCCGGCTCTCCGGCCGCCCAGGCGGGCTTTGAACCGGGCGACGTGATCCGGCACTTCGATACGACGGATCATCCTGATTGGGACCAGGTGAATCAGCGCGCCGCGCTGAATCAGAACCAGACAGTGCCGGTCACGGTAGACCGTGGCGGACAGCAGGTGGAGCTGTCCTTTCACATTCCTGCCACGGCGCGGGGTGAGGATTTCGATATCACTGAATTGGGCACAATCCCCGAGTTCGTACCCGGCCCTATCGGCGTGCAGCAGGTGCAGCCCGGCACACCGGCCGCCCAGGCGGGCCTGCAGGCCGGAGACCTGATCCAGACCGTGGATGGCCACCCCTTTCACACGGTGCAGGCGCTGCTGGCCTACATGAAATACGGCGAAGGGAAGCCAATTTCGTTGCTGGTGGTGCGCAACGGCGCAGTTTTGCCTCCCATTGTGGCCCATCCCGCCAAGCTGGATGCCGGCTGGAAGCTCGGCTTTGCGCCGGTGCCGCCTCCCTTCGGCCCGTCCCCGCTGCCGCTGAATGCGGCGGTGCACAAGTCCGCGCAGTTCTGCGTAGATAATTCCTCGCTGATTGTCGAAGTTCTCGGGCGGATTTTCACGCGCAAAGTCTCCGTTTCGCAGCTTTCCGGTCCGGTGGGCATTGCGCGAATGGCCGGCGACGCGGCGGAAACCAAGGGATGGCTGCCCAAGTTTGGCCTGGCTTCCGCTATAAGCCTCAACCTGGGAATCCTGAACCTGCTGCCATTTCCGATTCTCGATGGCGGCTTGATCCTCCTGCTGCTCATCGAGAGCGTCATCCGGCGCGATATTGAGGTCAACGTCAAGGAACGCATCTATCAGGCGGCGTTTGTGGTGCTCATCGCGTTCTTCGCGTTCATTATCTTCAACGACGTCACCAAGCTGCCTTTCTTTACGCACCTCAAGCCGTAGGAAGCAGTTGTCAGTGAGCAGTTGTCAGTTTTCAGTCCCGGGACAGGTTGCGGACCATGGCTGGTTTTGACTGATCTCTGATCCCTGATGCCTGCTCTCTCATCCCGGACCCGGAGACCCTTGCCAATGCCAGTTACCACCGAAGTGCGCGTCCGCTACGCGGAAACCGACCAGATGGGCATCGTCTACTATGCCAATTATCTGGTGTGGTTTGAGATCGGCCGCGTCGAACTGCTGCGCTCGCTGGGCCTCGCCTACAGCCAGCTGGAGAAGGACCACCAGCGCATTCTGCCGGTGATCGAGGCCAGTTGCCGCTACAAATCCCCGGCCCGGTACGACGACCGGATCCTGATCGAAACTCGCCCCTCGCTCCTGCGCGGATCTGTCCTGAAATTCGCCTATCGCATCCTGCGCAAGGGCCACGATGGTGAAGAGGCCAAGCTCCTGGCCGAGGGCGAAACAGCCCACGTAGTCTGCGACGACCAGCTGAACAAGAAGCCGCTGCCCCCCGAACACGAAGCCGCGCTACGTGCCATGATGGCCAACTAGTGCGGATATTCAGGGCTGGTGTACTGTCTCCAAAATTTCAACCAGAAATTAACTTGTCGTCCTGAGCGGAGCGTACTTCAGCGGAGTCGAAGGATCTGCTTTTGGGCAGCCACTATGGCTCAACCTGACCTAACAAACGCTGCGAACTCTTGAGATCGCACGCCAGGGATAAGTGGAGGGATGCGAGGCCCACTCAACTGTGCCGATGAACTCGCTTGGGCCCGGTCCCGGAGATGGAACCGGCTCCTGCGACTGCTCCTGAACCACAGGACGCCTGATCTCACTTGCCAGCCGGCGGGCCCAGTGGCAGATTGCTGTTGAACATGTCTTCGACCACTCGCCAAACGCCGTCCGGCTGCTTCTTCCAAACTGTCATGTATTTGGCCTTGTCGGAAATCAGCTTGTTGGTCGCCGGGTCGGTCATCGTGTATTCCAGGTTGCCCTGGGTGTAGCCCAGGTCCGCAGACTGAGCTACCTCCAAATTCGCCGCCTCCCAATGGACGGAGAAATTCCTGTCGTCGAAGAAGGGCTTCAGGTTGGCGCGAATGTTCTCCCTGCCTGCTATCGCTGGGGCGTAGGGAACCAGCAGCGTGGCATCCTCGGCATACCCGGCGACGGCCTTATCGAAGTCCTTCGACGACCAGGCATGTTCCCAGGCAGCATCGGCGTCCCGCAGGGATCTCAGGTCCGACTCATGCATGCCCAGTGTGGGCGTCGAGGCGGTTTGACAGCCAACCAGCAGGAAGGCAGCGGAAAGAGCACAAGGGAAATACAACGCACGGGGAGCTTGCATGGCCCGGGACCTCCTTGGACTCAACTATGATTTTCAGAGATTTTAACATTCCTTCAATAGAGGACGACGGCCAGGGCAAAGCCGTCATAACCCTTGATGCCGACGGTCTGCAGGACTGTTGCGCTGAGGCGGGGTTCGGCGGCCAGCAGCTCAGTGAAGCGCCGGACGCCCTGCACGCGCGGATCGTTACAGCCCGGCTCGACGACCTTCCCTTCGCGGACGACATTGTCCGCGACAATGACCGTTCCGGGATGGGAGAGCTTCAGAGCCCAGTGGAGGTACTCGGGATAGCCTTCCTTGTCGGCGTCGATGAAGATGAGGTCAAACGGCGCGGCGTTGGTCTCCAGCGTTGGCAGCGTGTCGAGCGCTGGTCCAACCGTCAGATCCACGCGATCCAGAACGCCGGCGTTGGTCAAATTGGCGCGCGCCACCCTGGCATGGTGCGGGTCGACTTCCAGCGTGACGACGCGGCCGCCTTCAGGCAACGCACGGGCCAGCCAGATGGTGCTGTAGCCGCCCAGCGCCCCGATCTCCAGGATTCGCCGCGCGCCCGAGACGCGGACCAGGAACTCGAGGAATTTGCCTTGCAGCCGCGTGACATCAATAGGAGGAAGTCCGGCCTGCTCGTTGGCCAGGAGAGCGGCGTCGAGCTTTTCGTCCTCGGGGACGAGTAGATCGCCGAAGTAGTTGTCTACCTGCGTCCACAGCTCCTGCACCAGGGTCTCCGCTAGGAAATTATTTATCTCTGGCTACGACGAAGTCGGGCACCCAGAGCAGGGCGCGCTTGAATTCGGAGTCGGGAAATTGGGCCAATGCCTTGCGGCTCTGCTCGGCATAGCGGTCGGCCACGGACATGGCGTATTCGACCGAGCCGTTGCGGATCAGCATCTCCTGAATCTGCTGGCGGCTGACATTCTCGAAGCTGCGGTCGTCCAAGACTCTCTGGATGGTTTGGCGGTCGGCTGCCGTGCCGTGGTCGTGGCTGTGAATCACGGAGAGCGTAGCCTTGCCTTCGCGCAGGTCGCTGGCCACCGGCTTGCCCAGCACTTCTTCCGTAGCTGTCAGGTCCAGCACGTCGTCGACGATCTGGAAAGCCAGTCCAACGGCGCGGCCATAGGCGGCCAGGCTCGCTTCCTGTGCTTCCGCGGCTCCCGACAGCACCGCGCCCAGCCGCATGGAGACGGCGAACAGACAGGCAGTCTTGCGGAAGATCAGGTCGTAGTATTCGGCCTCGGAGACGGCCTTGCCCAGCTTTTGAATCTGCAGCAGCTCACCCTCGACCATCTGCTGGGTCAGGCCGATGAGCAGGTCGAGTACGCGCAGATTCTTCTCTTCCAGAGCCACCTTGAAGGCCTGCATGTAAAGCCAGTCGCCCGCCAGAACGCATTTTTCATTGCCCCAGGTGGTGTTGGCGGAAGGACGCCCGCGGCGCGTATCGGCGCCGTCGATGATATCGTCGTGGACCAGCGTTGCCGTGTGGACCATCTCCACCACGGCGCCCAGCCGGATGGAACCCTGGCCGGAGTAGCCCAGCAGATGGGCGGAGAGCAGCAGCAGCGACGGGCGAATCCGCTTGCCGCCGCCCTCGCGAAGATATTCGGCGATCTCCGTGATGGTGCTGACGCCAGAGGCGGCATCGCGGCCCAGCTCCTGCTCGATGGCCACGAGGTCATCCCGCAGCAAATCGAAGACCTCTCTCGCCGTTGCTATCGCTAATGTGCTCAAAGCTCTCCGGTTCTCTTGCTTTCCAAATTTCTATGCGCCCTGATCCCTGACGTGCAGCTCTGCCTATGGGATGCTCGCCGGGACGCCGGCGTTTCCGCTCAATTGGTGCGGTAGTTGGTAAACTGCAAATCGACGCCCAGGTCTTTGCCCCGCAACAGAGCGATGATGGCCTGCAGCTCGTCGCGGTCTTTGCTGGATACTCTGACAGTATCGCCCTGGATGCTGGCTTGCGCCTTCTTTTTTGAGTCCTTGACCAGACGAACGATCTCCTTGGCCTTCTCTACGGGGATGCCCTGCTGCAACTTGATCTTCTGCCGCACGCTTTTTCCCGAAGCCTCCTCAAGCTTTTCGTAGGTCAGGTTCTTGAGCGAAACCCCGCGCTTGACCAGCTTCTGACCAAGGATCTCCTTGACCGCCTCCAGATGGTACTCGCCATCGGAGGCAAGCTGGATGGCGTCATTTCCCTCCAGAGTTACTTCGGAGTGGGAATCCTTCAGGTCGAAGCGCTGGCGTATCTCCTTAAGCGCCTGATCGATGGCGTTGCGGACTTCCTGAATGTCCACCTTGCTGACGATGTCGAACGAATTTTCCTGTGCCATGGCTCTGCTTTCCTAACGTGTGCAGGCCGAAACCAACCTGGTCTTGACTGCGCTGGTCCCGTCTGTGCAACTTAACTAGTTTCCCACGTCCGCCCCAAGACCAAACAGCCTGGAGAAGTTTTTCGTGGTTGCGGAGGCAATTTCTTCGCTGGAAACAGTCAGCAGGCCGGCCAATACCTGGGCGGTTCGAGCCACGAAAGCGGGCTCATTGCGTTTGCCGCGGTCGGGCGCCGGGGCCAGCCAGGGGGCGTCGGTTTCGACCAAAATCCCATCCAATGGGATACGGGCCGCCACATCGCGCAGCGCCTGGGCCTTGGGATAGGTGAGATTTCCGGCAAACGACACCAGGAAGCCCAGGTCCAGCGACCTTCGCGCCTGTTCCCACCCGGCCCCAAAGCAGTGCATCACGCCGCGCAGCCCGGTGTGCCTCCAATGCTCTTCAAGAACGAGCAGAAGATCGTCCCAGGCGTCCGTGGACTCGTTGGTTCCCCGGCAGTGGATGAGGATGGGCCGCTTGTGGGCGGCGGCGACCTCCAGTTGTCGGATCAGTCCTTGGCGCTGAACCGGGTGTGAAGCGCCTTCATGGTAGTAGTCCAGCCCGACTTCTCCGCAGGCAATAACCTCCGGCTCAGCCAGCAAGCAGTCCAGTTGGGCGAGAACAGCCTCATCGATTTCTGGCGTGTTGTGGGGGTAGACGCCGGCGCTTGCATAGAGGCGGGGAAAACTGGCGCCCTGCGCAGACTGCGCGTTGAACTCGCGGCAGATGGCGAGGGCCCCGCCCATCCCGGAGGCGTGTTCGCCGATACCAATGGCAAGCACCGCGCCGACGCCTGCCTCCCAGGCGCGGCCCAGCATTGCGGCCCGGTCTTCGGCATAGCGCTCGCTGTCCAGATGAGCATGAGAATCGATGAGCAAACCGACCTCCGGCTGATGCGTTGCAGAAGCGTCGCGCATTCCGCAGACGACGACGCGGCGGCGGAATCCAGGATTACTTCAGCCTTGCTCCCAGTGGCACTTCTTCCAGGAATCCGGCCAGTACAGGAGCGCCATCAGGCAGCGAAGCAGCCAGCAGCATCCCGTTCGACTCCAGGCCGCGCATCTTTCTCGGAGCCAGGTTAGCCACGATCACGATCTTCCGTCCGATCAACTTTTCCGGTTCGTAGTATTGGGCAATGCCGGCCAGGATCTGGCGCTTCTCGTAGCCCAGGTCGACCTCGAGGCGGAGGAGCTTATCAGCCTTGGGCACGCGCTCGGCTACGAGAATCTGGGCCACGCGCAGGTCGACCTTGACGAAGTCGTCGATGGCGATCACTTGCGATAAAGCGGAAGCTTGTTCCGCCGGCACTTGCTGTGTGGCAGCGGTCGAAGCGGGAGCCACAGGCCCGGACGCGGCCGGAGTAGCTGGCGCAACTGATGGTGCGGCGGGCTGAACTGGCGCTGCCGGTGCAGCGGTGACGGGAGCTTCAGCAGCCCTCACTTCGGCCACTTTCGCCGCAGGAACGGCTAAAGTTGTGCCGGCGGAGCCGGCGTCTGCCCCACCGTTGCTGGCGGCTTCGATAACGGATTTGTTGTTTTGTTCTTCCATGTTCTGCATGCGTTCGACTGCGTCCTTTTCAGCGCGGGGAAAGAGTGAGGCGGGTTCGCCCAACTGGGTTCCGGGTTTCAATCCGCCCCAGGCGATATGTTTGAGGAACGCGTTCTTTGCGGCAGCGGAGATGTCTCCCTGCCCGAGTTGAAGCCAGACCTTGGCGGCCGCGTTGGGCAGGACCGGATAGACCAGCGCGGTAATGACGCGGATGGCCTCGGCAGCAGTCGTAAGCACGCGCACCTGAAGAGACAGGTGGTCGGCCTCGGAGCGGTCGGCGGGCCGTTTCCAGGGCGCATTGGCGGTGAGGTAACCGTCGGTCTCCGCCACCAGGGCCCACAGGGCCTTTAAAGCTTCGGAGAAGTTCAGTGCCTCGAACTCCGGCCCGAAAGTGGCGATCGCGCTCTCCGCGGACGCGCGCACGGCGACCTCGGCGGCGGTTTCCGCGCTCGGTTCCGGCACAACTCCGCCGAAGTACTTGTGCACCATGTTCACCACGCGGCTCACCAGGTTGCCGTAGCCGTTGGCCAGGTCGCTGTTGTAGCGCTGGACTAATGCATCGAAAGAGAAACTCCCATCCTGGCCGAAGGGAATTTCGCGCAGTAAGAAGTACCGCAATGCATCGGAACCTAAAACAGTGTGAACTGTCTCAGCGCGGACAATGTTGCCGCGCGACTTGGACATCTTGCCCTGGTCGAACAGCAGCCAGCCGTTGGCCT
>CAYUJM010000066.1:0-22226 GCA_964445025.1 uncultured Occallatibacter sp. | reverse complement strand
TGAGCAGAATGCGGTCGATGACGGCTTCAATGGTGTGGTTCTTGCGCCGGTCGAGCAGGACTGGCTCGGAGAGATCGCGGAGCTCGCCGTCAACCCGGGCGCGGAAGCCCTGCTGGTCAAGCTGATCGAGCAGGTCTTTGAACTCGCCCTTGCGGCCACGAACGATGGGAGCCATGACGGTGACGCGCTCGCCCTGGCCGAGCTCGAGGATACGGGCCACAATCTGCTCGGCTGTCTGGCGGGCGATGGGGCGTCCACAGTTGGGGCAGTGGGGCGTGCCTACCGAAGCGTAGAGCAGGCGCAAATAGTCGTAAATTTCGGTGATGGTGCCCACGGTGGAGCGTGGGCTGCGGCTGGTGGTCTTCTGCTCGATGGAGATGGCGGGCGAGAGGCCTTCAATGGAATCAACATCCGGCCGTTCGATCTGGTCGAGAAACTGCCGTGCGTAGGCGGAGAGCGTTTCTACATAGCGGCGCTGGCCCTCGGCATAAATCGTGTCGAACGCGAGCGAACTCTTGCCGGAGCCGGAGAGCCCTGTAACCACCGTGAGCGTGTTGCGCGGAATGCGCACGTTGATGTCGCGCAGGTTATGCTGGCGCGCCCCGCGTACCGAGATGTGAGTGATGGACATGATGCGGCTCAATGAGCGGAATGCAACAGATATTCGTGGCGGAAGACCCCAACGCTCAAAGGAGCGCTAAAGACACACCTTTATCCATGATACATAGCCGGGTGATTGCTGCAGGGGATGCCAGGGCGAGGGCAGGGCTTGCCCGAAAAAGAACAGCAAGTGTCCAAGGGCGCGGGCTTCTTGTGTACGGAGCACGAGAGTAAAAGCCGCGAGACGTGGATTCGGCTCGCGGCGGATGTAAGGCGGCAGGACTAGAGCTTCGAGTGGCTTCCGTCGCAGAATACCGGCTTGCCGGTGTGTTTGCATCCACAGAAGTAAACAGTGGTGGACTCGGCGGCTTCGAATTTGACCGGGGTGCGATCGGTGGTCTTGTGGCTGCCGTCGCAGAAGGGCTGGTTGGCGCTCAGGCCGCAGGAACACCAGTAGTAGCTTTTCCCGGCTTCAACCTGAACGGGATACGGACCCTTCTGAGCAATATACGGTTCGGACATGGGGAGTTCTCCTTGAAAGATGCTGGATGGATTATCGCCGAAGAGGCCACGGCGAGCGCATGCGAGGCTGAGCGGGGAGAGGCCGGCGTTTGCTGCGCTCAGCAGTTCAGAGTATGGGACGAGGAGTGGCGAGGGCCCGGCAGTTCCAGAATGGGCTAACTGGTTGATTTTGGGGTCCATGCTGCCGGAGGTATCCCATTGATTAATACAACTTGGCGCGGCGTTGCGCGGGACATCTGCGACAATCTGAAGAGCATTTTGGCAAAAACGGCCGGATTCGGGCCGGAAAGAAGCCAAAGGACGCGAGATTTCGAGACCCCGGACGATTGGGGCAGAGCGGAAAAGATGACGGATCTGGTGAATTTATTGATGTTGATTGCGGCGTCGCTGGGCTCCATGGCGTTCGGGGTTCTGGCGGCGTATGGGGTTTTGCGAGCAGGATTTGCGCTCATGCGCTCGCAGCAGCAGGGCGCGGTGGTGAAGGCCCGGACGCGCGTGGCGCGGGTTTAGACAGGAACCACGAAACATTCATGCCCCGGAAGTTGGGCGGGAACCGGATCGCGGACTTGTAAAGGCTCTCTAGATTATTCAGGCGAAGGCGAAGAAAAACCGGCTGTTCTTACTGCAGGTTCTCAATGAAGAAAACCCCCTAAAAGATTCATTCGTTGACGTTTGGAACGAGCGCAGCCCTATTCCTGCGGCGTGTTTGGCTGTGGCGGCGCTGGCTGCGTCTCTCCGGGCCGCTCCGGCAGCTCCTGCCTTCTCATCTCCGGGACTCGAGGCGCCCCACCGACTGGGAAGCCGGGGCGCACCGGCTCAGGCTCCTGCGCCGCAGGTTGTTCATCGGCTTCGTTGTCTTCGTCGTTGGCGGACGGGTTGGCTCGTGCGGCCGACTGCGCGTTGCCGGCCTGGCGTGCGCTCAGGCGAATCTCGCGCGGTGCGCCCTGTCCCTGATCTCCAATCATGATGACGTTGTAGCCGGAACCCTGCAGCAGTTGAGAGAGCACATCGCCCGCGCGGCCGGGTCCGTAGATTCCGAAGACGCGCTGATCGGCGGTCAATCCGTCAACCTTGACGCCGGTGGCGGCGGAGACATCCTTGAGGATCTCCTGCAGGCTGGAGTTCGCTGCGTCGATGCTGAGACCGTGGCTGTCCCACACGACGGAGGCCGGGACGGGATGCTCGAATGCGGGCCACTTGGGTGCTTGGGGCGCGGAAGGCGTGACGGAAGCGGGGACCGCTGAAGCAGGCTCGGCGGCAGGATGCGCCGGGCTGGGACGGTTGGGGATGTATGCCGGCTTTTGAGGCGCGCCCGAAGCCGGGGTGGGGCCCTGCGTTGCCGGCGCTTGTGCCCGGAGCGCGGTTCCTGCCAGAAGCAACACCACGGCGGCGGACAGGATTGCGAAAGGCTGATGGGGAAATCCGATGCGAGGCGCGGTATTCATGCGCGTGGGGCTGATGTGCGCGGATTGGAGTTGCTGCGGAAGGTCTGTGCGCATGGAATTCAACTCCCCGGCCCGGTGGCGGCGGCCGGCAGTCCGCGGAGCGGGGCCGGATGCGGCCAAGTGACCGCCGTTCCACTGTACTAGACTAACAGTGGCTCGCGGACGCTCGAAAAGAGATTCGCGAGACGGAGAGGATGCTGAGCGAAATGCGCCCCTGCTGGAGAGTCTGGACTGCCGCTTTGGCCACCATCGGCCTGCTGGCTTTGCCGATGCGGAGCCACGCGACGAGTTGCACAACGCAGGCGGAGCTGTTGCCCTCGGATCGGAGTACGCTGGCCTCGATCGGAGGGCAACTTTCGTCGGCCATCTTGAACCAGGACTACGGCGCACTCCAGGCTGCTCTGTTGCCGGCTGAGGCCGGGGACTGGGATGGAATTCGCGGGGCGGCGGAGCTGGGCGCGCCGCTGGTCAAGGGCGGACAGGTACAACTGCGGAATCTCTACCTGCTGGATGCGAGCACGCTCGCCGCTCCGGGCGATACGCAGTTTTTCTGTTCCAATGCGAACGGTTCATTGACGGTGACGATGAATATGCGCTCGCTGCCGCCAGGGCGGTATGCAGTGGTGCTGGCCGATGCCGCCGGAGCTCCGCTCGCCGGACAGGTGGGGCTGGTGCTGGCCTGGGACCCAACCGGAGCAACGGCAGGCTGGAAGCTGGCCGGGCTCACGGTGCGGCAGGGAAACTTCGATGGGCACGACGGCGTGTGGTACTGGTCTCGAGCACGGGAGCTGATGAAAGACGATCAATCGTGGAGCGCATGGTACAGCTACGAGGCGGCGCGTTATCTGCTGGTGCCTGTGGACTTTCTCTCCTCGCCCAACCTGGAAAAGCTGGGCCAGGAGCAGTCACAGATCAAGAATTCGCCGCAGGATGTGTTTCCCTACACGCTGCAGGAGGGGGACAGGACTTGGAAGATCGATGCGGTGCGCCTGGATGCAAGCCTGCGCCAGCCGGACCTTGCCGTGGTGTACGAGTCGACGGGCGTAACGGATCCGGCCGCAGTGCGGACCGAAGCCACCGCGGTGCTGAGCGCGCTGCTGAAAGCGCAGCCGGGGCTGAGACAGAACTTTCACGGGATGTGGGCAGTGGCGATGAAGGATGGCAAGAGGAATCCGGTGATCGAGCTTCCGATGGCGCAGATACCTTAGAAACAGGGATTAGGGATTGAGCGGGAGGGCAAGAGAAAGGGGACGATGTTCAAGAACATTGCCGTTGCTTATGACGAATCTCCGGAAGCGGCCCGGGCGCTGACTGCCGCGATTGAGCTTGCCAAAACTCTTGGTGTTGGACTTTCGGCGATCACTGTAATGGAAAGGCTTCCCGCGTACACCGCATTCGCCGCGGGTGCCGATGCTTGCATGCAGGCCACGCTCGAAGAAGATCGCTCGAAGTTCTATGAGCAGCTGCAGGCCGCCGCGCGGGCGCTTGCGACGCGCGAGGGCGTACAGCTTGCGACCCACTTGTTGGACGGGGAAGCCGCGGACGGAATTGTCGATTTCGTCTGCGCGCACAAAGTTGATCTGCTCGTCATCGGATTGCATCGCCGCCATGACCGCGTGTCCCGTATGTGGAGCACTGTGTACACGATCGCGCAGAACGTTCCCTGCAGCGTGTTCGGTGTCCATTAGGGACGCGCATATCGCAACGCCAAGCTCCATTCATTACAGGTAAACGAGAAGCGAGGAGGGAAGAAGGCATTGCCAGGAATGATTGATCTGCGTTCGGATACGGTGACGCGGCCATCGGCTGAGATGCGGGCGGCGATGGCAGCCGCAGAGGTGGGCGACGACGTCTACGGCGAAGACCCGACGGTAAACCACCTGGAGCGACGAGCGGCGGAGATTTTCGGGCGCGAGGCGGCGTTGTTTGTGCCCACCGGAACGATGGGTAACCAGATTGCGATCCGCCTGCTCACGCAACCCGGCCAGGAGGTGATTGCGGAGTCGCGCGCGCACATTCTGGACTGGGAGATGGCCACCACTGCAGTTTTTTCCGGCTGCCTGGTGCGTGCGGTTCCGGCCGAGCGCGGGATTCTAACCTGGAAGCACATTGAGCCGGCCATCTATGCGCGGGGAGCGTTCCGCGCGGCGACAGGGCTGATCGAGATTGAGAATACGGCGAATTTGGCTGGCGGGGGTTGCACCCCGGTTGCCGTGCTGGAGGAGATCTGGGCGGGCGCAAAAGAGCGCAGGCTACCCACGCACCTGGACGGAGCTCGCATTTTCAATGCTGCAGTCGCGCTGGGTGTGGATGTGAAGGCGCTGACGCGCGGATTCGACACGGTGATGTTCTGTTTGTCGAAGGGACTGGGCGCGCCGGTGGGGTCCATGCTGACGGGGCCGGCGGAATTGATGGACCAAGCGCGCCTGTTCCGCAAAGCGCTGGGCGGCGGCATGCGCCAGGCGGGCGTGCTGGCCGCGGCCGGATTGATGGCGCTGGAGCAGGGGCCAAAGCGATTGCATGAGGACCATGCCAATGCGCGCTTGCTGGCCGAGGCGCTGGCGCACACCGAGGGCGCGGAGATCGACCTGGATGCGGTCGAAACCAACATTGTGATCTTCAGGCTCACGGGCGGCCGGAGCGCGGCAGATTTGACGGCACGGCTGAAGGCGCGGGGAATTCTGATGAGCGCTGTGGGGCCGAGCGCCGTGAGGCTGGTGACCCATCTGGACGTGAGCAGGGGGGATTGCATCACGGCCGCGGAGGCGCTCACGGAAGAGATTGAGGCGGCGTGAGGAGAAAGAATTCGGCCTGACGCTTGTGCTCTCCCACCCTTGCCGCGAGAAGCAAAAGCGCGTCAAGGATGGGGCACCCAGAGTTGGGGTTGCACCGGGTGGGGTCACCGAATACACTCATCGCGACAGGAAGTGCACTGCATACCTCCACATCCAAGTAGGAACCGGCAATCGATTCACCCAAAGGAAGACCCATGCGAGTCGGGTTGTTTACACGCGAATATCCCCCTCTGGTGTACGGAGGGGCTGGAGTCCATGTCGATTATTTGAGCCGGGAGCTGGCGAAGGAGATCGAAGTCGAGGTGCATTGCTGGGGGCCGCAGCAATCCGACGAGGGAAGTCTGCATGTGCGCGGCGCCGAACCATGGGCCGACATCAGCAATGGCACCGACGGCAAGTTCAAAGGAGCGCTGGAGGCTTTCAGCCTGAACCTGACGCAAGTGAAGGCGCTCGAAGACATCGACGTGGTGCATACACACACGTGGTATGTCTCCATGGCCGGATACCTGGCGAAGAAGCTCTACGGCGTGCCCTTTGTGTTGACCACACATTCGCTTGAGCCCCTGCGGGCATGGAAGGCGGAGCAACTGGGCAGCGGGTATGCGATGAGTTCGTGGATGGAGCGCACGGCGATTCTGGATGCCGATGCGATCATCGCGGTATCGCAGGGAACCAAGGCAGACATACAGACGGCTTACCCGCAAGTCGATCCGCACCGCATTCACGTGATCTACAACGGCATCGACCTGAACGAGTATCAGAAGACCGCAGAGACCAAGGCGCTGACGGACTACGGAGTCGACCCGGAGGTGCCGTATGTGCTTTTTGTGGGACGTATCACGCGGCAGAAAGGCGTAACTCACCTGGTGGATGCGATCAACTATCTTCCCCCGGAGACGCAGGTGGTGCTGTGCGCGGGCGCCCCGGACACGCCGGAGATTGCCGTCGAGTTGCGCGAAAAGGTCGAGGCTGCACGGGCTCGCCATCCGCGCATTGTGTGGATCGAGAAGATGCTCACCAAGCAGGAGGCCATTCAGATGTACAGCAACTGCCGCGTCTTCTGCTGCCCTTCTGTTTACGAGCCCTTCGGCATCATCAACCTTGAAGCCATGGCATGCCGCGCGCCGGTTGTGGCCAGCGCAACCGGAGGCATCAAGGAAGTGGTGGTGGATGGAAAGACAGGCTACCTGGTGCCGTTCGACCAGGACCCGGTAACCAGCTTTCCTCGCAATCCGGAGACCTTCGCGCGCGATCTCGCGGTGAGAATCCTTGCATTGCTGAAGGATCCCGAGCGCTGCCATCGGTTCGGCGATGCGGGGCGGCGGCGTGTGGAAGATGTATTCAGCTGGACCTCAATCGCGCACCAGACCATTCATTTGTACCGGGAGTTGATCGAGAGGCGGAAAAAGGGCGCGAAGCATTGATGGGCGAGCCTGCCCACGCGTGGCTCTTCCATGGACGGGTTGCGCCCGCGGCGAACCGGCAGGAGCAATAAAGGATCGACGATGACATTGACTCATGAGGATGGACGCAAGCGCGTCATCATTGAAGCAGTCTCTCCCACGGTGGACGGAGGCCGGTTTCCGGTCAAGCGCACGGTGGGCGACCATGTCCGCGTGGAAGCCGACATTTTTACCGACGGCCACGACGCCATCGCCGCCTCTCTGCTGGCGCATCGCGAAGGGTCGGGGGAATGGGTCGAGATTCCCATGCGCGCCATCGTGAATGGCAACGACCGCTGGACTGCTTCCTTCCGCGTGGCGGAGCTGGGCCGCTACGGGTTCAAGGTGCAGGGGTGGGTGGATCATTTCGAAACCTGGCAACGCGATCTGCTGAAACGCATCAAGGCGGAGAGCGATGCCGGGGTCGACTACATGATTGGCGCCGACCTTGTGGCCGCTGCGGCAGACCGGGCTGCGGGACGCGATGCCGAGTGGCTGCGGGCACGGGCAGAGATGCTTCGTTCTGGGCTGGAGCCATCGGAGTTGCGCGCATGCGCTACCGACCCGAAGCTGTACGAAATGGCGCTGCGCCACCCGGACAAGCGTTTTGCAACCGAGTCGGAGAGCGAATACACCGTCGTGGTCGATCCGGTGATTGCGCGGTTCAGTGCGTGGTACGAGTTCTTTCCCCGCTCAACGGCGGAGGAGCCCGGCAAGCACGGGACATTCGCTGACTGCGAAGAGCGCCTGCCTTACATAGCGGAACTGGGCTTCAACGTTGTTTACCTGCCGCCCATTCACCCTATCGGCACGAAATTCCGCAAGGGCCCCAACAATAACCCCGAATCGCAGCCGGGCGATTGCGGCAGCCCCTGGGCCATCGGCTCGGCGGAGGGCGGGCACAAGGCCATTCATCCGGAACTCGGCACGCTCGAGGACTTTCGCCGCTTTGTGGCCAGAGCGAAAGAACTGGACCTGGCGGTGGCGCTCGACATCGCCTTCCAGGTTGCGCCTGACCATCCGTATGTGCGCGAGCACGAGAACTGGTTCCGCAAGCGGCCCGATGGAACCATTCAATACGCCGAAAATCCGCCCAAGAAATATCAGGACATCTATCCTTTCGACTTCGAGAGCGAAGACTGGAACGGCATGTGGGAGGAGTTGAAGAGCGTCTTCGACTACTGGATCGCGCAAGGCGTGACCATCTTCCGCGTGGATAACCCGCATACCAAGGCTTTTCCTTTTTGGGCGTGGGCTATTCCGGCGATCAAGCGCGAGCATCCGGAGGTGCTGTTTTTATCCGAAGCTTTTACGCGCCCCAAGATCATGTACCGGCTTGCCAAGGTGGGATTCAGCCAGTCGTACACCTACTTCCCCTGGCGCAACGCCAAGAGCGAGACGATAGCCTACCTCACCGAGCTAGCGCAGACGCCGGTACGCGAGTTCTTCCGCCCCAACCAGTGGCCCAACACGCCCGACATTCTTACCGAGTTCCTGCAAATTGGCGGACGCGCAGTGTTTGGCATTCGCTTTTTGCTGGCGGCAACGCTGGGCTCGAACTACGGCATCTACGGCCCTGCCTTCGAGTTGATGGAGCACGTTCCTGTGCGACGCGGCAGCGAAGAGTATCTGAATTCGGAGAAGTACGAGATACGGCATTGGGATCTGCAACAGCCGGACAGCATGCGGCCGTTGATCACGCGCGTGAATGAGATTCGGAAAGAGAACCCCGCGCTGCAGAGCGACTGGTCGCTCAAGTTCCACTTCACCGAGAATGACCAGCTGATCTGCTACACAAAGGAGTCGGAAGACCGGTCGAATCTGATTCTGGTCGTCGTCAATCTCGATCCGCATCACACGCAGTCCGGCTTCGTAACACTGCCGCTCGATGAATTGCAGATTCCGCAGGATCGCGGTTACGAAGCAGAGGATCTGCTGACCGGCGCGCGCTACATGTGGAACGGGCCGCGCAATTACGTGGAGTTGAATCCATCGAAGCTGCCCGGGCATATTCTCAAGATCCATCGGCGGCTGAAGATCGAGACGGACTTCGACTACTTCCTCTGATCGAGAGCGAAACCAGAGCACATTTGCGGGTAAGGCGACGAGCTTTGTGGAAAAGAGGCTCGTCGCTTGACACAGGCGTGGGACATCCAATTGACGGGATGGATGTTCCAGATGCCGTGATGCGGGAGCGCAACTATTTCCGCGGCATCGCGTTGAAATTAACAACGCGCCGGAACGCACAAAGGATTCCGGTATCCGATTCCCGAGGAGATACTCATCGTGAAGAAGACTGTATTGGCAGTATTGCTTGCTCTCACTCTTTTGCCTGCGGCGTCTTACGCGCAGGTCGTGATTCGCATCGGGCCGCCGCCTGTGGTTGTGGAACATCCTGGACCGCCCCCGGCAGCGGGTTTCATCTGGATTGGCGGCTATCACCGCTGGGACGGCGCACGCTACGCGTGGGTTCCCGGGCACTATGAGCGTCCCCCGCATCCGGGAGCGCGCTGGGTAGCGCACAGATACGAGCGGCGTGGCGGCGGGTGGGTGTTTGTGGAAGGACACTGGCGCTAGACTGCGCGTTGCAAGCAAAAGAGAGCGGGGTCCTCGCCCCGCTCTCTTTCTTTCTTGCGGAGGGAATCGATGAAATCGGCGTCAGAGTGGCTTGCGATAGACAATAAAGCCGGATTTCTCGGCGACTTTGTCGTATAACTTCATGGCCGTTTCATTGCTTTCGTGGGTGAGCCAGTAAACACGGTTACAGGCAGCCTGCTGCGCGCGCTTATAGACATGTTGAATGAGGGCGCGTCCCACGCCCTTGCCCCTCGCAGACTCCCGCGTGAAAAGATCCTGCAGATAACACGTCGGGCCAATCGAGATGGTGCTGCGGTGGTAGATGAAGTGCACCAGGCCGATCAACTGGCCCTCGAGATCGGCAACGAGCGCGTGCACGGGCTCATATGCATCGAAGAAGCGCGACCAGGTCATTTGCGTGACAGCGTCAGGCAGCGCCTTCGAGCCTTTGCGGCCGTAGAAGGCGTTGTAGCCGTCCCACAAGGGCTTCCAACGCGGAAAGTCGGAAGGTTGAAGGGGGCGGATCAGGATTTTTTCAGTCAATGCGGTTCCTCGCGTTGTTCCAGCATTCGGTTGGTTTCCCACGCCGTGCGCGCCCGCTCCGCAGACGAAGACTCATCTGCGCGGACCATGGCTGGCGAAGGGTATGCGCCCGCATCTACGAATTTGCGGCAGAACGCTAGCTGATCTCGATCACGTCGGATGCGGCGGCGGCAGCAGCTTCGGCGCGCAGCATCAGCTTTTCGGCTATGCCGTAGAACTCCGCGGCCTGCGGGCTCTTGGGACCGGCGAGGGCCACGGGGAGTCCGCGATCACCGCCTTCGCGGATGGCGGCGACCAGTTCAATGGAACCGAGGAAGGGAATGTTGAACTGCTTTGCCGTGCGCTCGGCGCCGCCCCTGGAGAAGATGTCGATCTCATGGTGGCAGTGCGGGCAGGTGAAGTGGCTCATGTTCTCGACGATGCCGAGGACTTCGACGTTTACCTGCGCAAACATTTCCAGGGCCTTGCGCGCGTCCTGGAGGCTGACATCGCTCGGTGTGGAGACAACAATTGCGCCGGTAAGCGGCACGGTCTGCACCAGCGAGATGACCACGTCGCCTGTGCCCGGAGGCAGATCGACGATGAGGTAGTCGAGCTCTTCCCACTGCACCTGCTGCAGGAACTGACGGATGATCTGGTGCAGCATGGGCCCGCGCATCACCAGCGGCTTGTCACCGGGAGAGATGTAACCGATGGAGATGGTCTTGATGCCGTGTGTCAGGTTGGGGATGATCTGGTTGCCGGGAGCGACGGCGGGCGGCTGCGACGAGCCCATCATGAGCGGAACGTTGGGGCCGTAGATGTCGGCGTCGATGAGACCTACGCGCTGGCCGAGCCGCGAGAGCGCGATGGCGAGATTGACGGCGACGGTGGTTTTGCCCACTCCGCCTTTGCCGGAACCGACGGCTACGATTTTGGAGACGCCGGGCAGGGCGACCGGGGCGGGCATATTGGGGGCGTGGGCCATGTTGCTCCTTGTTCGGAAGAAAGACTCTGCGGGCTTTGATCCGGCGACGTGCGATCGGGGAAGTCGATCGGATTGCCTGATGAGGCAATCCCGCAGGCCGACCTCAGCTCGATTTTATCAGGAGGGCGGGATCGAGCTTCTCTTTCGGATGCAGCTTCGGCAAGACAGGTACGCCAACAATGTGCGCAAGGATGAAATGAATCTGGCGCAGGCCTTCGGTCAGGGAAGCGGGGCCCGGTTGAAGAATATAGGTCGATTTAATCTCGTAAACATGTCTGTTGCGAACCGCACTGATGGAGGACCATCCCGGACGCGACTGAATGAGAGCCTTATTCACCTTCATTCCGCACCAGGAGGCGAGGATCACCTCCGGGTCGCGATGGGCGGCCGTCTCTGGATCGACGACGCGATCCTGTGCCTTGCCGTACCGCGCCAATTCAGGGAAGATGACTTCGCCGCCTGCGATTCCGACCAGTTCTTCAACCCATTGAATCCCGCTGATGAGGGGATCTTTCCACTCCTCGAAAAAGACGCGCGGACGATACGGGAAGGTTGCAGCGGACTCTGCTATGGCCGCGAGTTCGCTTTGCAGGCTCTCGACCAGGGCTTCTCCTTCGCTTTGTTTTCCGACCAGGCGGCCGAGGACGCCGATCATGTCGAGGATTTCCGCGATGCTGCGCTGGTTGAAGTTGAGAACTGTAACCCCGCGCAGAACAAGGTGGCGGGTGATCTCCGCCTGTACGTCGGAGAAGGTGAGCACGAGGTCGGGTTTCAGAGCGAGGATGGCGTCGAACTTCGCGCTTTTGAATGCAGAGACACGCGGCTTGCGGCGCGCCTCCGGGGGGCGGGTCGCATAGCCCGAGACGCCGACGATGCGGTCCTGTTCGCCGAGCAGGTAAAGAACCTCAGTGGTCTCGTCGGTGAGGCACACGATTCTGCGCGGAAAATCGAGTTGAACACTGGGAACAGGCAAGGGAGCTGGCATCCGTTTCCAAAGGTGAGCTGCAGTTTGCACTCGGATTGAAGCCGCCAGGTCACGGACGGGAGGCGGCTTCTTCTTCAGCGGCGGTTGCGAGTTTGGCGTGATGGCGGCGAACAGCCTCGGCCTCGCGGTGTTCGCGCCGGCGCAGCGCACCCTCAAAGCGGCGAATCTCGTCGGGGGTCTCCGGTACTGCTTCCGGGACATGCTGCCGGTGTCCCTTGTCGTCGATGGCGACAAAGACCAGATATGCGCTGGCCACGTGCACGATCTCTCCGGTGCGGGTGTGTTCCGCCCACACCTTGACGCCCACCTCCATGGAGGTGTTAAAGGCTCGATTGACGCTGGAGCGGAGGGTAACGAGGTCGCCAAGTTGAACTGGGCGGATGAAGTCGATGTGGTCCATGGCGGCGGTGACGACGTTGGTGCGTGCGTGGCGATATGCAGCCATGGCGCCGGTGAGGTCGATGAAGTGCATCAAGCGTCCGCCCAGCAGGTTGCCCAGCGTGTTGGTGTCGTTGGGCAGAATGATCTCAGTCATCTCGGATTGGGTGCTGGCCACTGTGCGGGCTGCGGGGCTGGTTCCGGTCGAACTCATTGCGGTGTGGCTCCCTTGTCTTACGTGTTGGACCTGGTCGAGCCGGACGGGCAGACGCCGGGTAGAATGGGACTGGCGGCAGCCGGTGCGGAACGAGACCTCATGTCGAGGCATCCAGTTCCAGTTTCGGCAATCCCAGCCAAATGTGCAAATGGTTCCGGCCAGCCGGAGCGCAGCGGAGGCCGAACAAGGGCAGAATGGATAAGCTTTCAGGACTAAAAGAGATTCTGGCGATGGATCCCAAGAACAGCTTCGCGCGCTACGGCGTGGCGATGGAGCTGGCCGGCCGCGGCGAGACGGCAGCTGCGCTGGAGGAGTTCGACACGCTGCTCAGGAACGATCCTGAGTACACGGCGGGCTACTTTATGGCGGCGCAGACGCTTACCCAGGCGGGCCGGACGGCAGAGGCAGTGGAGCGGTTGAAGGCCGGGATCGGGTGTGCCGCGCGCAGCGGCAACCGCCATGCACAGAGCGAGATGCAGGCCATGCTGGACGAGCTCGACCGGTAAGGCTTTCCAGAGCGAGCGAGCAGCCGGCGTTCGTTTTTAACACAAGAACCGTGCGCCGCGTTACTTAAAGAGAAATCCTTTTCAATTCAAATGCATCTATACTTGCATCATGGCGAAGTACTCGATTGTCGTTCCTTTTCATAACGAAGAAGAGAATGTCACCGCCTTGTATGCGCGCCTTAAGCAAGTGATGGAGCAGGTCGGCGACAGTTTTGAGATGGTGTTCGTCGATGACGGTTCCAGCGATCGCTCGTACAAGCTGCTGGAGGAGATTGCCGCCGTCGACAGCCGCGCCCTGGTGGTGAAGCTGCGCCGGAACTTTGGACAGACGTCGGCACTGGCAGCCGGATTCGACCACGCGTCGGGCGAGTTCATTCTGGCCATGGACGGCGATCTGCAACACGATCCCAACGACATTCCCGCCTTTCTGGAGAAGCTGGAAGAGGGATACGACGTGGTGTCGGGATGGCGCAAAGAGCGGATCGACAACTTTGTCATGCGCCGCATTCCCTCGCTCTGCGCCAACTGGATCATGGCCAGGCTGTCCGGTGTCGACATCCATGATTTTGGAACGACGTTCAAGGCATATCGCCGCGAAGTGATCCAGAACATCCCGCTATATGGAGAGATGCACCGCTTCATCCCCGCCCTGGCAAGCTGGTATGGCGCGTCGATCTGCGAGATTCCAATCAGGAACCTGCAACGCGAGCGCGGCAGGAGCCACTACGGCATTGGACGAACCTTCCGCGTCTTCTTCGATCTTTTGACGATTCGTTTTCTGCTCAGGTACATGAGCCGTCCCCTGCACTTCTTTGGCGGCTTCGGCGCCTTGGGGATCCTGCTGGGCAGCATCATATCGATGGCCTTGCTGGTGTTGAAATTGATACATCCGCACCAGAGCCTGATGGACCAGCACGGGCCGCTGTTTGTTGTAGGCGCGGTGATGATCCTGGCCGGCATCCAGATGGTGGCCATAGGACTGCTGGGCGAGCTACAGGTGCGCCATTATCACACCATGCAGAACCGCGCCCCGTACACCGTCGATCGACTGGTGCGGCTGATTTCGCCGGAAGAGCAAAGCCTGCTTTCGGACAGGGATTGAAAAAGCAGGGAACAGGGAACAGGGAATAGAAAAACCCCGCTTGGGCATGCGCCCAGGCGGGGTTTGCTGTGTCTGGGGACGATGCAAAGTGGATCGCACTTGCGCACTCTCGGCACAGACAGCTTGCAGAGCCCCGGCCTGAGGGTGCATTCTGGCCGTGACATGAAAGCTATCCAAATTCAGCAGACTGGCGGGCCGGAGGTATTGCAACTGGCCGAATTGCCCATTCCCGAGCCGGGACCGGGTCAGGTGTTGATCCGTGTAGAGGCCACCGGGGTCAACTTCATTGAGATCTACTTCCGCAAAGGTGTGTACAAAGCGTCGCTGCCGCTGGTGCCGGGCAGCGAGGCCGCGGGCACGGTGGAGGAGCTTGGTCCAGGCGTGACCGGATTTCAGGCCGGGGATGCAGTGGCGTCGGTGGGTGTGCTGGGCAGCTATGCCGAATATGCGCTGGTTCCCGCCACGCAGCTGGTGAAGATACCGGCGGGCCTGACCATGGAGCAGGCGGCCGCAGGGATGCTGCAGGGCATGACGGCGCATTACCTGGCTTATTCCACATTTCCGCTCAAAGCCGGGGACACTGCGCTGATCCATGCCGCCGCGGGTGGCGTGGGACTGCTGCTGACGCAGATGGCGAAGCGAATCGGCGCGCGGGTGATTGCGACGGTTTCGACCGAGGAGAAGGCAGTACTCGCGCGCGAGGCCGGCGCGTCCGAGGTGATTCTCTACGGGGAAAAGGAGTTTGAGCCGGAGGTGAAGCGGCTCACGGCAGGCAAGGGTGTGGACGTGGTGTACGACTCGGTGGGCAGGACGACTTTCGAGGGCAGCTTAAACTGCCTGCGTCCGCGCGGGCTTCTGGCGCTGTTTGGCGCTTCCAGCGGGCCGGTGCCTCCGTTCGACCTGATCCAGTTGAGCAGCAAGGGATCGCTGTTTGTGACGCGGCCGACGCTGTGGCACTACATCGCAACGCGGGCGGAGCTGGAGTGGCGCGCCGGCGATGTGTTGGGCTGGGCGGCCAGCAGGGAACTGAAGCTGCGCACCGAGTTTATGTATCCGCTGGTGGACGCGGCGCAGGCGCAGAGCGATCTGGAATCGCGGAAGACGACGGGGAAGATTTTGCTGGAGCCGTGAGAAGGCAGGGACCAGGGAATAGGGAACAGGGAATAGGGACTAAGGAATAGGGATTAGTGATGTCTGCTGTGGCGGTCCGAGCGGGGACAGGGTTGTGAAAACCATAGAGGTTGGCGCAGACGACTGGGTGTTTGTTCTGACCGGGGCGGGCATCAGCGCGGAGAGCGGACTGCCCACGTTTCGCGCGTCGGACGGGCTTTGGGCGGGACATAGCATCGAAGATGTTTGCACGCCCGAGGCTTGGCAGCGCAATCCGGCCCTGGTGTGGGAGTTCTATTCGCAGCGGCGGGCGCAGGGAGCACTTGCCGCTCCGAATCCGGCGCACTTTGCGCTTGCGGAACTTGAGAAGCGCCTGGGTGACCGGTTCTTTCTGTGCACGCAGAATGTGGACGACCTGCACGAGCGCGCAGGAAACGTGCGACTGGTGCATATGCATGGCGAGTTGGCCAAGGCGCGCTGCGGCGACGAATGCGGCACGGAGCCGGTCGAGGACCGTACGGTTTACAAGAGCCTGAGTGAAGTGGGACGGTGCTCCTGCGGGGCCAGGATGCGTCCGCACATTGTCTTCTTTGGCGAGATTCCGCTGGAGATGGACCGGATTCAGGCGGAGATTGAGAAGGCCACGCTGATGGTGGTAATCGGGACTTCGGGGTCGGTGTATCCGGCGGCGAATTTTGTGCACTGGGCGCGACAGCACGGTGCACGCACGGTCTATGTGGGACCGGAAAGGCCGCTGAACGCCGGCGCGTTTACGCATGTGGTGGAAGGCAAGGCCGGGGAAGTGCTGCCGGGGCTGTTTTCCTAACGGGCCACGCGGATTCAGCGCGATTTGATGTACTCTTTGCGGCGGAAGCGGAGGCCGGTCCAGTCTTCGTCGATGGCGATGGAGCGGACAGTATCAAACCCCGCGGCCTGCAACGCGGCCCAGCCGGTGTCGCGGTTGAAATCGCATGTGTATTTCTTTGAAGTGCCTTTGGGGTAGGCGAACCAGACTGCCGCATCACCCTTGGCGCGCGCGGCAATTTTAGGCGCGAGCACGTCGACCTCGGCCTGTCTGGTCACGAAGGCCAGCGAGAAGCGGATCTCGGGAAGCGCCGCGATGGTGCGATGGATCTGAAGTGCGGGCAGGCGAGATAGCTCGATCTCGAAGCTCGCCGGTGCGTTAAGAACGAGAATCTCCTGCTGATCTTTGAGTTGAAGTTTCTCGAAAAGGATAGCCATGGAGATTTATCTTATTCGATTTGGCGAAATCGTCTGCAGACAATCGCTGACGCTCAAAAAAAATGGCGCGGACGGACTCCAAGAGGTTCCGCCCGCGCCGTGGTGACGGCTTGATCAGAAGGTGAAGCGTGAGCCGAACTGGAACTGGCGCGGCGAGTTAACGGTCGACGTGATCTGTCCGAATACGGCCGCTTGTGCCGGATTCGTCTGTACGGCGGTAATGCCCGGGGTACCCGGCATCCCCAGTTGCGCCCGGTTGAAGATGTTGTAGGAAGAGATCTCCAGGCGAATGTCTCTCTCCTTGCCAACAGAGAAGTGCTTGTAGAGCGAGAGATCGAGGTCCCGGGCTCCCATGGTGCGCACGTTGTCAAGATACGCCGGAGCATTCCCGGCGACGAACGAGCTGCTGGGAATGGTGAAGCAGTTGTAATTGAACCACGTGGTCGCTGTGTGCGGCGCTCCGCTGCGAGGATTGCAGGCGAGGTTGGGCCGCTGGTTGAAGTAGGAGGTGCCGGCGCCCACCAGCGGCGTGGCGATGGGAACACCGGTGCTGACATAGGCGATCGCGTTTCCCGTCCATCCGCCCAGGATGGCGTTGCCCACGCCGTTGAGGTTCAGTGCGCGGTCCCTGCCGATGGGCAAGTCGTAGGACACGTCGCCGGTGAACTGGTATTTCACATCCTGCGGGCTGATCGCATGTTCGAGGCTGATGTTTTTCCAGTCCTGTGCTGAACCGCCGTGCGATCCGACGAAGCCCAGCGGAGGATTGCCGTCATCGGTGATCAGCTTGGCCCAGGTGAAGCTGGCCAGAGCGGAAAAGTGATGCGAGAGCCTCTTCTGAAGCTTGGTTTGCAGGGAGCTATATTCGGAGTCGCCGCCGGGATAGCCGTGCACATTCACGCCGTTGCCCGCGCCGTAGCTGCCGTTGCCGAATTGAGGAAACTCCTGCAGCGAAACCCACAGGGGAACCGTGGCGGAGCCGGAGTTGGCATTGGTGGCCGGTTGAATGGCCGCCCATTGATTGATCACGTTGCTGTTGAGCAGCGCCGGCCCATTGCTGGCGATGGTGCCGAGGTCGAGCTGGTTCAAATCGACCGAGCCCAGCGGCAGGAAGAGGCCGCGGCTGCCCACGTAACCGGCGCTGAGGACGACCTGATGGGGAAACTCATACTCCCAGCCAAAGTTGAAGTTGTACGTGGTGGGGGTGCGCTGGGAGTGGAGCATGGTATTGAGCGAGTTGCCCAGATTGTTCCCCAGGCCGGTGGGGGAACTCAACCGAGGAACCAGCCCATTGGGAAAGGGGTTGCTGAGGGATGCAACCATGACAGTGTTGCCCGAGTCCCCGCATACTCCCACGTTGGCGCAGTCCCAGGCAATCGTGTTCGGGTCCTGATTATAGGCCGTCGCATTCCACGGCGTGTCGGTGGTGAAGCCATCGCTGTCGAGCCCTGCGCCGGCCACCATGTGCGGGCTGGGGCCATAGTAATAGCCTGCGCCGCCGCGGACCACCAGGTGCGGCGCGGGCTGCCAGGAGAGTCCGAGGCGCGGGCCAAGGTCGGCCAGGTTGGACGAAAAAGGCGAACGCGCACCGCTGCTCGAGTAGATTTCGGCACCAGTATAGGAAACTCCGGCAACGGAGCTTGTCGCGTTCGGATTGAAGTATTCCAGGCGGTTATGACGTTCCGTCTTGCCGCCAAAAATGTCCCAGCGGAGTCCGGCAGTGATGGTGATGGCCTGGTTGGGCCGGTAGGTGTCTTCGACAAAGGCTGCATAGTAGGGGCTCGACTCGGCCGCGAACAGATCCTGGGAAAAACTCGGGTACCCATCCGATTCCGTTCCCGGCTCTGTTCCCACACCGATCAAGGCGGAAGCAAAGTCGCTGCCGCCACTTGCCGAGGCAACGGTCTGATCGGTTGCCGAGATGCCGAAGGCATAAGCGCCAGAGGGAGCGGCCGGCTGGCCGACGTTCAGGAACCGCTTCAAGTACTCAAAGCCAGTGGAGAATTCATGCTTGCCCCATGCTTTGGTAATCGAGGCGTCCGCGTCGCTGTTTTCGCTGGCGTACTGGAAGGTGTTGTAGTCCGCGGTGCCGCCCACGCCGCCTCCTACGTCATCAAAGAGCATGAAGGGCAGAATCTTGTACACCTCCTGCGAGGCCAGCGAGGCAGGGAAGCCCAGCGTGGTGATATCGAAGCCAACCTGACGGGGATCGCCGCCCTGATTCTCATAGTGGCGCGTGAAGGAGTAGCGAAGCTGCAGAACGGTGGTTGCGTTGAGCGTCGAATCGTCGGCCAGCAGCACATTGCGCCCGTTGGTCACGTTCTGCGCGTAGTTGAGATCCCACATGTTCCCGAAGGCGTTGAAGGTCGAGTTGAACAAGCGGTCGAAGGAGAAGCGCCCGAAGATGCGCTGCCTTTCACTCTTGTCCCAGTCCATGCGGATATCGAATCTCTGCGCGGTGGTCGGATCCAGGCCTGGAACGTAAAGATTGTTGACGGCGCCATCCGTGGCTGAATCGCAGCCTGAACCGACGTTGCACTTGGGCATCTCGGAAAGAAACTTCAATGCGATGGGATTCGGGTTGGCGATTTTGTTCCCCGCGATCGGCTGGCGGGTGCCTGCCATCGGGCCCGAGGCGACGTCGGGCTGCGTGGGGTCGTAGATGGTGAAGCTATCGGCAGAAAAATCGCCCGTGCGCTCCGCGCTGGTGGGCACGGTAAAGACGTTGGAGCCGTCGAACTGTTGCTGCTGTGTGGCTTCATAATCGCCAAAGATGAAGAGCTTGTTACGCACAATTGGCCCGCCAAAGCTGCCGCCCTCCTGATAACGGTGGAAGGAGGGAGGAGTGTTGGGCTCGTCGTTGCCGATCTGGCTCTGTTTGTTGAAATACTCGTTTGCCGCCAGAACATCAGGACGGAAGACGCCGAAGGCGTCGCCATGGAAGTGATTGGTCCCTGATTTCGTGACCAGGCTGATGACGCCGGCGCCGCCGCTCAGGTACGAAGCCGGCGTATTCTGCGTCTCTACACGGGTTTCCTGCACGCCGTCTTCGGGAATATCCAGCGCCGGAATGATGGCGGCAGCGTTGTTTTCGGCGATACCCAGCGGGCTGCCGTCCACCATGTAATAGACTGAGCCGACGATGGCGCCGTTGATGGTGTAGGAAGAAACATCTACGCCGGGGCGGCCGCTGGAGATGTTTTCGATGGCGAATGAGCTGGAGGAGTTAGGTGCGCCATTGGCGGGCGTGACGCCGGCGCTCAACTGAACCAGGTCAAAGACGTTGCGGGTAAGCAGCGGGACGCGGTCAATGGTTTCGGCAGAGATGAGCTGACCCACGGTGGAGTTGCTGGGCTCGACCAGATCGACCGCCTCATTGACATTGACGACCTCAGTTGTGGCGCCGATGCGCAAAGTGATGTTTACCAGGGACACCTGGTCGACGTTGACTGCGACATGGTTCTGGGCGATGGTCTCGAAGCTCTTCTGGCTGGCTGTGACCCGATACTCGCCGGGGTTGAGCGAGACGAAGGTGTAGAGTCCCGCGGCGGTGGTGACCGTATGTTCCGTTAAACCGGTTGCGGAGTTGGTGAGGGTAACCTTGGCACCGGAGACGACGGCGCCGCTGGGATCGGTGACTGTGCCGTTGATGCCGCCGCGTCCTGCCTGGGCCCAGGCGGTTGTTGCGGCCAGGAGGAGAATCAGCGAGGTCGAGAAGAGGGTTCGCAGGAATGCGCAAGTAGGCTTCGTGATCATTTTAGCCGTCTCCTATCAAAATGTTGACATTCAAACGTTTGAATAGTAGAAAGCAAATGTAGGATTAATTTTTTCCCCTGTCAAGGGAAAAATGGGGCCCGCCGGATGCTTGCGCGGCAAAGCCGCCGCGCAAGCATCCGGCCGATGAATCGCCCGTGCAACTGAAACAAGGGGGCATGGCGCGGAGGGTTAGAGAAGTGGCACAGCGCAGATCCGGTCACGTGACATTGCTGGATGTTGCACGCGCGTGCGGCTGCTCGGTCTCTACGGTGTCGATTGTGCTGAGCGGGGCGCCCTTGTCCCGGAATGTTGCCGAGAAGACGCGCCGACACATCCGAACCATGGCCCAGCAGCTGGGGTACCATCCCGATGCTTTTGCGCGGTCATTACGGCGGCGGCGCAGCCAAACGATTGGCGTGCTGGCCTACGATCTATCCGATCCCTATTGCATCCCCATTGTGCGCGGCATCCAAGAGGGTCTGCAGCCGGCCAGCTACCTGCCGCTGCTGATGGACGCGCAGACCGAGCGCGGGCGTTTCGATGACTACCTGCAGATGATTCTGGAACGGCGCGCAGAAGGCGTCATTGTTATTGCCAGCTGGGTGTTCGATGAAACCAACCTGCTGAGCGATGTACAAAAGAACAACGTCCCGATCGTGATTGTGAGCCGCGACCTGACGGAGCTCGGGGTTAGCTCGGTGCTGGTCGATAACGAGGCCGGCGGCGCACTGGCGCTGCGGCATCTTTATGAGCTTGGGCATCGCAGCATTGCCGTGATACGCGGGCCGGAAGAGATGTTTGACAGCGCGCCCCGCTGGGCCGGAATGCAAAGTGCGGCAGCGGCGGCGGGCATCCAGTTCGATCCGGGACTCGTCTTCCAATTGCCCAACCTGGTGGATCCGACTTCTGGTTTTGAAGGCGGCCTCGATTGCACGCGGCGCATGCTGGCCTCGGGACGGCCCTTCACCGCTGTGCTTGCTTTCGACGATCTGACCGCGCTGGGCGTTGTTCGGGGCCTGCTGGGAGCAGGTCTGCGGGTTCCCGAAGATTGCACTGTGCTGGGCTTTGACGATGTGCTCCCAGCGGAGGTTGCGACCCCGGCCATCACTACCATCCGGCAGCCGCTGAGGAAGATGGGACTGTTGGCCTCGGAGTGGGTGATTGAAGCGATCAAGGCGCGCGAACAGCGGCGCGAACAGAAGCCGCGATTGCATCGAGCGCCGCCGGAACTGGTGGTGCGGATGTCCTCTGCTGCGCCGGCTGGAAACAAGAAAGCCGCGAAATCGGCGCGTAAAAGGGCCGTGTGACCGGGTGTTGAAGTTGGAAGAACCCGCGGGACTCAGGCGATGGAAGCTCGAACCAGCCGCGGGAATTCCAGAGAACTCGAGATGCTGCAAGAACCCAGGCGAAGGACTTCGGCCTGGATAGGGGAAGGAATTCTGGTGATCCATGCGTAGAAGAGCCTTGCTGTGCTGTTTGATTGTTTTCGTTTTGCCTCCGGTCTTGTGTGCGGGAACGGTTACTCCCCTGCATGATGGTTGGCAGTTGCAGTCGGCCTGCAAGTTCCAGGCCGCGGGCGACTCGATTTCGACCGACGGATTCACGCCGGACGGCTGGATGAAGACGGCTGTGCCCAGCACCGTTCTGGCTTCGCAGGCAGCCGCGGGCATATTTCCCGATCCGTATTACGGCATGAACCTGCGCCAGATTCCGGGCACGACATACCCGATCGGCCGCCTCTTCGCCAACCTGCCAATGGCGCAAGACAGCCCATACCGCTGTGGCTGGTGGTACCGCACGGAATTCACGGCACCGGCTGCGGCACATGCGGGCGAGCGCCAGTGGCTTCACTTCGGAGGCATCAACTACCGCGGCGAGGTCTGGCTCAACGGACACAAGATTGCGGATGGAAGCACAGTTGCGGGCGCCTATCGCACCTACGACTTCGATGTCACGGAGTTTCTCAAAGCCGGCAAGAAAAATGTGCTGGCGGTGGAGACGTTTGCGCCGACGGAAAAGGATCTGGGCATCAACTGGGT
>CAYUJM010000065.1:0-22505 GCA_964445025.1 uncultured Occallatibacter sp. | reverse complement strand
ATTAAGCTGCAAGTGCCAGATTATCGTTGGCAACTTTTGTTTTGCAGGCGATTACGGGTGCCCACACCCCGACATGTCTCCTAAACCGCAATCGATCCCGTCGAAACCGTGACGCCCCCAAACCTGAGGAGCGAGCCGGGCAACTGGCTCGTGCTGCTTCGTCTATTCTACGCCAATTCCGATTTTGAAGGATGTTGCCTGCACCGCCGCTCACTCCTCGCGCAGCAGGACCAACGGATCGGCCGCCAATGCGCGTCGCGCCGGAATCCACGTAGCCACCAGGCCCAGCAGCAGCATGGCGAGAACAACGCCAGCCAGGACCAGCGGGTCGCGCGGGGTTGCCTGGTACACGATATGAGCCAGCACCTTAGTCGCCAGAAGTCCGAGGAGCAATCCCGCGGCCGAACCAATAGCCAGCAACTTCAGTGGCCGCCCCAGCGCCGCTTGCAGCAATTCCCTGCGTTGAGCACCGAGCGCAACGCGAATTCCCAACTCCTTAAGCCGCTTGCTTACTGAATACGCCGCCATGCCAAAGATGCCGGTAATGGCCACCATTGCACCCATGATGCCCAGCACACCCAGCGATACCGTCGCCAATCGCGGTGGAAACATCACTGCGAAATCCAGGTCGTCCGTCCACGTCTGGATATCCAGAGGGACTTCTGCATCCAGAAGACGCAGTTGACCCCTGATGGCCGCCGCCAGCTGTTGCGGATCGGGGCCCAAATCGCCTTTTGTCCGCACTACCAGGAAGGTTTGACTGGATGGCGATTGCAGCATGGGAACAAACATCGCAGCCTGTGGATCTTCGGTAAGGCTCATATGTTTTCCGTCCTCCACGAGACCCACCACCTCGACTCGCGTTCCATCCGGCATCTTGAAGTACCTGCCTACCGCATCGGGAATTGAACCAAAGACTTCGCGCGCGAACTCCCGATTCACTACCGCTACACGCGGTGCGTTTCTGTCGTCAATCCACGAGAATGCCCTGCCCGCCAACAACGATGTGCCGGCTGCTTGAAAGTAGTTCGGAGATATGTCGTACTGGAATGCCGTGGCAGCGGCGTTCGATTGCCTCAGATCGCTGGTTTCATCTTTAAAGACGGCCGACTTAAGCGCAACCCCGCCTAAAGGTGTTGAATTCGCCGATGCAACTTGCGCTACGCCGGGAATCGCTTCCACCGCTTCGATCATGCGTCTCTGCATCGCCGGCACTCTGTCGCCGCTGTAACCGGCCATCTTCAGGTCGGTATCCACCAGGATCGCGTTCCGCGGCTCAAATCCAAAGTTGCTGTGCAGCGAGCGCACCAGCCCGCGCACGGCCACTATCGAAGACGTGACGAGAACGGCACAGACGGCAATTTGCAGAACGAGGAGCACGTCACGGACCGTCACTTGCCGCCCGAACCTGGCACTCGACCCCGACTTGACGATCTCATATGGATTGGCCCTGAGCACCTGGCGCACTGGAACGATACCGAAGAGAAAGCCGCTTACCAACGCCAAACCCAAAGCTACCAAATAGACTTTTGCGTCCGGACTTACAGGCGCATTGAAGGGAAACCTGGGTAATGGCTTCCACGCGCTCAGCCAGCGCAGTAACACTAAGCTCCCAACGAGTCCCAGACTGCCTCCGGCGAGTGAAAGCAGCACGGACTCGGTCAATAGCTGCCGCAGAATGCGAATGCGCCTCGAACCAAGCGCGAGCCGCAGAGCAACCTCCCGGGAACGGTCAGCGGCGCGCGCGGCAAACAGGCCTCCCAGGTTGGCGCATGCAGCTAGCAGAATCAATCCCGCTAACAACATTAACCCTGCAAAAAACGCTCGTGCCGGACCGCCAAGCATGTCCCCATAGAGACCTGGACGCGCCAATGTGAAACTCTTTAAGCCCTCTTCTTTCGGATAAGTCTTTGCGAGGTACGATCCGACGGAGTTTAAATCGGAGGCCGCTTGCGCCGAAGTGACTCCCGGCTTGAGATGTCCGATCGTCTCAAGAATCCAACGGTCCCCACGAGCATTCAGGTTGCTCACGCCATCCAGTTGTACCCGGTTGACAAGCGGCATATAGAAATCGGGGGAGAACAATATTAATGTCCCGCGGAACTCAGGCGGCGCAACACCGAGGATGCTAAAAGGATGCTTGTTCAGCCGGACGATCCGGCCCACTACGCCATGGTCACCCTGAAAGTGGCTGTGCCACCAAGCATAGCTGAGCACGATATACGGCGCGCTGTTGGCGCCTCGCTCATCCGAGCTGTGGAAGAAGCGGCCTAGATACGGCTGAATGCCTAATGTGTCGAAGTAGTTCCCGGTTGTTTGATAGCCAACGACCCGGGATGGCTCTTTGCCGATGTCCATCCCTGCCTCCGTTGCGGTAAAGGCCGCCAGACTCTCGAAGCTGCGATTGCGGTCGCGCAGATCGAGATAGTCGGGATACGACTGAAATCCATAGTCGCTGCCATGCTCGATTCCGTAGAGGCTCTGCTCTTGAGGCACATTCAGCGGGCGCAGGATGAGCGCGTTCAACATGCCAAAAACCACGGCGTTTGCACCGATCGCCAGTGCCAGCGTTACAACCGCGGCGATCGTAAATCCGGGAGAACGGCGTAACTGGCGCAGCGCGTAGCGAATGTCGGCCCAGATGGATTCCAGCGTAGGCCACTGCCAGACTTCACGGCTGCGCTCTTCAATTACAGTCCGATTGCCAAAGGCGCGGCGGGCAGTATCCTCGGCATCCTTGCGGCTCATGCCTTCGCGCGTCAACTGCTCGGTGCGCTCTTCAAGGTGCAAGCGAATCTCTTCGGAGAGATCGTTGTAGATGGTGCGGCGGCGGAGGATGTCTGAAATCCAGCTCATTGGAAGATGACTCGCTAGTTGGCGGTGGATTTGCCGGGATTGAGAACCAGCGCGATGCCTTCGAACATGCGTTCGAAGCTGGAGATCTCCTTTTCAAGGTGGCCAAGGCCCGCGGATGTGATCTCGTAGGTCCTGACGCGGCGGTTGGTGGCCGAAACGCCCCACTCGGCCTTGACCAGCCTGGCCTTGAGCAGGCGCTGCAGCGCGGGGTAGAGCGAGCCCTCTTCCACCTGGAGCAGGTTGTTCGAACGCTGCTGAATGTGCTGGACGAGGGCATAGCCGTGGGCCGGCTGGCGGCGGAGCGACTCGAGGATCATCATCTCGAGGGCGCCGGGGAAGAGATCGCGTGGGCTGGAGTTTGTCATAGGCCTGTTTGCTAAAGGCATAGACTAAACAGGTATAATTTGATGTGTCAAGCAGAAAAGCCCGGCTCTGCGCCGGGCCCTGATCAAATTCGTGAATTAGAGCTTCGAGGTTATTGCCGTTCCAGGTCGATGGACTCGTATTCGTGGCGGGCGATGGCTTCGCGAATCTGGGCCGGGGTCTTGCCCAGCTTGGTCTGCTGGTAGGCGAAGAAGCCCTCCTTGGCGCAGGTGGAGCACTCGGTCCCATGCAGCCCCTCGAAGCAGCTGCGCAGGCTGGTGTGTCCCAGGGCGCGGTCGCAACGGCAGTTGCAGGGAAGCTGGAAAACCACGTTGCTGACCTTCGCAACTTGCTGATACACATGCACCTGCCACGGATACTGGAAGTTCTCCCCGGTCAGCTTGCTGCCCGACAGGATAGGCGGCAGAGCGCTCACTTTCAGTGGCGCGGAGGGGTGGTAGGCGGGCACATCGTCGGCGGGGTTTGACCACTGCGCGTAGCTGACAGCGGTCAAGGTAAAGACGCCCAGAGCGAGGATCCAACTGCGTTTGGTGGTCATATCCATTGAAAGGTCTCTCCGGGGCTATTTTAACCGCCCTGGCATTGTCGGAGTTAGGGGTGACGTAGGACGCGTCCAGGCCGGCCGGGAAGGCTCTCCGGCACAAAAAAAGACGGCACGAACGGTTAAGCTGTTCGTGCCGGGAGGCCAGTGACGCAACTTACTTCCAACTCCGGAGGGGCAAGCTCTACCGCCTCCTTCACTGGAATATATACACCATAGCATAGATTGGGATGAAATCAAATACAAAAATCGAAATTCTTTTTCGAGAATTGCGGGTAATCTTTTTCTCATTTCCCGCATCTAAAGGCCAGTCTTTCCCTGGGCCCGCGCTGCAGTCCAAACACGACACTCACTTCAGGCAGGGGTCTTATCCCATATGGCAAGCTCTTTGGAATCTTTAGGTTCTTCCACGCCCGAGGCGGAGGTCGCACACCCTGCTGGCTGGCTCAAGGTGGGGGCTGTGGCCGCAATGTCTGCGGTTGCCGGTGGCTTACTGGCCGCCTGGTGGTACCGCCAGACCCTGAATAAGCTCCGGCAGGCCGAAGAAGATGCCAAAAATCCACATTTTGGGATTCCGCCCGACGACCCCGCCGACGAAGTCTGAAACTCCAAAGAGCCCACCCGGAACGGACAGTCAGACGGCCTTGTCAGCTTGCGCTGCGAGATCGAAATCCTTGGCCGTAATGCCTCCGGCGTCGTGGGTGACCAGGGCAAGCCGCACCCGGTTGTAGCGAATATCGATGTCCGGGTGATGGCCGGCGGACTCGGCCAGTTCAGCCACCCGGTTGACGAACCGCATGGCGGCCCGGAAGTCCGCAAACTGGAAAGTCCGGACCAGCTCGCCGGCTTCGACCTTCCAGGCGGGTACGGTGGAGAGCAGCGCATCCATCTGCTGAACGGGAAGTGGGGGCATGATTTCCTCCGTAGGGAAATTTAGGGCAGCTGCAGGTAAGGGGAGAGTCGAGGCTCTGCGCAGCGCAGAATCAAAGCATTTCAGATTGCCGGCGGGTCGGGAACGGGAGCGATATCGAAGGTGGAAAATCTCTTGTTCTGGCCCGTGATTTCGGAGCGCAGCTCGTGCCACAACTCATTGGGAACCTTGAGAAATACCTCGACGACGGCGGGATCGAACTGCGTCCCGGAGCAGCGCAGAATCTCCTCGCGGGCGGCGTCGAAGCTTCTTGATTTGCGATAGGGGCGGTCGCTGGTGATGGCGTCGAGCGTGTCCGCAACCGCGAAGATGCGGGCCCCGATGGGAATTTCAGCCCCGCGCAGGCCATTGGGATAGCCACTGCCGTCGTAATGTTCCTGATGGGAAAAGACGATCTCAGCCGACTCAGCCAGGAACGGGATCTTGCGCAGCATGTTGTAGCCCCGCGCGCAATGCTCGCGCATCACGTTCTGCTCTTCGATGGATAGTTTTCCGGGCTTGCGCAGGATTTCGTCGGGAATGGCCATTTTGCCAATATCGTGCAGGAATGCTCCGCGGGCGATGATCTTGATCTGCGCCGGGCCGATGCCCATCGCCCGGGCCAGCGCAATGGTGTAAGCGGTGACGCGCTTCGAGTGCCCCTCGGTCTCGGAGTCCTTCAAGTCCAGCGCGTCGCCCAGCGCCTCCAGCGTTACATCGTAGGAGTGCTCCAGGTTCTCCATGGCCTGGCGGAGCATCTCGGTGCGGGCGCGCACCACCTGTTCCAGATTCTGCTGGTAGTTGTGGCTATCCTGCAAGGCCTGGCGATGATCGAGAGCGCGCTGCACGGTGTTGACCAGGTGCTCGCGCTCGAACGGCTTGAGCAGATAGTCGTACGCGCCGCGGCGCATGGAGTCGATGGCCACGCTGATATCGTGAATGGCCGTAACCATCACGACCGGAAGCTGCGGTTGCTGCGCGTGGATGCGCTCCAGCAGCGTGATGCCGTTGCCATCCTGCATCACGATATCGGTAAGCACCAGGTCGAAGGCGGTTCGCTCCAGGATCTCCAGGCCTTCACGACCGCTGCACGCCAACTGCACGTCGTATCCCTGACGCTCCAATGCGGAGCCGATCATGGTTCTCACATGGGGTTCGTCATCCACGACCAGGATGCGTGCGGCCCGCCGTTGCCGCCCCGCCGCGCGGGCATCTGCTTCTGCGCGTGAGCCAGTTGCTGGGGGCACCACTTGCGGTCGTACCAGGTTCAAAGCCAAGCCCGGATCCTCCATCGCCATTGCAGGCATTCAAGCTGCAAAGACGAATACACCTGAAGCCATCGGCTGCCTGCTGCCTCTGCGAGAATCCGTACACTCAGCAACGCCGCAAGCAAACCTGCTTCATCAAACGATGTCTTGTTCAATTCCGCATGGGAAACTCAGGGAAACGAACTGAGTCTACCCGATAGAGGTTACCTTGGTGCTCTGCTTGCTGAATTCGCAGAGACCGCGGCGCCTTTCAACTTCCATCCACATTCCAGAGAGTCCTGGGATGCGTCTTATGCAGATCAAACAAGGAAAAATTCAAATCACTGTTGGGCTTACGATACGTGGTGGAATTGCCCGGCTCTTCTCGCTTCCGGCCGGAATTGTCACTTCCACAACAAATCCCCGATCACTAAGGGAAGGTTACTCCCAGATGCAGCGAAGGGGAATATCTTTCTTGGTATCGCTCCCACATTCCAATGAGACGGCTGAGACTCTATTTTGGATACACAAAGCCGTGGTTGAGAATCCTTTTTTCGGTTTCGTGCAAACCGGGGTAGCCGAGTACGCAACAGCCCCAGGCGGAGGGCTCTCCGTCATTCGGAAACTTGGTCCTCGTCTACTTGGGATCGGACTGTTGAGTTTTCTTCGCCTTCTGGCGGGATAGCCGGGCTTCGGCCCATCCCTCAATGTTGGTCTGATGAGCCCTGCCCACGGCGAGCGCGCCGGACGGCACGTTCTTTGTGATGCAGGACCCGGCGCCAATGTAGGCTCCGTCCGCCACTTCAACCGGAGCAACCAGGGTGGAATCGCTGCCGATGAAACTGTTTTTGCCGATCCGCGTCGTATGTTTGCTGATGCCGTCGTAGTTGCAGGTAATCACTCCGGCGCCGATATTCGTGCCTTCGCCGACCTCCGCATCGCCAAGATAGGTGAGGTGGCCCGCTTTGACGCCCTTGCGCAGTTTGGTCTTTTTGGCCTCGACGAAGTTGCCGATGTGGACCTGTTCGCCGATCTCGCATCCCGGACGAAGCCGCGCGAAGGGACCAAGGCTGGCTCCATCGGCAATCGAGCTGTCGGCCAACACGCAGCTCTGTAGAACCTCTACGCCACGGCCGAGTGTGCAGTTCTCCACTACCGTATAGGAGCGAATGCGGCAATCAGAGCCGATGCGTGTGCGGCCCAGCAACTGCACGAATGGCTCGATCACGGTATCCGGGGCGACTTCGACATCCGCGTCGATAACACAGGTTTCCGGGCGGAAAATCGTTACGCCCGCAGCCATCAGGCGCCGGGCTGTCGCCATGCGCAGATTGGCGTCCAGGGCCATCATTTCAGCAATGGTGTTGGCGCCCATCAGCTCATCCGCATCGGCAGTCTTGAAGGCCACAACCCGCTCCCCTGCCGCATGGAGCACCTGCGCCATATCCGTTAAATAGAGCTCCCCATGGGGATTGTCGTTGGTGAGTTTGTCCAGGTGAGCCAGCAGCGGCGCGGTGCGGAAGGCGTAGAGGCCCATGTTCACTTCGCGCAGGGACAACTGCTCCGGGGTGAGCATCTTCTGCTCGACGATAGCCACAACTTCGGGCGTGCCGGCAGTCGGGTGAATGACGCGGCCGTAGCCGGTGGGCTGATCGGGGTCGGCGGAAGTAAGAGTCATCGACGCCTTTTGGGCTCCGTGGAAGCTGATCAGTTTCAATAGAGTGTCTGCTTGAATTAATGGCGCGTCGCCGGAGAGCACGAGAATGTTCTCGTAGCCCGCAATTGCCTCTCGCGCGCACTGGACGGCGTGGCCGGTGCCGCGCTGGTTTTCCTGCTCGACGAAATTGACTCCTGAAGATGCAACGGCTGCCTTCACTTTCTCCGCCTGGTGTCCGACCACCGCGTAAATGTGGGCGGGCGGCACAATCTGGCTGGCGGCGGCGATGACATGGCTCAGCAGAGGTTTTCCGCCGATTTCGTGCAGCACCTTGGGCCGGCGCGATTTCAGGCGCGTTCCTTTTCCGGCGGCCATGATGACTACGGCGAGGTTCGAACTCGATTCCACTTCTGTCGTCCTCTTAAACAGGTTGCAGTTGAGGTTTTTGGTCTCCCACCCTTTCGCCGCAAAGAAGCGAAAGGGTGGGGCACTGATCATGAGTGGCCCGCGCAGCGGACGTTACGGCTTTTCTCCCGGCGCTGCGGGCCTTCCCGGCTGCGGAATGGTGATGTCGATCGGGCGCACCGGGCCGAGCTTCAGTTCGTCCAGGCCGGGCTTGATCTCGGGTCCGTTACCCACCACCAGCACAGCCAGCTTTTCAGCATGAACGTACTTCTTCGCCGCCGCTTCGAGGTCTGCAATCGTCACCTTCTCCAGGCCAGCCTTGTAGGTCTCCAGATAGTCCGCCGGGTAGCCGTAGAACTCCAGACGCTCCCGCTCCGCGAGCACCTTGTCTTTGGTGTCGTAGCGGAAAAGAAACGAGGTGAGCAAGTTGTCCTTGGCGCGGGCGAGTTCTTCCTCGGTAAATGGTTTCGTGGTAAGGCCGGCAATCTCAGCCAGCGTCGCCTTGGTGGCTTCGACAGTAGACGGACTCTTCGTGACCACGACCGCGCTCAAAGGTCCGGGGTGGTCGTAAGCGAAGGTGACTCCTCCTTCGACTTCGTACGCCAGGCCCAGTTCGGTGCGTACCTTCTGAAAGAGCCGGCTGCTAAAGCCCCCGCCGAGAATTTCGTTCATCACGGCCACCGTGGGTACGTCGGGATTATGGCGGTCAATGCCCATGCCCACAATCGCCACGTCCGACTGGTTCACGTCCTCCTTATTGATGAAGTACACGCCCGGAGTGGGCCCGGGGAAGATGTCGTGGCGAGGAGGCTCGGGCTTCACTTGCGGGAGGCCTTCGAAAGCGGCGCGCAGCTTTGCTTCCATGGCGACAGGGTCGAAATCGCCGCTGATGCCGACGATCAGCTTTCCGCCAATAGTGCGATCGTGCCAGGCCTGCAAATCGTCGAGGGTTACGGCGCCGATGGTGGCCAGCTCAGGCTGGCGGGTATATGGGCTATTGACTCCGTAGACCAGCTTGACCGATTCACGCTCGGCAATCGCTCCTTCGTCATCGTTGCGCCGGACAATGCCGGTGGCCTCTTGTTGCTGGGCCAGCTCCAGCTTCTCCCGGCTGAATTTAGGGTGCAGAAGCAAATCCAGCGCAAGCGAGAAGACCTGGTCCGCATCGCCTTTGAGCGAGTCCCAGGAAACAGCGGTCGAGTCTTCATCGCCTTCGGTCTCTATGTGCGCTGCCTTGGCCTCAAGCAGATCGTCGAGGGAGTCGCCGTCCATCTTGGCCGTCCCGCTGGTGCGCCATGCCTGGCCATAGAGTCCCACCAGGCCCGCCTTGGCGGGGCTTTCATCGCGCGAGCCGCCCGGAATGAGAACCGATCCGGAGACAAAGGGAAGATCGTGATCCTCCTGCAGGAAGATCACAATGCCGTTCTTGAGTTCAATGCGTTTTGGCTGCTGGGGCTTGAAGTCGTGGAGCTTGGTGACGGGGATTCTTTCCCAAGGCTTGTCCTGTTGTGCGCTGAGGGCAGCAGGCGCGAGCAAGATAGCTGTCGCCGCAAGCGAAATGGAGATGCGAAGAAAAGAATTCAACAATGGGTTCCTTCTGGAGAGGCTCTTCATTGCGCGCCTCCATCATTGCCCGCTTCGGTCTTCTGCGCCGGGGCGGTGGGGGCCTCGGTCTCAGTCCAGGCTTCGGTACGGTTGCTCGCGGTGAACACCTGGTTGGCGACGCGGCGAATGTCGGCCTTGGTCACTTTGTCTACCTTGTCGAGCTGCAGAAAGAGCTCGCGCCAGTCACCGTAGCGGGCCTGGTACTCGGCCAGGTCGTTGGCCAGTCCCTGGCTGTCGGCCAGCCCGCGCAGCAGGTCGGCTCGGGCACGTGTTTTGTACATGGCCAGCTCTTCGTCGGTGACTTCTGCACTCCTCAGCTTCTCAATCTCCTTGTGAATTGCGTCGCGCATCTCCTGCGGCGTATGCCCAGGCAGCGGCGCGGCAAAAAAGACGAAGAGCCCAGGGTACTTTTCACCCGGATAGGGGCTTACACCCTCGGCCACGGCGGCTATCTGCTGGTCGCGGACCAGGCTGCGATAGAGGCGCGAAACGCGGCCGTTGGAAAGGATGTCGCTGATCGCGTCGTAGACCGCGTTGTCGGGGTCGCGATAGTCGGGCCGATGGTAGCCCTCCATATAGATGGGCTGGTTTGGGTCGCGAATGACCACGGTCTTCTCGGCAAACTGCTTCGGTTCGACTGTGGTCATCTCCTCCGGCTTGGGTCCGCCGGGAACGCGGCTGAAGTATTTCTCCAGCATGGGCATCGCTTCGGAGGCCTTTACGTCGCCCACCACAGACACAACGATATTCGCGCCCACGTAGTACTTCTTATGGAACTCCATGGCCTCAGTGGCGTTGATCTGGCTCACCTCGCTGGGCCAGCCGATGTTGCTGCGGCCATAAGGGTGAGCCACGTAAGCGGTAGCCACAAATTGCTCGAAGAGCCGGCCCTCGGGGTTGGAGTCGGTGCGCATCCGCCGTTCCTCGATCACCACGTCGCGTTCCTTGTAAAACTCGCGCGGAACGGTGTCGGCCAGACGGCTGCTCTCCAGATACGCCCACAGCTCGAGCCGGTTTTCCGGCATGGACCAGAAGTACTGGGTCTGGTCGAGCCCGGTCTCGGCATTCAGGCCCTCGGCTCCATTGCGGTCGGCAATCTCCGTGAACTGGTTGGGGATGACATACTTGTGCGCTTCGGTCTGTGCGTCGAGGAACGCCTTCTTCAACTCGCCGAGCTTCTGTGGGTCGCGGCCGACGGGCTTCAGGTACTCGGCCTCGTAGGCGGCGTTGGCTGCTTCCACCTTGGCCAGCGCAACCTTCTCGGCTGCATAATCGGTGGTCCCAATCTGGCTGGTGCCTTTGAAGGCCAGGTGCTCGAACATGTGCGCCAGGCCGCTCTCACCGGACGGATCGTTCACGTCCCCGGCGTCGATGAAGGTCGAGTAGCTGAAGACCGGCGCGTCCGGCCGCTCGCAGACGATGAGGGTCAACCCGTTGGGCAGCACCTTGGTCGTTATCTTCTGCTCGAAGCTCTTCAGGTCCTGAGCGTGTGCTGCCGCGGCGCCGGCAAACGCCATTGCCGCAAGTCCCAGCGCCAGGGTTGCGGTGCGCAATCTGCTTTGCATCCAATCTCCTTGTCCGAATTCACTGTCCGGGACTTGCGAAACGGCAGCATTCGTCCTCTTCCAAGCTAGTGCCCTCCACCGGAGGGGGTCAAACGGGCCGCGCTGAGGCTGGGGCAGTTGCAGCCTTGCAGATTGTTTCTACGCAGTGAATTTATGCGCCCGGGTCGAGGGCACAGGTCTTCCGGAGCGCCCCGGCCGGCCGAAACTGTACCATGAAATAGGATGAATACTCGATCAATCTTCCAAGGATCGGTCAGCCGGCGCGGGTTGTTCAAAGCTGGCATCTTCGGAGCTGCCGGGCTCGCGCTTTATGCAAGCGAGATCGAGCGTCACTGGATCGAGGTTACGCGCCACGACGTCTCCCTGGTTGGATTGCCCCAGGCGTTCGAAGGCATGCGCATCGCGCAGTTGAGCGACATTCACCTGGATGAGTTCACGGAGCCGCTCTTTCTTCGCGGCGTGGTCGACCGCGTCAACCGGATGCAGCCCAATGCTGTGTTTCTCACCGGCGATTTTGTAAGCGAAGGCATACTTCCGGGTTCGCTCGCGTCCGACGCATTTGCTAAGAAAGAAATAAATTTCGGTGTGGGAGCCGCATGGCAATGTGCCAAGATGCTGAGCGAACTGAAATGCAGGAAGCTCTATGCCATCCTCGGCAACCATGACCTTGCCGTAGGAGCAGACCAGGTAACGGAGGCGCTGACCGCGCACGGCATCAAGCTGCTCCGCAACTCCTTCATGCCGATCGAGCAAGCCGGCGGGAGATTCTGGCTGGCCGGCCTTGATGATCCGGTGAACGGCGATCCAAAGCCGGAACTGACCATTCCTCCTTCGATTCGCAATGTGCCCAATGAACCCGTTGTGCTGATGTGTCATGCTCCGGACTATGCCGACGATTTGCTCCGCAGTTCAGCGGGCAAAGCGGTGAGCCTGATGCTGAGCGGCCACACCCACGGAGGCCAGGTTCGGCTGCCTTTGCTGGGCGCGGTGGAACTGCCTGAACTCGGCCACAAGTATGTCGAGGGATGGTTCCGGCTGGGCGGCCTGCAGCTCTATGTCAATCGTGGCATCGGCACCGTGGGCCTGCCGTTCCGGCTGAATTGCCCTCCGGAGATCACGCTGATGACCCTGCGAAGAGCCTGAGTCATCAAGGGGACGGCGAGGCGACGGTTGCGCCCCAATCCTCGGGGCTCAAATCGCGTGCATGCTGGGAAAAAAGCCAGCGATGTCCGTCCAAATCCTCGGCTCCATATTGCCTTTCTCCATAGACCGTCTCATGAAGCTCTTCCCAGATGATTGCGCCCTCTCGCTTCGCTCTCGCGTAGTGCGCATCGACATCCGCGATGAAGACGGTGAGCATCTGGGTTCCAACTCCCGGCTCGGCAGGCGTTTTGCCCCACTCACCAGGGCCGCTGACCTGGATGTACGCACCGCCCAGGCGCATCTGGGCTCCGCTCACCGGTTCCCCATAACGGTAATGCTCCTCGAATCCGAAAACTCTCGTGAGCCATTCGCAGGCACGGGGCACACTGCGATACACCACATGGGGAAGCACGGCATCTGTCGGGACGGAGCGATTCTTCATGGCGATAGTATGCAGCAGCTTTGGTGCTTGAGCTTCAGGAGATCCTGAGTTGCTCAGACATTCCAGGAGTGAGGCCTGGGAAATGGTCGATTTTCCTGGACTTGACGAAATTCGTTGGTACTCTGGGAATTCCATGCAAAGAGAATCGAGAGATGGCAAGCTTGGGACACGGCTCCTGCGAGCGGTGATCGAGGTCGTGTTTATTATTTTTCTGTTTTATTCCAATTTGCTGATGGGCGAGTTTACCGGGTCCAACGGTCAGGGCAAGAGCCTGGCGTTTGCCCTGCAAGACATATTTACCCCGACCAACTTCATCATCGCTCTGATTGCCGCACTGGTCGGCTACCTGGCGTTTGAAACCCTGCGCCGGAAGCTGTAGAGCGGACTGCGCCACAGAATCCCCTGCGCCTTGACCTGACCCCGCGCTCTTCCGTATGCTGCCATGGTTTCCGCGCGGTGGATGGTTATCCACTTGAAGCCGCTGGAGAGAGATCCCGCATGAGCACCTCCGCACCGGCCGCAACTCCCACTGCCAATCTAGCCGCACAACCATTTCTGGTTCGCCGCGCCGCTGTACTCGGTGCCGGGACCATGGGTTCCCGCATTGCCGCCCATCTGGCCAACGCCGGAATTCCAACACTTTTGCTTGACCTGGTTCCGGCGGGCGAAGGCGACCGCAGCCGCTTGGCAAAGGGCGCTCTGGAAGCTCTAGGCAAGGCCAAACCAGCCGCCTTCTATGACTCTTCCCTGGCCGCGATGGTGACGCCGGGAAACTTCGAGGACGACCTGCCTAAGTTGTCTTCGTGTGACTGGGTGATCGAGGCCGTGGCGGAAAACCTGGCCATCAAGACGGCGTTACTCGAGCGGGTGGCGCCGCATCTTGCGCCCGGCGCTGTGCTGACCACGAATACCTCCGGACTGCCGGTAAAGCAGATCGCAGCCTGCCTGAAATCGCATCGAGGCCGGTTCTTCGGAACGCACTTTTTCAATCCCCCGCGCTACATGAGGCTGCTGGAGATTATTCCAACCGCCGAGAGCGACGCGGGAGTGGTGGCAGCTTTTGCCGCCTTTGCCGACAGAAACCTGGGCAAGCAGGTGGTGTTCGCCAACGATACGCCCAACTTTATAGCCAACCGTATTGGCGTGGCCGTGATGTTCAATGCCTCGATGCTCATGCTGGAACAGGGCCTGACCATCGAAGAGGTAGATGCGCTGACCGGATCGGCGATTGGCTGGCCGCGCACCGGCACATTCCGGCTTGCGGACATGGTGGGCATCGACATTCTGGCTCACGTGGCGTCAAACTTTCCCCAGGGCGTAACGCAGGGAAGCTTTTCCTCCGTGCTGGAAGAGGTTGTGAAGCGCGGCTGGCTCGGCGACAAAGCTGGCCAGGGCTTCTACAAAAAGAGCCGCGGCGCGGACGGCAAAGACACGCGCCTGGTGCTCGATCTGGCAACATTCGAATATCGGCCCTCGGCCAAGCCCGCGCTCCCCAGCCTGGAGATGGCCAAGAACGCGGCCACATTACCCGAAAGGTTGCGGCTCCTGCTGGCCAACGACCCCGCCAAGGACAAGGCTGCCAAATTCCTGTGGCCGTTTCTCTCTTCCCTGTGGAACTACGCCGCGGACCGGATTGGCGAAGTCGCCGGTGATGTGGTCTCTATCGATCGCGCCATGAAGGCCGGCTTCAACTGGGAGCTGGGACCATTCGAGATGTGGGATGCCGCCGGGGTTCGGGAAACAGTTGGCCGGATGAGGTCGCTCGGTCTGCCGGTGAGCGCGCGCGTCGAGGCACTGCTGGAAACAGCGCCTGCAGGCGCACCGGTTTCGTGGTACTCGGCTGACGGCCCGCAGTGCTACAACCCGGTGACGAGCGAGTGGGAGACCATTCCCGAACAACCCGGCCATGCGCGCGTCGCGGATTTCCGCCGCGCGAACGGCGTCGTTCGCTCCAATGCCGGCGCATCTCTGGTGGATCTCGGCGACGGCATCGGCTGCATCGAGCTGCACTCGCTCAAGAACGCCATCGGCGGCGACGTGCTCTCGATGATCGCCTCGGTGCTTAAACCGGAATCGGATGCCGTGCGCGATTTTGCCGGCTTCGTGATTGCCAGCGACCGGGAGAACTTTTCCGTCGGCGCCAACCTGATGCAGTTGCTGCTGGCCGCGCAGGAGGGAGAATGGGACGACGTGGCCGCGACGATCCACGCATTCCAGCAGATGACAGCTTCCATCAAGTTCTGCCCGCGTCCAGTCGTGGCTGCGCCGTTCGGCCTCACACTGGGCGGCGGCGCGGAGATTTGCCTGCACGCCGCGCGGCGCCAGCCACATGCGGAACTGTACATGGGCCTTGTGGAGGCCGGCGTGGGCCTGATTCCGGCCGGTGGAGGAACCAAGGAGATGCTGCTGCGGGCCATCGACCAGGCAGTTGCGCTCGCTCCGCCTGACCCCAGAGACCCGCCCTCGCGCTTTGCCCAATCAGCGGAGATGGGCGCGGCGCTCAAGCGGGTGTTTGAGAACATTGCTCTGGCCAAGGTCTCCACCTCGGCAGCCGAGGCCCGGCCGCTGGGCATGCTCGCCAGCGCAGACCGCATCACCATGAACCGGGAACGCCTCCTGCTGGACGCCAAGGAGCAGGCTGCCGTGCTGGCCGCGGCGGGCTATACGGCTCCGCAGCCGCGCACGCAGATTCCCGCACCCGGCGCCGCGGCGCTGGCCACGCTCGAAACAGGCGTCTTCCTCATGGGCGAGGCCGGCTACGCCTCGGAGCACGACCAGAAAGTTGCCCGCTGGGCCGCATACATCCTCGCCGGCGGCCGCGTGACGGCTGGCTCCCTGGTGAGCGAGCAGTACCTGCTGGACCTGGAACTGGAAGCGTTTCTCTCCCTGTGTGGTGAGCGCAAGACCCAGGAACGGATTGCCTTTACGCTGAAGACCGGAAGGCCGCTACGGAATTGACGTACGTATGTACGTATGAAATGATGAGTCCGAGAGGGAGATCATCATGTATCACGACCCAAGAACTGTGCTGTCGCCAAAGGAGATGGTCAAATCCGTAGAAGTGATATACGACGCCGGCCCTGTTGATGCGAGTTGGTCCGTAGCGCGCCTGAAATGGGGAGAATCGCCCGCCGTGGGGATTCGGTGGAATGGAGATGAGCGAAGCAGCAAGGGATTGCCACAGACTCGTGGAAATCCAACCTGGTTCATTGTTCCAGACCAGCTTGCGGATGCTGTGTTGGCCGCGGCGTATGAGACCAGCCGGAATAAGCAGAATGCGCTGGCGGAGGGCTATCAGATGATGGCGGCGGATCGGGCACGGGAGGCAGAAGCCGAAGAGTGGGCGGAGGCTCTAATTGGCGACGTTGATTGAACGGGGTGAAGTCTATTGGGTCAATTTCGATCCCAGTTTGGGGGGAGAAATGAGAAAGACACGGCCCGCCATTGTCATGTCAAACGACGCGGCAAATGCCCATTTGAACCGAGTACAGGTTGTTCCCATTACTTCGAACACAGATCGCCTTTACCCCGGCGAGGCATTTGTGAGTCTCAACTCTGAAAAGCGAAAAGCGATGGCCGATCAACTAACCACCGTCAGCAAGCAGAGGCTCAACTCCAGGGTTGGGACCTTGAGCAAGGATGATGTGGGAAAAGTCGAAGATGCCATTCTGCTCCAGCTGGGCATTGTTCGATCCTGAGAGTTTGCTATGGTTGGCGCTGGTTTGGGAAGGGGCGGGTTGTTACTGGCCGCGTTCATTTGGGCGAGCTGTTGCGCGACATTCTCCAGCCAGGATCCGATACCGAAGCCTCTCGTGGATCAGGGGCAGGTCGTCGTGGCTGGCCGCTCCACGCCTTATCTGATCCGCCATCTGCCGGTCAGCTCGTTTCCTGAACTGCCTGCGAGCATTGTGGAGCTGCTCAACCGGCGCGGATGCACCATTCCACAAACCTATGAGGCGCACCGGCCCGAGAATGTCGTCCATGCCAGCCTGGAGCGCGCCGGTTCATCAGACTGGGCGGTTCTGTGCTCGGTTGAGGGGAAGGTCTCGCTGATCATCTTTTTCGACGGCGGGGTGTCTCCATTCGAGGGCCAGCCGGTTGTTCTGGCCACTGTGGTGGAGACTTCGCGCCTGCAGTCGCACCCTGGAAGCGCGGTTCTCGGCTTCAATTGGGGTATCGATCCTGCATCGCCACAACAGGTACACGACGCGCAGCTCGGCCTGGAGCACCGCCCGGCACGTGTCGACCACGATGCGCTGGCCGATTCGGTGATCGACCACACCACCATCTATCACTTTTATGTCAAGAGCGCCTGGACCCTGCTGGAGATGCCGGAATAGGTGCTGGAAGTACATCAACACTGGGTGCCCCACCCTCGCCGCGATGTCGTTTTTGCGGCTAGGGTGGGGTTCCTCAAACCCATCGACCCAATCTCCCAGTCGCAAGGAGCAGTACATGCCCGAAGCCGTAATCGTCAGCGCCGTTCGTACTCCCGTTGGCCGCGCCCCCAAAGGCGCTCTTTCCACCACCCGCCCTGACGACCTTGCCGCATTTGCCGTGGGCAGCGCTTTGGACAGGGTGCCAGGCTTGGATAAGGCCGAAGTCGACGACGTGATTCTGGGCTGCGCCCAGCCGGAGGGCGAGTCGGGCTGGAACATCGCCCGCATGGCGGCCCTGCGCGCGGGGCTTCCGGTTGAGATTCCCGGCATGACCGTCAACCGGCTCTGTTCCTCCGGCCTCCAGGCCATCGCGCTTGCCGATCAACGCATTCGTACCGGCGGCGACCGGGTGATTGTGGCTGGAGGAGCCGAGACCATGAGCCTGTTGCCCTTCGGCGGTCTCAAGCCCAGCCCCAATCCCTGGTTGGCCGAGCACTATCCTGCGGCCTTGCTCACCATGGGCCTGACGGCCGAGCGTGTCGCCCGCCATTATTCGGTTTCAAGAGAGGACCAGGACGCATTTGCGCTCAGCAGCCACCGGAAGGCCGTGGCCGCGCAGACCGCCGGGCGCTTCCATGACGAGCTGATCCCGGTGACGGTCACCACTGCCGTTCCGGGTGCGAAGGCCGCAAAGCCGGTGGTTACGGAGAAGATTTTTGCCGCCGACGAAGGTCCACGAGCCGACACCACCGCAGAGGCCCTGGCGAAGCTCAAGCCGGCCTTTCACGCGCAGGGAACGGTAACCGCCGGCAACGCCTCGCAGACCTCGGACGGCGCGGCAGCGGTGGTGCTGATGGATGCCGCACGCGCGAAGGAGCTTGGGGTTCGCCCGCTAGGCCGATTGGTGGCCTACGCGGTAACCGGGTGCCTGCCCGAGGAGATGGGCATCGGCCCGGTGACGGCCATTCCCAAGGCGCTCAAGCAGGCCGGCCTTACGCTCGACGACATCGGCCTGATCGAGCTCAATGAGGCCTTTGCCGCGCAGGCGCTGGCCGTGATCCGCGTGCTGGGGCTCGACCCGGAGCGGGTCAACGTGAATGGGGGCGCAATTGCCCTGGGTCATCCGCTGGGATGCACGGGGGCAAAGTTGACGGCCACGCTGCTGGGCGAGATGGCCCGCCGCCAGGTGCGCTACGGCATGGTCACCATGTGCGTTGGCGGAGGAATGGGCGCGGCAGGGGTTTTCGAGCGCCTGTAGGTGTCTCAAAAACACGCTCTTTTTCATTGACACTCCATGCCGCCTTCCATACGATTGGGACCCAAAGACTCCATTCAAGAAAGCAAGTGATCAATGCAATCTCTGATTAAGCTCTTCAGGGTGTTCACCATTGCCGCGCTGTTGGCGCCGGTAGCTTGCCTTGCAGATACGGCCAGCAGCCTCGCGGGCTGCGGGTGTTGCGGCACATTCATTTTCATTCCCATTGCGGCACTTGCCATCAGCATTGCACTGCTGGTGTGGGTGGCGCGCGACGCCAAGGCCCGCGGGATGGACAGCGCGATTCTCTGGATGCTGCTGGTCTTTTTCCTGAATGTGATCGGCTTGGTGATCTACCTGCTGGCACGGCCGCAGGGAGCCCTTGTTCCTTGTCCTAACTGCGGTAACCAGCGCCTGCAGACCAGCGTGAAATGCCCACATTGCGGAATTGGCTCTTAAGACGCAAAACCCCGGCGACAGGTCCTCGTCGCTGGGGTAGTAGGCCGGAACCCTGGCTGGCGGCGATTCTGCTGCTGGGCATTTTGTTCGCTGCGGACGCGATGCGCACGCCGCAGCACCAGGTGAGTGTGCGCGTCTTTGCCGCGTCCGTAGCCGGCTACCATCGCTACATCCACCCGTTGACGGGCCGGTTCATCCGTTGCCGCTACTCGCCCACCTGCTCCGACTATGCGGTGCAGGCAGTGCGCAAATATGGAATTGCCAAGGGTGGGTGGATGGGCTTGCGCCGCATTGCCTCCTGCCGGCCGGGCGTGCCCATGGGAACCGTGGATCCGGTCCCTTGAGCGGGGAATTGCCCGAAAAAACAGAAACGACCGGAATCGCTCCCGGCCGCGCTGATTTCAGATTGTCTCAGGCCATTTTTAGGCTGTTGGGAACTACGCCTTGGCGGTTGCCAGTGCCTTCAGCCGCGCGTTGAGGCGGCTCTTGTAGCGGGAGACGGTGTTGTCGTGCAAAACGCCCTTCTGCACGCTCTTGTCGAGGACCGAGACGGTCTCGCGGTACTGGGCCTGGGCAGCCTTCACGTCGCCCTTGGCGAGAGCCTCGCGCAGGGACCGCAGGCTGGTGCGCACGCGGCTGCGGTTGGCGCGGTTGACTTCGGTGCGCGTTACGGCCTGACGGGCGCGCTTGAGCGACGATACATGGTTTGCCATTGTTCTTCCTTAATCTTTGAGCCCTGTCATCCGCGGCATTCGCAAGCCCAGGTTGCAGGGGGGATGATGCGGGGTCAGAATGCAACGCGATCCGCATCCCACGCAATTACTTAGTCTACGGGAAATCCGGCGCCCGGTCAATCCGATTACCCACCGATTCCCGGGCCGCACCGCACCGCAGTCTGCATCCCCAAGCCGCTTCTCCGCCCCAAACTCCCGCCAACCCTCGCATTCCGGTGCTATGATCCACGCAGGTTCCTCCCGCACGTAGTGCTGTGGACCGCGATCGGGAGGTGCTCCGTGATTCAAGCCTCGATCAAGAACTCAGCCCTGCCTGCACTTTGCGGAATTCTCTACGCCGTCTTCTCCGTCACGATCTTCCTCATGGGGAGCCCCGACGGTTCCTCAATGCTGCGTGATCTTCTTGAAACCAGAAACACAGTTGCACTCATGGGCATCGTCGCCCTCGCAGCCGGAGCCTGCACCAGTGCCGCCGCCTTCTTGACCGCGAGAAGAGCCGGCCGTTGGCTTCTCTTGCAGAATGGCCTCGCCTGTGGCGCGCTTGGCTTGTTGATCATGCTCGGCGCCAACAGAGCCGTCGCCTTTCGCACTCTTGCTCTCGCAGTCGCCGTAATGGCCGCCAGCCTGGGCCTCTATCAACTCGCGACCGCGCGAGCCTTCCGTGGGCATCCGGCCAACCAATGGCTCCTCGGCGCCGCCGGTCTCGTCTCGACAGGCTTTGCCCTGGTCTTTCTCGCCTTCGCGCTTCGCTGGTTCCCACTGGATCCGAGCCCATCTGCCCAGACCTTCAATTGGCTGGCCTCATACTTTGCGTTCAGCGCCATCTGCATGGCGGGCCTGGCCCTCGATCCCCTCAAACCACGAGCGGATCTCCCGCCCTTGGTGAGCACCGCGCTGCCCCCCGCCTGAACTCGGATACACATCGGCAAAATCGACCCGCTCCCTGAAGATCAAAATCGCTTGACAACGTATAAGTAATGGCTTATATGTAGATGCATGCAGGTCGAATTGATGCGGGCGCTCGGCGACGGAACACGGTTGGCCATCTTCGAGCGCCTTTGCGCGCGGGAGCACACGGTAGGCGAGTTGAAGACACATTTTGACGTTTCCCAGCCCGCCGTCTCGCAGCATCTGGGGGTGCTCAAGCGCTGCGGGCTGGTCAGGGAGCGCCGCGCAGGCCGCTTCGCTCATTACCGGGCGCGGCCGGAAGGTCTGCGTCCCATGGTGCAATGGCTGACCCACTACCGGCAGTTCTGGCCGGAAAAACTGGAAGCGCTGAGCGCGATGCTGAAGGAGATGCCGGATGTTGATGCAGGGAAATGAACAGATTGTTGTGGATTACGTTCTGGCGGCTCCTCCCGCCAAGGTGTGGCGTGCTCTAACCGAGCCGGAACTGCTTGGAACCTGGCTGATGCAGAACGACATTGCGCCTGTCGTGGGTCACAAGTTCACATTTCACGCGCCGCCGCGAGGCGACTGGAACGGCACCGTCGACTGCGAGGTTCTGGAAGTGGTTCCGGGAAGCAAGCTGGTATACACCTGGGGCGGCGGCTCGGCGAAGGACGACGGGCACAAAATGGAAACCACGGTAACCTGGACGCTTGCGCCGGCCGCGGATGGCGGAACGCTTCTGAAGCTCGTTCATCACGGCTTCCACCCCGACGACTTTGGCTTCAAGATGATGGGCCAGGGATGGAGGAGCAAGGGCGCGGCCATCGAACGGGTGCTGGCTGGAATTTCGTGAGAAGTTCAGGCCAGCCATGACACCGATCGAGGCAACGAGGTGTGTTCGGAAACGGCCCCGCCACACAAAGGTAACCGGCAAGGCACGGTTCTCATCTAATTTTGTTGTGTGGTGGATTGACGCCGCGAGATCTTGGCGCTAGTCTCAAGCGCAGATACCCGATTTGGTTGCCATTGCCAATCCGCGGTTTCGCCAGACGGCCCAGGGCATGGGCTCGGTTGTGCCTCTGGCGCGTTGGTCTCCCGTAAAATCCACTTCCTGTTCATCATCCGTCCGCTTCCTTGTGCGCGTCTCCTGGTTCGAGTCTCCCGCCCGGCCGGGATCCGCGGCGCTGGCGGGGAAGCTCCGGTCTACCGATATCCTCTCTAAATCCGCTCCGGCCACGGCCTCACTATGCCGCAACCGGTTCACCTCAACCCAACTACGACGCACTGGAGGGTGCCGAATCCTTTGAAGATCGCTCTGGAGATCACGCCCAATCTTGAGCCCCTGTTTGGGACCCGCGATGAAAACCTCAGGCTGATGGAAGACTCACTCGGCGTCCGCATCGATCTTCGCTCCGACGCCGTGCACGTGGAGGGACCGGAAGAAAGCGTGATGCGTGTGCAGCGCATCTTCCAGGACTTCGAAGCCTTGCGCAAGCAGGGTGTCAATCCGCACAACGGGGAACTGAACGGGATGCTGCGCCTGGTGGTGGCCGATCCGGCAACAACCCTGCGCTCGCTCTCTGACAGCGGCAAGCAGCGTTCGGCCGGGGTGAAGCGAACCGTCCAGCCCCGCTCCATCAACCAGCGCAAGTACGTGGAGGCCATCGAGCAGAACGACATGACCTTCGGCGTGGGCCCAGCCGGCACCGGCAAGACCTATCTTGCCGTCGCCATGGCCGTGGCGGCCATGAACGCCAAGAAGGTGAGCCGCATCGTATTGGTGCGCCCGGCTGTCGAAGCCGGCGAGCGGCTCGGATTCCTCCCCGGCTCCCTGCAGGAAAAAGTCGACCCCTACCTGCGTCCGCTCTACGACGCGCTCTATGACTTGCTCGATCCCGACAAGGTCGACAAGATGCTGGAGAAAAATGTCATCGAGGTTGCCCCGCTGGCCTTTATGCGCGGGCGCACGCTCAATGATGCCTTCATCATCATGGACGAGGCGCAGAACACCACCATCGAGCAGATGAAGATG
>CAYUJM010000064.1:0-22553 GCA_964445025.1 uncultured Occallatibacter sp. | reverse complement strand
GTGAATGGAAGTACCAACCGTGGTTCAACTGAATTTCAAATGCGATTGCCCTGCGTATGAGGCGGCAGGCTGTTGCTGAACCGCCGGCCCACCAACAGGAATCCCTCTCGGACTGCCCTGCTGCCGCTTCAACGGGTTGCCGTTACCGTCGTGGAGCGATGCCCGATACCGTAACGACAACAAAGTGGCAGCGGGGCGGTATATTGGATGGCAGAATAGCTTCGACTCAGAAACCAGGTAAGACCCGCTCTATCGGCAAGACCACTGCGCAACCTCGCACACTTAGGATCGTGATACCCGGTCGGATGTGGAAGATGAAAGAACCTGCCCGTTTCGCACCCCTGGCCGGCAGGCAAAGAAAGAAGGAGATCAACGCATGAAGTACGTGGGATTGACGAACGACCCGGCCAAGAGGAAGCAGGAACATAACAATCCTTCAGATTGGACGCAACGCACCTTCGCAACCGAAGCGGAAGCCCGGCAGTGGCAGAAAGAGTTGCTCGATTCCCTGGAATACGAAACCGGCCCCGGAGATTTGGGCTAGAAGTTCGGATACACATACAAAATAAGGCCCTGGACGCGGGAATGACACGTAAATGAAGTGGGAATAGGGTTCGCCACAGATCCTCGTTCAGATGCTCCCTTTCCCCGGTGCCGCGCAGCCGAGCCCGCCCTATCGCACCGCCCGCCCGCAAATGCCTTGGGCGCCGACTCTCAATTTGGCACCAACGCTCCGCGCCCCATCCTTTCGCGTTCTTTGCGAAAGGGTGGGAAACCTCGACCCCCAACCCGCTTTCCCCGGAATCCGTTCATAGCTGGATCCGAAGATGCTATCCTACCCCACAAGGAAGTCCAGCCATGAGAGTGGACCAGCAAAAGCGCGGGTGGGTTCTGATTGCGGCCGTCGCAATCGGCTTTGCGCTGCTCCTGCTGCTTGTACCGCACGGCCATTCCGGCAACGCAGCGGATTTCGTCGCGATTCTGCCCCTGCTCCTGGTCGGAGTCATCTCTCCCCTCAGCCTGTTTGCGCCGCTGGCCTTCGTCTACGCCGGCCGCGTGCCCCAGGCCCCCGTACTGGCGCCATCCTTCCAGCGTCCTCCGCCCTTCGCGCGCGGTTAATTCTTCAAGAAAATTGAAAGCTGGTTCGGCTTGCGGGGCAGCTTTGTCTGCTTTGCAGCCCGGCCCATCTCTTTGACGAAGTCTTCTTCCGCAATCTGACGAGGGTGTCTATGACTCTGGGTTCATTCCTTGCATGGTGTATCTATGTCTTTTTCCTGCCGTTTCTGGCGATTGTGATGATTCTTGTCCACTACGGCCTGGCACGAATCCGTCTGCGCGCCAGGAAGCGGGCAAGAAGCAAGCCATCGTGGCTCTACCCGTATTGCGTTGCCGCTGGCATGGCGTTCCTGCAGTTTGTCCGGGTGTTTTACAAGCCCGACGTGGCTTACCTGATCGAGGCAAAACAGGGCGAGGATGCAGACGAGGACGAAACGGGCGACCCGGAGTCGCCTGAGGGCCGCTTGAGGTTCTTTCACCGGCAACTGCGCAGGATTCGCAAGGGTGAATCCGTGGATCGGCTCGTTTGGAAGCTCTGAAGCCGCTGATACCAGGCCTCAAAACCAGGATTCTGTCATACTCGCGACCGCTCAGGCGAAAAGTGGCAGCTATCACGGCTGTTGAACCTTCACCATTTACACTGGTAAACGGAGATTCATGTGGGTTTTTTCGATAAAGTACTGACGAAGATCTTCGGCACGGCAAATGAACGGCTGATCAAGAAATTATGGCCGGTGGTTGCGCAGATCAACGACCTCGAAGAGGGAGTCAAGCTGCTCTCGGATGAGCAGTTGCGTGCCAGGACAGCGGAGTTCCGGGCCCGGATTGCTGAAAGGCTCCAGGGAGTCACGGGCGAAGAAGAGATCAAGAGCGCCGAGCGCGCTGCTCTCGACGAGATCCTGCCCGAGGCCTTTGCCGTCGTCCGCGAAGCAGGCTGGCGCGCGGTGCAGATGCGCCACTTCGACGTGCAGTTGATCGGCGGCATGGTCTTGCACCAGGGCAAAATCGCGGAAATGAAGACCGGCGAAGGAAAAACGCTGGTAGCCACGCTGGCCTGCTATCTCAACGCGCTGGCCGGCCACGGAGTGCACGTGGTCACGGTCAACGACTACCTGGCCAAGCGCGACGCCGAATGGATGGGCAAGATCTACGAGTTCCTGGGGCTCACCGTGGGCGTCATCGTCCATGACCTCGACGACGGCGAGCGCCGGGCTGCTTACGCCGCTGATATCACCTACGGAACCAATAACGAATTCGGCTTCGACTACCTGCGCGACAACATGAAGTTCGAGTTGAAAGACTGCGTGCAGCGCGGCCACTATTACGCCATCGTCGACGAAGTTGACTCCATCCTCATCGACGAGGCGCGCACTCCGCTCATCATCTCCGGACCCACGGACCAGACCACCGACAAATATGCCCGCGCCCGCAAGATCATTCCTGAGCTCGAAAAGGGCGAGGAGGTCGAGTGGAGCGACCATCGCCGCCAGGAGCAGCTCGGCATCCGGCTGAGCGAGGGCGAGAAGTACCTGAGTGGCGATTACATCGTGGACGAGAAGCAGCGGACGATCGGCGTCACGGACAAAGGCTGGGAAACGATCGAGAAGCTGCTCGGCATCGGCAACATTGCCGACGCGGAAAACTGGGAACTCAAGCACTATGTGGAGACGGCCATCAAAGCGGAGGCCCTCTACAAGCGCGACGTGGAGTATGTGGTCAAGGAGGGCGAGGTCATCATCGTCGACACCTTCACCGGCCGCCTCATGCCCGGGCGCCGCTGGAGCGATGGGCTGCACCAGTCCATCGAGGCCAAGGAAGGCGTAAACATCCGCAAGGAAGATCAGACGCTGGCCACGATCACCTTCCAGAATTACTTCCGCCTCTACAAAAAACTGAGCGGCATGACCGGCACCGCCGAAACGGAAGCCGCCGAGTTCGAAAAGATCTACAAGCTGGAAATTGTCGTCATTCCCACCAACAAGCCGATGCTCCGCAAGGAGAACTCCGACGTGGTGTACCGCACGGAAAAGGAGAAGTACAAGGCCGTTGCGGACAACATCGCCGAACTGCACGAGAAGCAGCAGCCCGTGCTGGTGGGCACCACGTCGATTGAGAAGTCCGAGCGGCTCTCGGCCATTCTGCAGCGCAAGGGCGTGCGCCACGTGGTGCTGAACGCCAAGTTCCACGAGAAAGAAGCGGAAATCGTGGCGCAGGCCGGGCGGCTGGGAATGGTGACCATCTCCACCAACATGGCCGGACGCGGAACGGATATTCTGCTCGGCGGCAACCCTGAATTCATGGCCCGCCAGGAACTGGTGAAGAAGGGCCACGCCCGCGCCATCAGCGTGGCCGAGGGCGCCATCAACCCCATGGCTCCGGCGGGATTTCTGCGCTTTTATTACAACGGGCAGGAGTTCGAGGTCGGCGACGCCGACTGGGCCGCGGCCTACGCCGGCCATGCGGAGACCGCAAAGAATGACCACGAGCAGGTAATCGAGGCCGGTGGCCTGTTCATTCTGGGCACCGAACGGCACGAGTCACGGCGCATCGATAACCAGCTCCGCGGACGCGCCGGACGCCAGGGCGATCCCGGCGAGTCGCGCTTCTTTCTGTCTCTCGAAGACGATCTGATGCGCATCTTCGCCAAGCAGTGGATCTCCACGCTGCTCGAGCGGCTGGGCATGGAAGAGGGCGTGCCGATCGAGTCGAAGATGATTTCGAATCGCATTGAAGGCGCGCAAAAGGCTGTCGAGGCGCAGAACTTCGAGTCCCGCAAGCACCTGCTCGAATACGATGACGTGATGAATAAGCAGCGCGAGGCCGTCTACGGCGTGCGCCGCCAGTTGCTTGAGGAAGCCGATCAGAAGGATCTGATTCTTGAAGAGTATGTCGGCGGAATCCTGAGCGGCATGCTGGACGAATTCACGCCCGAGAAGCTCCATCCTGACCAATGGAATCTGAAGGGCCTCGAAGAAAAGCTCGTGGGTCAGTTCGGGCTGGATCTCAAGTCGGCGGGCATCAATCCGCTGGAACTCAGCCGCCACGAGCTGGGCGATGCAATCTTCGACAAGCTCAAGCAGGACTACGACGCCAAGGAGAAGATACTCTCCAGCGCCACCATGCGCTACCACGAGCGGATGGTCATGCTGAGCGTCATCGACGGCCTATGGAAAGATCATCTTCTTTCGATGGATCACCTCAAGGAAGGCATCGGATTGCGCGGCTATGCGCAGCAGGATCCGCTGGTGGCCTACAAGCGGGAATCCTACGACATGTTCGAAGCCATGATGATGAAGTTCCAGGAGGATACGGTCCGGTTCCTGTTCCGTATGCAGATTCTGGGGCCCGATGGCCAACCAATCAATGCCGCGCCTGAACCGCGGCGTCCGGTGCCGCCTGCGCCACCCGTGGCAAGTTCCGCCAAACCGCCAACGCTGGAAGCGGCTCCGCGCGAGATCTCCATTCCTACCCGCCAGCCCTCCACCACCATCGATGCGCTGGAGAAGGAATTCCATCGCAAGAAGCAGCGCGAGCTGGAAGCCGCTACCTTTGCCGGCGCGGGCGAAGCGAGCAGTCCCACCCAGCGCCGCACGGGCGAAAAAGTGGGACGCAACGATCCCTGCCCCTGCGGCAGTGGCAAGAAATACAAAAAGTGCCACGGAGCTGAAAAGTAACGGCTGGCTGAAGCAGTGCGCAGCGCCAGAACGGCGAGTTCAATACTTGGCGTGATTGGGATCCAGTGCCGCCCCGGAGCCGATCGAAGGCGAACTGCCATCCTCGGCCTCTTTCGCGCCGGATTTCGCATTTCCGCCTTTGTTGAAGGTGCGGCGCGCCCATCCCAGCAATCCGGACCGTGCTCCCGAGTCGTCCTCTTCGGGCAAGCCGCAGGCCTTGCGGGCCATGCGGCGAATCGCCCTGGAAATGGGCGAGTCTTCCATCGCAATCGGAGTGGCCGTGTTCTGCGTGCGGCGGGCCGTCGCATAGTCGTCGGGAACCTTCCAATCGATGGCGCGCGTGAGGGCCTTCTCGATCTGCTTGTCGTCGAACAGCAGCGCCTGAATCGTAAACCGGTTCACCACCACCTGCAGTTTGGGGCCGCGGGAGGCGAAGAACTGGCTGATCATGCGATTGGAATTGCGCAATTCGGTAACCCCGACCTGCGTAACCAGGTAGAGGAATGCGGAATCATCGAAGAATCGAGCATCCTTCAGTTCCATTCTCGATCCGGCATCCACCACCACGTAATCGAAGGTCTGGCGGCACACCGCAAGCAGTTTCTCAATGGCTTCGAGAGATGGCTGGGTGGATGAGAACTCGCTCGGAGCAGCCAGCACCGAGAGCCCCGATGCGTGGCGGGCCAGAAGCGTGGATAGAAAACTTGCATCGAGCCGGTTGAACTGCTCCAGAGCGTTGAATGTCGAGTACTCGGTGACCATGCCCAGGTTGAGCGCTGCATCTCCGAGCGGCAGACCGAGGTCGATCAACAATGTGCTCTGACCCGATTCCTGCGCCAGAGATACGGCAAAGTTTGCCGCAATCGTGGTAACTCCGCAGCCGCCCTTGGCGCCCAGAAAAATGAACAGCTTCTTAACCGTCTTTTTCACCGGTTGGCTATTCGACGAACCGCGCATGGAGACGCGCTGCAGGGCATCGGAGATGGTGGCTGGATTGAGCGGGAGCGTGAGGAATTCGCGCGCGCCGGCGCGCATGCAGCGGACAGCCAGTTCCAGGTTCGCCTTGGCGGAAAACACCATCACGGTCGCAAGGCCGTTGGCGTAGATGCTCTCCACCACTTTGAGGGCTGACTCCGGGCTGCTGTCCAGATCGACGATGACAACGTCGCAGTGAGGCTCCAGCATCCGCGGCAGGTCTTCAAGATTCGGAGGATAAGAAGAAAGCTCCCGTATCGACCCGATGGGCAATCCGGACAAAACATCGGCTACAGCCTTGCGGCGGTGGCCGTCCGGGCTCATCAGCGCGATCGATAATGCGTTCGAGCCGGAGGATTCGGGAGTCTGGGGGCTTGGTGGCATAGGATACCCTGCCTCAGTTTAATCATTGCATGGTAATCATGCCAGTCGCAGAAATTCATGATACCAAGATTGCAACGAGTTCGGGAGCGTATTCCGCCATGAGTTACCAAAAGCGGCCATGGCGCATGAATGAGAAGATGCTTGAGAATTCATGTGGATAGATGTAGAAGCGGCTGCTTCGGATGCAGACACGCGCAGTTCTCCATCTTCGCGGCGAAATGGCCTCGCGCGCAAGGGCGCGTTCCACGAACGGCCGAAGCATCCGGCCCGAGCCTTACTGGGATTATGCAGCACTCTGTGAATAGGCAATAAGCCGGCATTCCATGAACGCATGACTTCGGTCATGCCGCAAATCTCAAGAATGAACACCGGTCTCCTGCCAGGGGCGGCCCTCCCACGGGCGTCAAACATGCATCTGCCAACCGCGTTCGCTAACTTGCTAACTCGCTATTGCGCGCGAAGCGGGCGCCAACTCGCTGAAATCATATCCAAGATTCAAACTGTCCTTCTGCGCAAAAATCGCTCAACTTCCAGCCAGTTCGCCGTCCTGCCCCCATTCGAGAGGAAGAAACGCCGTGCCGGGCAGCCGGACGCATCTCCCCGGCAAAGCCCGGCCCGCCTCATACCTGTGCGTTCTTCGCAATCCCTCATTGGGCGAGGTTGAAATTCACATCCACTTCCACCACCGACGCCGCGGCCGAGGGTACGTACTTCCACTTGCTCACGGCTTCTTCGGCTGCCGATGACAGCGCGCGGTTGCCGCTGATGGTTTTGACTGAGGTGACTTTGCCATCGGCATCGATCGCCGCCTCAATCTTCACGATGCCGCTGATTCTCATGCGCTTGGCAATCTCCGGGTATACCGGCGGAACGCGCGACTTGACCGCGCGCTCGTCTGCCGCCCGGGCCGGAAGCGCCATCGCCACAACCATCGCCAGCGCGGCTGCCTGCAACCAAGGGATGCCAAAGCGCCGGCACGCGCGGCGCATCGTTGGGAATTGACTTTTGTACATGGATTCCTCCTGAGAGAATGACCTGCTCATGGCGGTTATCGGCGGCGGAGGAAATCCTCGTCAGCAAATTTTAAGGAATTGATTACGATGGGAACCGTCTCAGGGTCTTCGCTTGGCGCTGTCTGAATCGCAAGCTGCCTCGTAGCGGAGCCGCCGGGCAGGGCTACGTCTGTTCGTCGTCTCCGGCAACCGCCGCAAAGGTCAGGTCCTGCGCCGTCGACCCATGCTGTTCGCGCCACAGGTCGAAGAGCCGTCCGTAACTCAGCGTGATGTACTCTCCCTGCCGGATGCCCAGGCGATGCGCCGCGCGGTCAATCCACTCCGCGCTTCCTTCCAGTTCGGCAAAGTTCCCGATGGGTGTCTCGTCCACCACGCAGTGGCCTTCGCCATCCTCCCACTCGGTTCGCCATTTCTCATAGCGGAATGCGGCAACCAGTCCGAGCGAGAGAAACACCTGCGCCAGAGCCTCGCCATCGGTGACCCCGGTCTCCGTCTCGATGCGGTGCTTGTGACGATCTTCTCCGGGACCGGCGGTGGGCAGGCCCTTGTGAGTAAGCGTGCAGCGCCCCGCGTAGTTGCGGATGCGCAGAATCTCTGTCCGCGCCCGCATCCGCCGGTCGGGCGTGTCGTAGAGGACATTGCTCTCGAAACTGCGCGGCGTTTGCAGCCGGAATCCCGCGGCCTCCAGCCTGCTGGCCAGGTCTGCCAGGTCTTCAACGCGGAATTTGATCTCAGTCTCGACGGGCATCGTAAGCAGTGAGTATACGGCAGGTGGCGATATGTGGGCTCCCGAGGCGACAATAAGAAAATGAAGACGCTGCGACTGGCTGTGGACCCCGCGCACCTGGACAGCCCGGGCGCTCAGGCAGCGCTCAACCGCGCAGCGCAGATTCTCCGCACCGGTGGGCTTGTGGCACTGCCCACTGAGACCGTCTACGGCCTCGGCGCCAACGCCCTCGATCGGGCCGCAGTCGAGAAGATCTTTACCGCCAAGCGGCGGCCATCCTGGGACCCCATCATCGTCCACATTGCCGGCTCCGATTCGGGCGGAGCCATGCTCGACCGGTTGGTCACCGAGATTCCCGACGCCGCGCGCAAGCTGATGAGGGCCTTCTGGCCCGGGCCGCTGACCCTCCTGCTTCCGCGCAGCAGCGCCGTGCCCAATGCCGTGACTGCAGGCCGGCCGCTGGTGGGTGTGCGCATGCCTGCCCATCCGGTGGCCTTGGAACTTATCTCCCGTGCCGGCGTCCCGGTGGCCGCTCCCAGCGCCAACATCTTCGGCCACATCAGCCCCACCACCGCCGGGCACGTTCTGGACGACCTGGACGGCCGCATCGACGCGGTGCTCGACGCCGGCCCAACCAGTCACGGAGTTGAATCCACGGTGATCGACCCCTCCCGGAGTCCCATGGTCATCTACCGCCCCGGCGCCGTGACCGCTGTACAGATTCGAGACACTGCCGGGGCGGTCGAGCTCTTTGGCGACGCTCCGCTATCCGTGGAAATGCCCCAATCGGGGCTGCCCTCGCCAGGAGTAGGCCTGCGCCACTACGCGCCCAGCGCCAGGCTTGTGCTGGTGGAAGCTCCGCTGGCCGATCTGCCCTCCCAGCTTGCCGAGGAGGCGCATCGCTTTTCGGGAAAGCCAGTCGGCATCATGATGCCGGCCGGCTTGCATTGCAATGCAGGAGACGCAATCGTGTTCCCGTGGGGTGACTGGTCGGCTCCTCAGGAACTGGCGCACGCACTCTACGCCGGCCTGCGCTGGCTCGATGCCCAGGGTTGCGCCGTCATTCTCTGTCCCCTGCCTCCCGAGGACGGCTTAGGCGCCGCGATCCGCGACCGTCTGCGCAAAGCAGCGCGGCCTGAGCGGCAAGGGAACAGGGCCTAGAACTGGTCGCATAAATCAGTCTTTGAAAGAGCACGGCTTTACAGTCTGCGGAAAGACTCGAAAGGGAGGGAGGCGGGGGGCAACCCTCGCATAAAGCGCACAGAGGCAACGCGGGCTTCAGCCACGGAAGAACGTTCTCTGCCAGTCTTTCCCAAAATCGCGAGTCTTTCCGCAGCCTGTTTGGCCGCGCCGCAGAAGTTGCGCAAAATCTGGGGCTTCAACCCCCGCGGTACGCTCTGCACGAGTAGGACGGCATCTACGCAATCAGCCCTGGTAATCATCCCGGCCCGCTGACTCGCCTTTCTCTACTGGCCCTGTTCTCCCAGCTTGTACATGTATTTGATGGCTGACTTGTAAACCAGCGCCTTGTTGCGGCCGCGGACTTTGAGGCTGTTCCGGTCGTACCATTCGATGCAGCCTTCCACCACTTCGCCGTCCTCCAGCACAACCACCATGGGAGTCTGCGACTGGATCTGCTTCTGCAGATAGAACAGCTCCGCCTGCCGGAACATGCCCTCGTCGCTCGAAGACTGGGCGGGAAAGCGAAAGGGAAGCGGTGTAGGGACGGGCTTCCTGGAGCGAAGTTGCGGTGCCCGCTGCGACAAGGCGTAGCGCTTCATCTGGCTCGGCTCTTGTCCGGGCAGTGTCTGTCCGGCGTGGCTGCGGAGTGGGGGCACGATTGCGTGGATGCTCATAAGAAACAACCTTCCTTGAGGAAAAAGTGAAACCAAAGCTGCTGCCCGTTTGTGCTACCTGGGAGAGATGGTTGACCGTGTCGCCTCTCTCCTCTTGATGTGTGTGTAGCCACGAATCCTTTGAGAAAACAGAGCCTCATCCCGTCTCCCGGGATACCAACGCCGTGTCCCGATAGCGAGGAATTGACCTTCGGGAACCGGCTTCCGAGCACTGTTGGGATTGCTTGTATCTCTCTAGATGCCTCCCCCCGTGTGGAGGTTGCACCTATATCTCAAGATGCGAAATCTGCGGGAATGGACCGGAAATGGACCGGAATTCGCTTTAGAACCTGCCCCAAGAAACAGTCTCAAAGATCTTCATTCCGCCGAAACGGCACCGTGCCCCATCCATTCGCGATCACCGTGGCGACCGCGAATGGGTGGGAGACCTCGAACCCCAACGAGCCATCCTCGCAATCGGTTTTTGAGCAAGCCCTAATTCCGCTCCATGCCAACGGCCATCGCGTCCAGCGAGAGGGAGCGCAGCAGGTTGCGGCGCATGCCCTGCTCCACCTGCGCCAGCGTCCGGGCAGCGCCGTCGATCCAGTCGACGGTAAGCCCCTGCGCCAGCCGTTCCAGTTCCGCGGCCAGGTCCAGGTTGCGCACCAGCCGCGGTGTGCCGGCTACCACCAGCAACAGGTCCTCGACCAGGCTGCCCAGCGCCCGCAACAGGTTGATGGTCTTTTCCTGCCCGTCGGCCCCCGCGCGGTAGCTTTCGGTAGCGTGGAACAGTTGCGCGTAGTCCGGCTCGCGCAGGGCGGTGCGCAGAATCACCAGCGCGTCCTGGCGGCTGGCCAGGTAAACGTCCAGATCGATGGTCAGCGCACGGCCCACGGCTCCTTCTGCGAGCCTCGATGCCAGTGCCCGGTCGGCCTGCTTCAGCCCGGGCCGTGCCGATGCCAGCAGCGTCTCCAACTCGGTGGCAGGGAGCGCGCCCAGCCGGTGAACCACGGCGCGCGAACGAATTGTCGGCAGCAGTTCCTGGGGATTTTCAGTAAGCAGGATGATGGATGTGTGCTCAGGCGGCTCTTCGAGCACCTTGAGCAGGGAGTTGGCCGCTTCCTTCATAAACGCGGAGGAAGTGAAAATGGTAAACGAGCGCCGCGCCTCTACCGGCGGCCGGTAATAGGCCACGTGGATCACCTGCCGAACCTGCCCGATCTTGATCTGCAGTTGCGGCGGGTCGGGGGGAACGATCAGCACGTCCGGGTGAGTCTGGATGAGGATGCGGGTCTCGCGTTTGTCGGTCTCGCGCATGGACTCGCGGGCTTCCACAGCCTCGGCAACCTGGGCTTCAAGGTTGGCGGCATCACCGATCCGCGTGCAGTTGGAGCAAATGCCGCAAAAGTCCGGCAGTCCGTCTGATTCCGTGGGGTGAAGGCAGTTCACGGCGCGCGCCAGCATCAGCGCCAGCGTGTATTTGCCGGCTCCGCGCGGCCCGGCCAATATGAGCGAGTGCGGAAACCGCTCCGCGCGTATGCTCTCGCGGAGGTGCGTGACAGTCTGCGTGTTGCCGAGAAACTGCTGGAAGCCCACGCATTGAGTTTATTGCACAGGCCCTGTCTTGAGGCCCGTACGAGCCAGATCGGCGGACTGGAATCGTAATTGTCGGAATCTTTTCAATGGATGGTCTAATCTCTCCACTGGGACAGCTCAAATCCGGAAAAGGCCGCCGTGCGTACGATGAGCGCTTGAACACGACGGCCCTGAAAGGGAAGAATCGGCCATGGCAAACGACAAAGCCCTCCGCCAGCACCTGGTAAAGCTGCTCAAGGGCGGCGAAGCACACTTAGTCTTCGACGACGCAATCAAAAATCTTCCAATCGAACTGCGCGGCAAGACGCCGAAAGGCGCAGACCACTCGGAGTGGGAGTTGTTGGAACATCTGCGCACCGCACAGTGGGACATCCTGGACTTCTCCACCAACCCCAAATACAAGTCGCGTGAATGGCCGAAAGAATATTGGCCGGAGACGGCCGCTCCACCGGACGCCAAGGCCTGGGACAAAAGTGTCCGGGCCTTCCACAAGGACCTGTCGGCAATGTGCGCCCTCGTTGAGGATGAGAAGACCGACCTCTTCGCGAAGATTCCGCACGGCGACGGGCAGACAATCCTGCGCGAGGCGCTGCTGGTGGCCGATCATAACGCCTACCACCTGGGCCAGATGGTGCTTCTGCGGCGCCTGCTCGGGGCGTGGAGATAGCGAGCGCCACAGAACTCGGCCGGCCGCGATGCGAATTAGTTCAATCGGGCGCGCCGGCGACGGCCCGCTGCAGCCGCTGCGCGACGGTTTCCACAATCTTCTCGTGGACCTCGTCAATGGAGAGATCGCCCTCGATCAGGACCACGCGCCCAGGTTCGCGGCGGGCTATCTCGCGGTACTTTTCCCACACCCGGCAGTAAAAACCGTCATGCTCCGCTTCAAAGCGGGACTCGTCCGGGCTGTCCTGTTCGGCGTCGCGCTGGTTGCGCCGTCGGGCGCGCTCCAGCGAGGCTTCCAGGCTGGGCAGCAGCAGCAAGGTCAGGTCCGGCTGCAGGTTGTTGCAGAGCAGCCGGTGCAGCTCGAGCACGGTCTCGGAGCCAATCTGGCGGCCGCCGCCCTGGTAGGCCTCGGTGGAATCGGTAAAGCGGTCGCAGACCACGATCCTGCCCTGGTCGAGAGCCGGCTGAATCACCTCCGCGATGGCCTGTGCCCGGTCGGCGAACATCAGCGCCATCTCGGTCATAGGGGCCAGGCCGGCCGATCTGGAATCGAGCACCAGCGCGCGGATGCGGTCGCCGGTCGCAGTACCGCCGGGTTGCCGCGTTAGGACTGGTTCCTCGTCCGGAATGCGCTTCCTGAGCCAGGCGGCAAGTCGCCGGATCTGCGTTGTTTTACCCGATCCATCCAGGCCTTCCAGGGTGATAAACAGACCGCGCGGCATGGGCTGAGTCTACCACCGCCATGGCGCGTGACCGGGAAGCGGCCTTCTTCCAACAGTTAGGGGAAGACGACCGTATGAAGTTTGTGTTACAACAGGATGGTTTTTCAACGTCACAGGAGCACGTCGTCGTGCTCCCCCTGGAGTGGAAAGTGAACCCTCTCAAGTCCATCGCGCGTTTTTTTTGCGGCTTTCTCTTCATCGCTTTGCTGATAGCGGGCCGCGCAGATGCTCAATACCTCACGCTGGAAGGACAGACCGGCGGCTTTCTCACCCCCACGGCCTACGTGGTTGAATCCGCCAAGGGCCACGTCTTCTCCCATCCGGCGGTCGGCTTCCACTTCATCGGGGCCTCTTCGGTGATCGGCTATATTGAAACGCTCAGCTTCACCGAGGGCTTTGCCAACCGGGCTGAGGTCGGCTATACGCGCAGCATTCATCAGCTCGGCAACGCCTCGGCAGCCAGCGCTACCAACGCGGCCACCAGCAGCCTGTGGGACTTCAACGGCATGAATGTCTTTCATGGCAAGGTGGTGGGCATCAAGGACGGGCAGTTCGGCCCCTGGACGCCGGGCCTGGCGGTGGGCGGCGTAGTCCGGACCAACGACAAATTCGTCTCCGGCGCAGCGGTCCCTGAGGCGGTTGAGCTCTACGACGAATACTGCATTGCAACGGAACTGTGCACCCCCCTGCCGGTTCCTGCCGCCCAGTCCTATACCAACGGAGACATCTACATTTCGGCGACCAAGACCTGGGCCAAGAAGCCTGTGCCGTTCCTGGCCAACATTGGCTGGAAGGCCACCAATGCCGCCATCTTCGGCATCGGCGGCCAGGCAACCCGATTTGGCGGACGGTTCTACGGCGGGCTGGGGATTCCGCTGCCCCTGTTCTTCGGCATCGTTGCGGTGCCTTCGGCAGGCTTTACGCAGGAGCCGCCGACGGTCAAGGGCCTGGGACCCAATCCGCCCGCCGGCATCCCGCTCCTGCAAGGCAAGGCTGACCTGCCCACAACCCTGGACTATGCGGTCCGCGTAACCCAGCGCGAGCACCCGCATTTTGCGTTCGATATCGGCGTCGGACAGGTGGCGGGAAACATCGGCAACGTGCCCGTCGCCACAGGGCTGCCCGCGCCCTATCCGGCCTATGTCTTTCCGCCGGTGAATCTTGAGGCGCGCCACGTGGTGGGCATGGGCATCAGCATTCGCCCTTGATTCGCCCCTTGGCGGTCAGGTTCCAGTGACAAAAACGGTCCCACCGGAGCAACTTAAGGTGGCAGTATGGGTTCCCAATGACGTAGACTGAGCGCGCAATCGCGTTTCAGAGCTAGTTTGTAAGCACGATCAGGAGGAATTCCATGCATTTGTCTCGCTCTGCTCGCTGGCTGTTGCTGGCACTGCTTGTCTGTCTCATCCCCGCATCTTCTTACGCGGGCGTGTTCATCAGCGTTAACTTTGGACCGCCCGTGTTGCCGGTCTACGTACAGCCTGTCTGCCCGGAGCCCGGCCTTATGTGGACGCCCGGGTATTGGGCTTACGGCCAAGATGGCTACTACTGGGTTCCCGGCGCGTGGGTCCCGGCGCCCTACGCCGGCGCCTTGTGGACGCCCGGCTACTGGGGATGGGCCAGCGGACTTTATGTCTTCCATCCCGGCTACTGGGGATATCACGTCGGCTACTACGGCGGCGTCAACTACGGCTTCGGCTACGGCGGCATCGGCTTTGCCGGCGGCCTATGGCGCGGCGGCGTCTTCTCCTACAACACTGCAGTAATGCATGTGGGCGTGGGCGGCGGCTGGGGCGGTCATGTCTATGAGGACCGCGTGGCGGTAGACCGTGGCTTTGTCGCCAGGGACAGTCACGTTGCCTTCAGCGGCGGGCCGGGCGGCATCCAGCACCAGCCTACCGCGGATGAGCGGGTTGCCGAGCACGAACAGCACACGGCTCCCACCTCGTTCCAGTCCCAACACGAAAGCTCAGCGCGGGCGGACAGAACCTCATATTCCAAGTTCAATGGCGGGCACCCGTCGAACCTGGCCGTATCCAGGCCGCTGCCGGTTGAATCGCATCCGGCGCCCGCGGCTTCGCATGCCATCGGCTCGCAACCAGGCGGCGCCGGTGCAGGTGGTTCGCACGCAAGCGCGCCGGCGACAGCGTACCATTCCAACGCGAATCCGGGTGGCACAGCCGGGGCGTCGCACGCGGCGACGTCGAGTTATTCGACCCAGTCGCATACGGTGACTCAGTCGCACACCACAACCACGACGACAACTCACGCGAACACAGCAGCTCCCAAGGCTGCCCCGAAGCCCAGGCCCGAAGGACACGAGAAGTAACATCGCTCGAAGCGATAGATTTGCTCTCAGCCAGTGAAGCCCGCGCTCACGCGTGGGCTTCACTGCGCATGGGCTCTTCTCAACGATCCGGCTCTCAAATACGCGGCTCCGTGTTCCATCCCCTACGGCGCCCCCGTCCCCATCCTTCAATGCGACCCGTGCCCCATCCTTGCGCCTTTTTTCCGGCGCAAGGGTGGGAGGCCTCGCAACTAACTAGGAGCCGGATCAATTGTGCAGCCGTATGCCGGCAATCTCCACTTCCAGCCCGCCAAATTCGGGATGGTCGTTCTCGCGGATGCGATAGGCAATGTCCACCAGGCTTCCCTGCGCCAGGCGCAATTGCGCAACGCGCCCCGCAAGATCCCATCCCACGGCGCGAATAGTTGTCGTCGAACCAGCCGCACCATCCTGCGCCAGTTCCATTCGAACGTGCCTTTCCTTCATGACGCGCGGCGCGGCCGCAAGGCGCGCCCGGCGCGCCACAAAGACGGGCTCGGGATTGCCGTGACCCAGCGGCTCCAGCTTGCGCAGCCACCCGGCCAGCACCGGCGTGATGCGGTCCAGCGGCAATTCGGCGTGAATGTGCAGCACATGCTCCGGTGTCCGCGCGGCAAGATGTTCGTCGGCATACGCACGCAGGCGCCGCTTCAGCGCGGGAAGATTCTCGGCCGGCAGGGCGAAGCCGACGGCGAAAGCGTGCCCGCCAAAGCGCGTGAACAGATCGGCGCAGCTCTCCAGCGCATTCAGAAGCTGAAATCCATCCACGCTGCGGCCGGAGCCGTGCGCCACGCCGTCTTCCACGCTTACCACGATGGCCGGCTTGGCGGTCCGTTCCACCACGCGCGAGGCCAGAATGCCGATCACGCCGCGATGCCAGCCGTCGCCGTCGACAACCAGCAGCCGATCCTCAGCCAATTGCGCATCGCTGGCCAGCCGCGCTTGAATCGCGGCCAGCGCGGTTGCTTCTGTATCGCGCCGCTCCCGATTCAGCCGCTCCAGCTTGCCCGCCAGCTCTGCGGCCCGGCCCGCATCGCGCGTCGAGAAAAGTTCGATCACCTCCGAGGCCACGTCCATGCGCCCGGCTGCATTAATGCGCGGCGCAAGCCGAAAGGCCACATCGAATCCGGTCAGTCGCTTTGTCGATGGATCCAGCGCCGCCGCCGTAAACAGCGCGCGCAGGCCCGCTCCTGCAGGCCGGCGCAGCTCGTGCAGACCCAGCGTGGCGATCACGCGATTCTCGCCGCGCAGTGGAACCGCATCGGCAATAGTGGCGATAGCGGCCATCTTCAAAAAACTGGGCAGCGTCTTCTCGCGCGTGCGTGCCGGATCGCGCCGCTCCAGCACGGCCTGGGCCATCTTGAGCGCAATCGCCGCGCCGCACAGCGATTTCTCCGGGTAAGCGCAGCCGGGCTGGTTGGGATTCAAAATGGCCAGCGCATGCGGCACAGCATCGCCCGCCTCAAGCAAATGATGGTCGGTAATGATGAGGTCGAGGCCAAGTTTGCGCGCCGTCTCCGCCTCGGCAAAGGCGCGCATGCCTGTGTCCACCGTGATTACCAGGCGCACACCCTCGGCGTAGGCCGCCTCCAGCACGCTCGATTGCAGCCCGTAGCCCTCGCGCAAACGGTGCGGCACGTGGAAGCGCACCGTTCCGCCTAACATCTCGATTGCCGTCTTCAGCAGTACCACGGCGGTGGTTCCGTCCACGTCGTAGTCGCCGTAGAGCAGCACCGGCTCGCGTTGCGCAATGGCTCGCTCCAGGCGCGTTACGGCTGCCTCCATGCCCAGCATGAGCCTTGGGTCGTGGAGATGCGCCAGTTCGGGATTCAGGAAGGCGAAAGCCTCACCCGGTTGCGTAATGCCACGGGCCACCAGCAGCTCCGCCAGTACTTGCGGCAGCCGCGCAGCTTTAGCCAGCTCCGCCGCTGCCTCAGGGTGCGGCTCGGTCAATTGCCATCGCTGTTGGGGGCGTTGATGGGAATCCGGCAAGGCTGCTCCGCGCGCCGCGCCCGGCGGCGGAACCGAAATGCTGCCGGCTGCGCTCAACGTGCTTACTCGTCTTCGTCGTGATCGTGATCGTCGATCACAATGTCCTGGAAGCTCTCGATGTCTTCGAGCAGCGTCTGGAAGCGCTCATACCACTCAGTCGTGGTCTCGTGCAGAAACACCAGTCCCTGGAAAACAAAGCCCAGTTGAATGTAGCCCAGGTTGCCGGCGTATTTGCGCAGCCATTGCGCTTCCACCAGCTCGGTAGCCTCTTCGTCGGGGAAGTTCATCTCCCCGGCCTCTTCGATCAGAGCATCTAGCTCCGCGCGCTCCAGCGTCATCTCGCTGAAGGTCACAAAGGGCGCGCCCACGTGTTTGGCCATCTCCACAAAGTCTTTCCACGCGTCGGGGTTGCCCTGGCCCTCCCACAGGATGGAGGGAATGTCTTCGGTGACGTATCCGGGCAGGCGCTTCAGGCCGTGCCCCTCGATGAAGGCCACCATGTCGTCTTTGAGCGAAAGCAGGTTGTCCGTACTCATAGTCAAGCTTCTATTTTCGCAGATGCAGCCGGGTGCGCGCGGTGCGATTAGGTGCGATTCTTTTTGGTTGTGGAAACCGGGCCTCCGCCCCGGTCGAATCCCGCGGGCCGAAACCTCTTCAGACCAGACCCGTTATTCTGAAACCTGCCGGACTGGCCCGAACCATCCGCGATCGCGCCAGCAATCCGAGCCAAGGGAGGAACACCGCTTGCCAGCGTTCGAACGCCACGTATTTGTATGCCACAACACCCGTCCCGCCGATGCGCCCCGTCCATCCTGCACAGCCGATGGGAAGAGCGAACTCCACACGCAGTTGCAGCAACTGTCAAAAGCGGCAGGGCTCGGTGCTCGCGTGCGCATCAACAAATCGGGCTGTCTCGATCAATGCGAGCACGGGCCCACGGTGGTGGTCTACCCTGAAGCCGTCTGGTACGGAAGCGTGCAGCCATCCGACGCCGCTGAGATTGTGGAGCAGCACTTGGTTGGCGGCCGGCCGGTGGAGCGGCTGCGCCTCGCCGAGGAGTGCGTGAACACCAAGAACTGCCCGCACCGCGCCTGAGGCACGTCCCGGCCCGCATTTCGAATCCCGGAATGCCCGGCGAGCCGCATGTCGCATCCGTGGTTGGACAAAACAAGAACAAATACCGATATCTATAGAGTCTGAAGTGGCCTTACTCTCCGTGTGCGCACCCGGTGCGGGGGGCAGGCTTCGAGAGTTCTTGACGAAGATTGGGCCGACAACGCTTCCGTCCGGAGGACACAATGGGAGTCCGCTTGCGTTTGGGAGACCTGCTGCTTCGTGCCAGGTTGATTACCGAGGACGATGTCGCCAGGGCGCTCGAACGCCTCAATGAAAAAGGCGGCCGCCTGGGAGACAACCTCGTCGCCATCGGAGCCATCGAGCAGCGCACTCTGGATGACTTCATCCATCGCATCCCTTCTGAGCCCGCCAACGTCGCCGCCACCGGCCTGGACGAAGGCGATCTGCTCGGCCTGTTGATGAAGCTCATCTACACGGGACGCCTGGAATCCACGCGCCAGTTCGTTGACGCCATTAAACTCCCCTACCACCTTGTGCTCGATCTGGTGCAGATGTCCATCGACCGCCAGTTGCTGCGCACACTGGGAACGCGGGACAGCGACAGCCTGGTCGACATGCGCTATACGCTCACCGAAGCCGGCCGCGTCTGGACCGTCGACGCCCTCGAGCGCCTGCGCTATGTGGGGCCCGCGCCCGTTACCCTCGAGCAATTCACCGACCAGGTGAACCTGCAAAAGCTCACCAACGAGCGCGTCTCCTTCGAGCGCATCCGCGAGTCCTTTCGCGGTCTCACCTTCGACGACAGCATTGTGGAGCAATGCGGTCCGGCCCTGAACTCAGGCCGGGCCATGCTTCTCTACGGTCCGCCGGGCAATGGCAAATCGTCCGTGGCCCACTGCCTGGGCAACGTCTTCACCGACGTCATCTACATTCCCTACGCCATCAGTGTCGACGGCCATGTCATCCGCGTTTACGATCCCAGTGTCCACGCAACCATCAATGCGGACAGCGTGAGCGACGAGAATACGTTGTCGTTCCTGCGCCGCGAAGAGCACGACGCCCGCTGGGTGCCATGCAAACGCCCCTTCGTTCTCACCGGCGGCGAACTCACGCTGGAGATGCTCGACCTGCGCTACGACCCCAACGGACACTTCTACGAAGCCCCTATGCATTTGAAGGCGCTGGGTGGCTGCTTCATCATCGACGACTTCGGCCGCCAGCTGGTAAGCCCCACCAACCTGCTCAATCGCTGGATCGTCCCGCTGGAAAGCCGCGTCGACTACCTCAAGCTGCACACCGGAAAAACCTTCAGCGTCCCCTTCGAGGAACTGGTCATCTTCTCCACCAACCTGGAGCCGGAAGACCTGATGGACACCGCCTTCCTGCGCCGCCTTCCCTACAAAATCGAAGTCGGCGCGCCCAGCCTGGAAAACTACCGGAACATCTTCAATACCGAATGCGAGCGCCGCGGGCTGACGATGCCCGGCGAGATCTTCGACCACATCGTCTACATGATCACCGAGGAAAAAGGCCTGGAGCTGGCTGCCTATCATCCGCGCTTCATCGTCGATCAGGTGTTGACGACCTGCCGTTTCATGGGCCAGTCTCCGCATTTTGAGCCGCGCTTCATTGACTATGCGATCGACAATCTGCGCGTCCGCCGCGGAAACTCGGCCAGGTCCCTGCCAACCGCCGCACGGGTCTGACAGGATGCTCCGTGCCCCATCCTTTCGCGGTTTTTGCGAAAGGGTGGGAGGCCACCAGACCCACCCAGCCTTGTCGAAACGGGCTCTTAGTCAGGTTCTAAGATGCACATGCCCTGGCGCAGCGCACGCACGGTGTACACCGGACGGTCCCATGCGGTATCCTAACCCTTAGCTCATGATTTTTTCTCGCGACTACATCGGGTATCTGGCCCGCCGCACGGTCAAGCACCTCATCGACGCCAAATTCATCACCGCTAGCGACTTGAAGGTGGTCGAAGCGCGCGTCGCCGAAGGCCTGATTGAAGAACTCTCTCTCGAAGACCGCATCAACGAAGAGGTGCGCGTCATCCTCGACGCCTACTCCGAGGAGATGCGCAAATCCGGCGCCCAATACGCCGAGATGTTCAAGAAGGTCAAGACCGAGCTGGCCAAGAAATACAAGGCGGTACTATGAGGATCAGCCGCGACAAGCTCAACAAGCTGGCCCACACCGTGGCCGACACCCTGGCCGAGATCGACGAGGTTGGTTTTCTCGAAGAGCGCAACGTTATTCGCCAGGAAGCCCGCAAGATTCTCGAAGAGCTGCTCGAGCAGGAGGCCAAGATCGACGTGGCCGCCCGCTTGAAGATCTCCAACCAGCGCAAGATCATCCTGGAAGGCTCGCAGGAGTGGGAGATCCTCTACCGCAAGTACTACAACGACGAAGTCCGCAAACTCGGCATCTGAATCGACCTTCGCCCGAGCAGTCTGGAATTTGGAGGGAGCTGGCGGATTCGCAGATTGCGGAAAACTCCAACCAGCAACACCTTGCGGGTGGTTTGTATCAGGGCACGACTTCAGTTGTGCCGCAAATGCCCCAAAAAACGGAGGCCGGGTTTCAGCTCCTGAGAGACCTATCTGTAGGGCATGAAACCAGCGTCGACCCACCGCGCCCGCTAACTTGCTAACTCGCTACTGCCCGCGAAGCGGGCGCCAACTCGCTAAAGTCATAACCATCATCCTCGCGCCTCTCAGCTTCCGCCGCCTTTGGCACCAGCCCCGATTTTTGTTAGAGTAAACAAGTGGCCTTCGCCGGCTGCACCCATAAAATGTGGCGCTATCGTCTAGGGGTTAGGACGTGAGATTCTCAATCTTAAAACCCGGGTTCGATTCCCGGTAGCGCTACCAAGACACCTTCCACAGATATCCAAGAAAATCCAGATCCAACTCAAAATTAAGAATTTATGCTCATTGTGCCTCCACAGAGCTTCCCAGCGCAGGCAGGCCAGGATCGGTGAGCCCGACGCAGTTGTGTGGAGTGCGTTCGTTTGCTGATTTGACCGCATGCCGCAGAATGTTCCCGAAGAGCTCAGCAGAACCATAGAGGCGCTATACCGGTCCGAATCGGGCAGAATTTTTGCGACGCTGGTGCGCCTGCTCGGAGACCTTGATGTCGCCGAAGAGGCCATGCACGAGGCGTTCGCTGCCGCTCTGGAGTCCTGGACGCTGGCTGGCATTCCGGCGAAGCCTCTCCCGTGGCTTATTTCAACGGCGCGCTTCAAGGCCATGAACGCTACGCGCCGGCGCGCGCGCTTCGATGGAGCACAAAGAGATCTTGTTGCCCATATGGAGTCGCGCGTCAACAGCGCTCCCAGCGGGAATGAAGAGGTTGGAGATGAGGAGATCGAGGACGATCGCCTCCGTCTGATTTTCATCTGCTGCCATCCCGCTCTGCCTCCGGAAGCACAGGTCGCGCTCACGCTGCGCGAAGTTTGCGGCCTGACGACGGAAGAGATTGCCCGCGCGTTTCTGATTACGCCGGCAGCACTCGCCCAACGCATCGTGCGCGCCAAGACAAAGATTCGAGAGACACCGATTCCATACGAGGTGCCGGCGCCGCAGAAGTTGCCGGAGCGGCTGGACGCGGTGCTTCAGGTCGTCTATCTCGTCTTTAACGAGGGTTACTCGGCCGCGGCGGGAGCGGAGTTAAGCCAGCAGCGGCGGCGACAGAACACAGCACGTTGAGAGCGAGCCGCCGGAAGAATCGGCAGAATCATCGCAACTGCATGGAACAAATCGACAAACAAAGATTGTGTGTTACCCTTCAGTAACTTTCGAGGTGTACATGCGCCAATCTGTAGCTTCGCCCTTCGGGGCGGCGGCGTCCCTTTTGCGCTTCGCGATCATCACCGCGTCGCTTGCTTTCACGACCTTTCCGCTCATGGCGCAGGAGAAGCCAATCCCCGCCGAACTCGACTTCCTTAACAAGCTGGGCAAGCCGTACCGCATCACCTATGAGCCATGGACCGAAATGCAGATGCCGACGGGAAATAATGGACTGGGCGGGGTTGGCAAGCTGGTGCGCGGAAAGCATTGGCAATTTCCCGTCATCGTCACCGGCGCCATGACGAATGAGGCTGTTTGGGCCATTATCAAGCCGGCCTTCCTCGCCAGCGGCTGGACCGTCGTGCATGAATGGACCGCGGGAGGGCTCCTGATGTTTGTCCACTACCAGAAAGACGGAGTTGAGGCATGGGCCGAGACCGACCCGCTCGGCCCGGAACGCGCCGGAGTGGACATCGTTGAGGCTGCGCCGATTCCCTTTACCTTCACCCTCAAGCCGCCCGCCTCCACTCCTGAACCCGTCAGCGCGACCGCGGGCGATTTTCCCTGGCTTGGCCCGTTGCCCGGGTGGCAGTTCCGCAGCAGTGTCGCCGATACCGATCCTTTCCGCGTCGCCATCACTGGCGTGACCGAACCTGAACTCGTGGCCCCATCGTCGATCATCAAAACCTACCGTCAGCCCCCGGATGGCATGTCCAACA
>CAYUJM010000063.1:0-22654 GCA_964445025.1 uncultured Occallatibacter sp. | reverse complement strand
TCGACTCGCGCGACACGGTGCTGGTGCCCAACCCCAGCTACCCCATCCACATTTACGGTCCGGTGATCGCGGGAGCTCATGTGGTGAGTGTGCCGGTCCATGACCAGGAAAAGTTCCTCGCCCAGCTTGAAGACCTGATCCCCCGCATGGTGCCGCGGCCCAAGGCGCTCATCGTCAACTTCCCGTCGAACCCGACGACGGAGTGCGTGGAGCTGCCATTTCTGGCGCGGCTCGTGGAGCTGGCCCGCGAGTACGGCTTCCATCTCATCCAGGACCTGGCCTACGCTGACATCGCCTTCGACGGCTACAAGCCGCCCAGCGTCCTAGAAGTGCCGGGCGCCAAGGATGTAGCCGTGGAGTTCTTCACCCTCTCCAAGAGCTACAACATGCCCGGCTGGCGCGTGGGCTTCATGGTGGGCAACCCGGTGCTGGTGAGCGCGCTGGCGCGTCTCAAGAGCTACTTCGATTACGGAACGTTCACGCCCATCCAGGTAGCGTCCATCCACGCGCTCGAAGGCCCGCAGGAGTGCGTCAAAGAGATCTGCGAGAACTATCGCAGCCGCCGCAACGTGCTGGTGGAGGGCCTCAACAAGCTCGGCTGGCCGGTGGCGCTGCCCAAGGCCACCATGTTCGTGTGGGCGCAGATTCCAGAGCAGTACCGCAAGCTCGGGTCACTGGAGTTTTCGAAATTGCTGCTGACAGAAGCCAAGGTAGCCGTCTCGCCGGGCATCGGCTTCGGCGATTACGGCGACGGCCACGTGCGCTTCGCGCTCATCGAGAACGAAGAGCGGACGCGCCAGGCTCTGCGCGGGATCAAGCAGATGTTTGCCAAAGGATAGGGCTGCACGATCCCACCCTAGCCGCAAATACAAAGGCGCGGCGAGGGTGGGGCACCCATGTCCTAACACCTTCTCTGCAGGTGCCATAACTTGTGGATAAGTCTGCATAACTCTGCGCTTGAGACACAAAGCTTACCTATCTTTGCAAGTCAATTCGAGAACTGCACCACCTCTGGTGAAATCCACAAATTAATCCAGGATTTACACTTGCATCCACAGATCGACCAGACCTACTCTCGCAACAGTTGGTGACCCTGTAGGGAATTGGAAACGCAGTTCCTCCCCTAGACAGGACGATGCAGAGTGCAATTGGACACGGCAGTTCGCCGCCGGCTTGCCCGGCGGTGAACAGGCGATGAGATTGAGACTGCATCCAGAGTCAGGCGGGACGTGCAAGACCTGATTGGACGCGAAGATTCATCCGCGGTTTCGGCCGAGGATGCAAAGTTCGAGGACAGCCGGGGATTCATCATCGACCCAGCCGTAGATGCAGGATTCGGGGCGACCCGAAGACGAATCGACGGCGCCGCCGAAGGAGCGGAGATTCGGGGCAACCCGGAGATTCACCTTCGGCACCGCTGAAGGGTGCAAGATTCGAGGCGACTCGAAGCTTCATTCAACAGCGTAGCCAGAGCAGCGAGCCGCCGGGGCGACCCGGAGACTCACCCGCTGGCAAGCCGGTGGATGCAGGACCTGGGGCGACTCGGGTGCTCAACGCAGGCGGAGCTCAAGGACCAGAGATTCGGGGCGACCCGGAACTCTACCCTAAGCGCCGCTGAAAGATGCGAGATTCGGGGCGACTCGAAGCTCAAATCGCCGGGGCAGCTTAAGGACGTACGATGCGGGGCAACCCGAAGTACGTCGCCGGATACGCCGAGAGACGCGGACGCGGGGCAACCCGCTGAAGCAGGGGCGGCACATCCGGAAGATCCAGGAGCCGGGGCGACCCGGAGCCTGATCGCAAGGCTGGACGGGACGATGCATGATTCGATGAGCTGCAAGGGCACAGATGAAAAAGCGCCAGAGACTCCGGTCTCTGGCGCTTTAATTTTGCGCGGCATTTTTGCGGCCCGGACGTCCCCCGTACCCACTCCATAGAGATGGCTGGACTCTCCGGCACGCTTTCGGTGCAGCAGGGTTCTCTTTACACACCATAATATGTCGTATTACGATATATTCATGGAGACACAAGAAGTGAACGCCGATCCGGACCTGCTGCTGCGGACTTTGGCGGATTTCCGGTTTGAGCTGAGGCGCTTCCTGCACTTCAGCGAATGTGCGGCGCTGGAGGCGGGGCTGCAGCCCCAGCAGCATCAGCTTCTGTTGCAGGTTGCCGGAGCCCCAGCGGGAATGGCGGTGACAATCGCGTATGCGGCAGAGCGGCTTGGCTTGAAGCACAACAGCGCGGTGGAGCTCGCAGACCGGTCGGAGCGCGAGGGCTTGCTGGAGCGCAGGGTGGACCCGCTGGACAGGCGCCGCGCGATTCTGCGCGTGACGCGCAAGGGCCGGCAGGTGCTGGGCAGGCTGTCGGGAGACCACGCGCGCGAGCTGAAGGAACGGGCTCCGCGGCTGGCCAAGGCGTTGGAACGGATCGAAGATTTTGCAATTTCCGGTGACGCAGCCCATCCTTTTCAACTCGCTGCCAGCGTGGAGGGCCAATGAAGTCCAGGCCCTCGGCTCTGCGCGATTTTACGGTGGATAGGCGGGTGTGGCTGCTGACCGCGGTGGCGTTGGTGATCGGCACCGGCGCTGCGGGATTGGCGGTGCTGCTGCTGCGCGCAATTGCGCTGGCCACCAATCTCTTCTACTACCACCGGCTGAGTCTTGTCATGGTTGACCCGGCAGGGTCGCCTCTTGCGCCCTGGATAATGGTGCTCGTTCCCGTGGCGGGCGGCCTTGTCGTGGGGCTGATGGCGCACTTCGGGTCAAACAAGATTCGCGGCCACGGCATTCCCGAGGCGATCGAGGCGATCCTGTTGAACGGCGCGCGCGTAGACCCCAAGGTCGCGGTGCTGAAGCCTGTTTCAGCGGCCATCGCCATCGGATCAGGCGGACCGTTCGGCGCGGAGGGCCCAATCATCATGACCGGCGGCGCGTTTGGCTCGCTGGTTGCTCAATGGCTGAAGCTGACTGACGCGGAGCGGACCACGCTGCTGGTGGCGGGCGCGGCCGCGGGCATGTCGGCAACGTTTGCGGCGCCGATGGCGGCGATCCTGCTGGCGGTGGAGTTGCTGCTGTTCGAGTGGCGTCCGCGGTCGCTGATTCCTGTGGCGGCGGCCAGCGTGACGGCCGGAGCGTTGCGCATTGCCTGGCTGGGAGCCGGGCCGCTGTTTCCGGTGGAGATTCACGCGGGCTTTCATCTGGTGCGGGCTTTGCTGGTGGCCGCACCGCTGGGGATGCTTGTGGGACTGGGCTCGGCAGGGCTGAGCCGCCTGATGTACGGCTTCGAGGATGGATTTGAGCACATCTGCGGACGGCTGCGTATCCATTGGATGTGGTGGCCGGCTATCGGCGGAATCGGGATTGGCGTGGGAGGGCTCTTCTTTCCCCGTGGACTGGGCGTGGGATACGACAACATTGCCGAGCTGCTGCGCGGAAACGCTCCGCTCGGGCTGCTGCTCGGACTGCTCCTGGCCAAGTCGCTGATGTGGGCATTCAGTCTGAGCTCGGGAACTTCGGGCGGTGTTCTGGCGCCGCTGTTGATGATTGGCGCGGCCATGGGAGAGATGGCGGCGCGGCTGGCGCAGTTGCCGGGCGAGGCACAGGCGGTTTGGGCGCTGATGGGGATGGGGGCGATGCTGTCAGGCGCGCTGGGGGTGCCTCTGACAGCGATCTTCTTTTCGCTGGAGCTGACGCACGCGTTCCCTGCGCTGCTTCCACTTGCTCTCGCATGTACTGCCGCTTACCTGGTCACTTCGCTGGCCATGCCGCGCTCGATTCTGACTGAGAAGCTGAGCCGCCGCGGCTACCACCTGTCGCGCGAGTACGGCGTGGACCCGCTGGAAATGGTGAGCGTGGGCGAGGTGATGGCGGAGCTGGAGGCCGGCGAGGCCGAAGAAGGCGCATTGGTTGAACTGCCGGAGGTGCTTGCCTACTCCGATGAGACCTGTCGTGCCGTGGCCGAGGAGATGGCCACGACCGGTGTCATGTCGATGCCGGTTTTGGACCGGGAGACAGGGCGGATCTGCGGGCACATCGGCGCCGAGGAACTGCTGACCGGGCGGAGACGAGCGGTAGAGCGCGAGTCGGAGCGGAACCGCGCATTCAGGCTGATCGCTTGAGATGCGCTATCGCGCGAGGGACATGGAGGGCTTCGCCTCGAGCGGCTGCGGGGCCAGCCGCTCGCTCCCTTTCGTCGACGGCGCGGCGACTGGCGCATTCCCGGCGATGGAGTCGGCGACCGAGGCGAGCGCAGTAAAGCAATCGTCGTCGATCTTGCCGGGGACATCGCTCTCCATGAGCCGAAGTGTCTCCTCGGGGCTATAGCCGCTGCGGTAGGGTCGGTCTTCCGTAAGCGCGCCGTACATGTCCGCAACAACCAGAATGCGAGCCTCGAGCGAAAGCTCTTCCGCACGCTTGCGATCGGGATAGCCCGAACCATCGAGCTTTTCGTGATGCGCGCCGACAACATACGCCAGCTCGCGGAATTGCTTCACGCGGCCAAGGATGGCGCGGGAGAGTGCGGGATGCTCACGCATGATGGGCCACTCCGCATCGTCGAGCTTTCCGGGCTTGTCGAGGATGGAGTTGGGGATGCGCAGCTTGCCGAGATCGTGTAGCAGTGCGGCGCGATGAAGCAGTTGCCTGCGCTCCGGCTTCAGGCCCATTGCCTTGCCGATGGCAGAAGCTACGCCGGTAACGCCGATTGAATGGCTGAATGTGAAGTGCGACTTGGCATCGACCACCTCGGAGAATGCTTCGCAGATCAGGTCGATATCGGCCGCGCTGGGACGGGTGGTCTGAGCCGGAGCGAGATCCAGCACCGCAGATCGAGTCTGCGACTCCGATTGCAAGGAGATTCGGCCCGAGCTGGGCAGACACTGATTCCACAGTGTGCCCTGCCGGTGGAGCGATTCGGCGGCTTTGGCAACCTCGGGATCGAACCAGCGCCCGCTGCGCTCACGCAACACCAGCATGGCCTGCTCGGGATCGCGTTCCAGCGCAAATACGTCAAGGTGCTGCGCCACTGCCATGACGCGGGCCAGCGGAGAGATAGCCTCCCCGGATGAGCGCTCCGGATAGCCGCTGCCATCCCAATGCTCGTCGAGGGAGCGAACGGCCAGCGCGGTTTGCTCGCTGAGACCGATCTTGCGCACGATGCTGGCGCCGCGGTCGCAGCGCAGCTTGATCATCTCCTCACTGTTGCGGTGCTGCGCGAGCGCGATCTGCAGAATGCGGCCAACTTTGCGGAGCGAGCCTGCACCGGGCAGGACGCTCGCCCACAGCAGCCGGAGGGCGGACAGGCTTGGCCGATGCGGCCTGGTCCAGTCTTCCAGCTTCACGCCCGATTTGACGGTGCGGTCGTCGCCGCCGCCGATGATCTGGCACATGCGTGCGGCATTGCTGCTGCAGCCTGCATCCTTGAGGAGCAGTGCGTGATAGAGGTCGGCGAGCTCCGCATCGGAGAGGCCGAGCTGCATGCCCAGGCGCATTCCCAGCAGGCAGCAGCGCAGGGCATGGCCGGGAACCGCGCCTTCCGTGAGATCGAGAGCAAACGAAAGTGCGGAGATGATCTCCGCCAGCGAGGGTGCGCCGTGCTCCAGCGAGCCATGGGCGATTTCGCCGATTTGATAAATGGTCGCTGGCATGGGCTGATCCCTGCAGACCCGGCGATTTTTCTCTGCAAGAGATATGAGTGGTCAGTGTAAGCAGGCCTATTGGGGGAAGCGATAACACTTTCGCGGAAGGAATGCCCTCGAAGGTGGGATGCGAGGCAGGGACCGAAGCCCCGGGATGCCATTCTCGGCTCTATCCGGCTTCCTTCGATGAGGCTTAGTGCATTCCCCCGCCGCCGCCCGGAGCCTGGCCGGGCTTGTTCTTGTTCAGCAGGAAGGCCAGTGCGACGAGAACGACGGACATATACGAGAGCTCCATGTAGACATCCTGATAGCCCTGCACCGCCGCTTGCAGGTTGAGCTGGTTGTAAATGCTGGCGATCGCCATGCCGCCTCCGTTGGGGCCTCCGAAATGGCCGCCCAGGAAACCCGAGAGAGCATGGGTCTGCTGCTGGTAGGCGATGGAGGCCGGAGTCATGGCGCTCTGCAGGTGCTGCTGGTGCCACAAGGTGCGGTTGGTGACTTGTGCACCGGTGATAGCGATAAGGATGCTTCCCCCGATATTGCGGGCGAAGTTGATGAGGCCGGCCACCTGGTTGCTGTCCTCCTTGGGCATGCCCACATACGCCGCGGTGGTGATGGAGATGAAACAGAACGGGAGCGGGAACATCTGGATCACGCGCAGCCAGGAAGCAAAACCGAAGGACATGGTGAGGGAGGTGGCATAAGCCGTATAGCGGAAGGTAAGAATGAACAGGCTGAAGCCAATCAGGACCAGGGTGCGCGCCGATACCTTGCTCGTGGCATAGCCGGCCAGGGGCATGACGATGACCAGTGCGATACCGCCTGCGGTGAGAGCCATGCCCGCGGTGGTGGCGGTCCAGCCCAGCAATTGCTGCGTGAATTCGGGCTGCAGAACGGTGTTGGCGTTCAGCACGCCGCCGACCAGGGCCATCAGGAAGCAGCAGATGGCGAAGTTCCTGAAGCGAAAGACCCTCAGATTGATGAGCGGCTCCTTCTGATTCCACTCCCACACGATGAGGCCGATCATGCCGGACACGAAGAGAAATGCACACAAACGGATGAAGCCGGAGGAGAACCAGTCATTTTCCTCGCCCTTGTCGAGCATGATCTGCAATCCGCCCATGGCGATGGTGAGAAATGCGAGGCCGATGTAGTCCATGCGGAAGAACCGGGAACGGTCGGGCTTGATCCACGGCGGATCTTCGACGAGCCGCGTGACAAGAAAGAAGGCCAGAATGCCGACGGGGATGTTGATATAGAAAATCCAGCGCCAGGAGAAGTTGTCGGTAATCCAGCCGCCGAGCGTGGGTCCAATGGAAGGGGCGAGGACCGCGACGAGGCCGTAAAGGGCAAAGGCCTGCCCACGCTGGTGGGGCTCAAAAGAGTCGGCCATGATGGCCTGTGCCATGGGCTGCAGCCCGCCGCCGCCCGCTCCCTGGATGATGCGGAAGAGCAGCAGGAGCGGCAGAGTGGGCGCGGCTCCGCAAAGGAAGCTGGCGATGGTAAAGACAATGATGCAAAAGACGAAGAAGTTGCGCCGGCCCAGGACGCTGGAGGCCCAGCCGCCCAGGGGAAGGACAATGGCGTTGGAGACGAGATAGCTGGTGAGCACCCAGGTGCCTTCGTCGGTGCTGGCGCCCAGTGAGCCCGCTATGTGAGGCAGCGCCACATTGGCAATCGAGGTGTCAAGCACCTCCATGAATGCAGCCAGGGCAACCGTCATGGCGATGAGCCAGGGATTAACGCGCGGCTTCCAGGGCGCCAGGGTCACGGCTTGCGGATTGTTCACAGTGACACCGGCGGGAGCCGGGGCTGCGGTGGCGGCTGCGGACAAGAGTCTTCTCCTCTGCGGGTGTTTCGAGTTGATTCAACCGGGAAAATGCGGCGATCTGTGAATCCGCTGCAGGGGACGGAGTTCGCGATCGGACGCAGCGATCAATAAGGGCAACCTCTATTTAGATTCGCACAGACGGCTTTGGGGTTCATGGATTCGATTGGGGGGCAGCGGACAGAGATTTTGGGGATTGCCAGCCGATCAGGGCGATGGCAAGCGCCACAGCCTGCATAGCAACGATGAAGGCCGCGCATGCCGGCCACTTGCCGATGGCCCAGAAAGCGCCTGGGACCACGCCGGCGGCGGTTCCGCCAATGTAATAGCAGGTCATGTAAAGGCCTGCGGCAGTCACGCGCGCATCCGGCGGGGCGGCAACCCGCAGATGGCTCTGCGCGGCGGTCTGAGCGATGAAAACGCCAGAAGATACGAGAGTCAGACCGAAGATGACCAGCGAGAGCGAGGGCGCCAGAGTGAGCAGGACGCCGGCCATGGAACAGACAATGGCTCCCGCGATGCCGGCGCGGAGGCCGACGCGAGTGATGAGGAATCCCGCGGCAGGAGTCACAACGAGACCGATGAGGTAGACGAAAAACAGCTCGCTGAGCGCGGTGGTGGAGAGCCGGAACGGCGCGGCGCTGAGGTGGAAGGTGATCCAGGTGAAGACGCCGACGAGCGAAAAAAGGACGTTGAAACCGACGGCAAAGGTGGCTATTAGACGACGGCTGCGGAACAGCCCCTGGACCTGATAAACGAATGACAGCGGTTCGCCGGAGCCTGCGGGCGGCGACAGACGGCGGCAGCCTCGCGGCAGCCATGCGGCTACTGAGACCGCCCCGGCCAGCGATGCGACGCCGAGAACTAGGAAAGCAATGCGCCAGTTGAACAAATCGGTCAGAATACCGGTTCCCACCCGGCCAATGAAGCCGCCAAGCGCAGTCCCACTCACATAGAAGCTCATAATGAGGGCCAGGCGGTCCGGCGGCCACTCTTCACCGATGTAGGTGACGACAACAGCGACGATGCCGGGAACCATGATCCCCTGCAGAAACCGCCAGAAGATGAGCTGCGCAAGCGATGTGGAACTGGCGGCGAGCAGAGTGGGAATGGTGATGCCCAGCAGCGAGGCCACAATCACGCGCTTGCGAGGCAGGCGCTCGGTAAGCGCGCCAAAGAATGGCGCCGAGAGAGCTACGCCGAGCGTGGCCGCTGAGACAGTGAGGCCGACGGCCGTTTTTGAGGCGTGGAAAAGCTGCGTGAGCAGCGGGAGCAGCGGCTGGGTACAGTAGAGCTGAAGGAAGGCGCAGACGCCGCAAAGAGTGACCGCCGCGGCAGCCAGTGGTCTGGGGGATGCGCGGCCAGGTTGGGTGTGGGATTGCAAGAATCAGGATACTTGAGCGGAGAAAACAAAGGCCCGGACTGTGGAGTCCGGGCCTTTGGAAGTCGGCGCAAGCGAAGGCAAACGCCGGGTCAGAGTGAGCTTTTCTACCTTCTGACCGAGAAGGTAAGGGTTGTGGTCTCCTTTGTGCTTCCGCTTGTTCCCGTAATCGTGATCGGATACGTGCCTGTGCGGGCGCTTCTGGACACGGTCAGGGTGAAATCTGACGTGCCGGAACCGGTAACGGAAGTTGGGCTGAAGCTGCCGGTCACGCCAGACGGAATGCCCGTCGCCGACAGGGCAACTGGTGAATCGAACCCGCCAGTGGCCGTTACGGTAACCACCGCATATCCGCTCTGGCCTTGATCCAGATAGCCGGAAGTGGGCGAGACGGACAGGCTGAACCCGCCCGTCACTGGCGCGGTCACGGTGAGGGAAATGGCGGCAGTGTGCGTGATTCCGCCGCCTATGCCCGTCACGGAAATGGTGTATGTGCCGGTGGCGACGGTCGAGGCCACGGCCAGGGCTACAGTCGCTGTCCCGGAACCCGGAGCGGCGATGGATGTTGGGTTGATGGTAACCGTTACGCCGCTCGGCTGGCCGCTCGCAGACAACGAAATTGCTGAGTCAAAGCCGCCGGAGATGGTAGAAGTGACGGTCGAGTTGCCGCTGTTCCCCTGCACCACCGAGACATTCGTGGCGGAGAGTGCGAAAGCCGGACTCGTGCTGGTGGGAGCCAGAGCATTGATCAGGCCAGTTCCGTTGGGGCTGCCCCAGCCGGTCACCAGGTCGAAGCCCGTGGCGGCGGAATAGCTGCCGGATGTGCCGGTGGTGATGTCGTGGAAGTCGGTCGTGTAAGCGGAAGTGAGCGCCCCGCCGGACTCATTTTGCGCATAGATGGTCGGGTTGAGGAATCCGAGGGTCGAGTCCCCGTTATTCGCCAGTTGTTGGTTGACCAGGGCAATGTAGGCAGCCCACATGGGAGTAGCGAAGCTCGTGCCACCGTACTCGTTCGCCAAACAGGCTGTCTGGTCGGCGCAGGTGTAAAAGGTGAAGTTGGCGTTGGCCGAGACATCCGGGCCGTTGCGCAGTGTTGTCGATCCCTTGTTGCTGGAATTAATGACGCCCGCAGCCGCTTGCCAGGAGGGAATCGCAATTCCATCCGGGGAGATGCCGCCGCCCGAATCAACCCAGGCGGTTTCTGAGGCCCAGGGACCGCCCGCGCTGGCGGTCGTCAGGTCTGTGCCGCCGACGGAGACGACATTCGCATCGTCGGCCGGCCACGCTTCATTGCTCTTGGACCAGGTGGAACTGTCTCCTGAGGCTGCGAAGAAATTCTGGCCCTGCGCAGCCATCTTTTCGAAGTAGGGGTCAAGCGTGGAGGGGTCAGCAGGCGTCCAGCCCCAGGAACAGCCGATGGTGGTGGGCAACGGACTGTGGGTGGTCATGGCGCTGATGATGGCCGTGTCAGTCGACCCGATGTACATGACAAGGCTCGACAGGCCAGGAGCCATGCCGATGGCCTGCGTCATGTCGAGAGTCTGCTCGGTGTCGTCGCAGTCGCCGCCGGCCCGCGTATCGAGGCAGGATGTGCTGGTGCCGTCGGTGGAGAGCAGGGTGATGGGCACGCTGTTGGTCTGGCCCACATTGGCAAAGTAGGTGTTCAGGTCCGACAGGTCTGTGCCCAGATACTCGAAGAGGCCCAGATTCTGCCCTGCGCCGGTGAGGGCAGTTCCGCCGTAGTAGGCGGCTCGCATGTCGCTGCCCAGGAAGGAAGCCGAGGGGCCGGAGCCGGTGGTGGCATGGGTGACTACCTTGTCCTCGGGAATGCCGTGAGCCTTGGCATAGTCGCTCTTCTTCACCAGCATGGGATGCGGAACGGAGTAGTTGTCCAGCCCTGAGACATGCCAGAGCGGGAACGGCAGGCTGGTGGTCGGCTCGCGGTCGGGCGCATAGAAGGTCCGGTCTTCGCTGGGATGTTTGTAGCTGACCATGTTCACATGGAACGCCTTCTCGACGGCGGAAACGGATCCCTTGATCTGCACTTCCATGCCGTCGCGCGTGCCGCCCACGACCTCAAAGCCGTTGGCCTTCGCGAAGGCGATCACTGCGTCGTAATCCGCCTGGCTGGGCCCAAACCGCTCCGTGAATTCGGGCACGGTGAGGAAGCGGCGGTAGGAGAAGCTGTGAGGATCGTACACGTCGCTCAGAAAGGACTTGAGTCCTGCCGGATCGCGGAGAGGCAGAACCACGTCGAGTTGCATGACCTGGTTTGCGGGAAGATGTCCAATGGCTTGGGCCCGGCCGGTGCGAGTGGCCTCGCGCACATGGCGGGTCAATACGGTTTGCGCCTGGGAATTCATTGTCACGGCTGGCAGCAGGGCAGCAACTGTCAGCAAGAGCAGACTGATTCTCCGAACCATGGTTTCTCCTTGGGGGCGTTGACTCACGGATGTCCGGATCGACTGCTTCGGGGAAGGACAGCCGTTTAGTCCACGTAGACTACCACCGGAAAATGTGAAGGGCTAGAGGAATTCGCGGGAAGCTGTGGACCAGGCTGGTACTTCAGTTCCGAAGAGACCACAAACGCTCACGCTGCCGGTAGATACCGGATCTGCGCATGCATCCGCCTATTGCAGGCTTGTGAGGAACTGCTGGAGTTGCTGGCTGTTGATCGGGTCAACCGCCGGCCCCTGAACCTGTTTGCCTTTGCGTGGGTCCGCAAGGACAAACTCCAGGCCAACGCCGTCATTGCCCCAGCGGACGCAGACAGCATTGACGGTAATGGAGCGCTGGGAGGGATGCTGGCCGGTATCCGGCTTGGAAAGGGTCATGCGGACCGCAGTTCCGGGGTACCAGCGCTCGGTTGTGACCACGTAGAGTCCCGTTGGGCTGATATCGCGAATTTCGTGCACCTGCGGAGCTCCGCCTGTCCAAAAGCTCGCACTGAGCCCGGCGACCGGCTGGCGTGAAGATTTCCGCCTCGGATCGGAAGGCTCTGGACGCAGCCAGCGCTCCAGCCAGCCGCGGCGGGGCATCATTGGCTTACCGGAAGGAGCCTCGGGGGGCTTGTCCTGCACGGACGGCGATGCTTGCGGCGCCTGCTGCACGGGCGGTGGCGAAGCCATAGGCGGCGCCAGAACGGCGGCGTTGACTATCACCTCGGGCGCCGCAGCCGGCATGGCCGCTTTCTTGGGTTCCATGCGAACCAGGACCGGCCCCTTGGGAGTGCTTGCCGGAGCGGGTTGCACTGGCTCGATGGACGTTTCCGAGAGATGCTCCAGGTGATGTTCCATCTCCTCGGCGGAATAGATCATCAGCCGGTCGCCTCGTTGGGTTTGGGAGGCGAAGATGGAATGAGAGGGCAGCGCAAGGACGCTGTAGGCGGGAGGGCTGTTTGGCGAGACATGGCAGGTCGGGTAAAACTCGACCGTGTCCACCACCCGGCAGTCTTCATCGAGGTAGAGCAGGTCAAGCGGGGCGCTTAAATCCGTAGCAAGCGCGCCGCGAAAGGGGACCATCCATACGCCCGCCCCGGAGTGGGCCGTGAGGGTGTTCAACCAGTCTCTCAGGCCGGTAAAGGCAAAGTCGCCAGCTACGACGTGAAGTCCAAGGAAGCAATCCCTGGTCTTGTTGTATGCACAATTCTTCCCTGCTTCCATCTGGCCCCGGATCCTCAACCATTCATTCTGCAATCGCGAACGGTCTTCAGATGGCGCACCTGCGCTTGATCCGGAGGTCTTGATCCCGAGATGGTATGCCTGCGCCATTTTGCTACTCCACGTAATTATCGGCGGGCAGGAGCGGAGAATTCAGTGCCGGCGAACACACCTTGCGATCATCACCGCAAACACAAGTACGGATAAACATCCCACCTTTGTGGGATGGACGGCACAAACTCATCAATGCCATGCATGCCGTTTGAGCATCCGAGGACCTCATTCAGGAGGTTATGCATGGTGCGCCGAGTTTTCCCGAAGGGCGAACCAGGAAGTCGCGGCTGCAAATTCGGACCAGCAAACGAGCTCCCGATTTCGCCGCAGAAAGTCCTGCGCGAGAACCCGCCGCCCGGTTCACAGTTCGGCGGCCATTTCGGCGAGCTTGGCGACGGTGTTCATGTTGCGGGCGGTGCCGTTTTTGGCGGTCGGGATCTTGAGTTTGGATGCACCCGCGCCGTCAGGGTAATAGACGTAGATTTCGCGCCTGCCCAGGCGAAGTTCCTCGCTAGCTCGGCCGGAGATGTTCTTGAGGGCGTCGGCAGGCGGCGGATCGTCGACGAAGATGGCATGGGTGAGGTTGGCGGGCATCCCCGGAAATGGATTGCCGGCCAGAACAGCGGCCATCTCCGCTGCGGTCCGGACCAGGACGCCGACTGACTTGCCGGCATATGCGGCAAGCGCCGCCTCAAGAGCGGCCTTCACCTTCGCCTCAGTCTTTGCCGATTGCAAGACTACGTTGCCGCTGGCGATGTATGTGCGGACGGATTTGAAGCCCGCGGACTCGCACATGGCCTTGAGCTCGGTCATGGTGAGTTTGCCGGTTCCACCTACGTTGACTGCGCGAAGAAGAGCGACAAAGGCCTGCATGGTCCTTTTTTACACCGATGCGCGCAAGCTAGTAAGAGGATTTTCCATGAAATGGCTTCTGCGGTTGCGACGGAGGCTGCCCGCATGCGCGCCGGAGGGCTACTTATCGACCAGTTCAATCAGCCTGGGCGCGGACGGCCTCGACGACCGGTTCTTCCGCGGGATCATTCTTGTGTCGAGACCGGAGCTTCCAAACTCCAAAGCAAAGGCTCGCCGCCAGAACGACGAAGAATACCGAAAGCATCGGTGTGGACCACTCTTCGAGCTCCCGTGACCACAGCCGGACCACGCCGCGGCCATAGGTAACGCCGAGCCAGGCGATCAGCCCATAGCGGAGCGTCCGCGCGGCGCCAAAGGTGAGCAGGAAGCGCTTGCGCGCTACGCCGAGCGCGCCGGCGGCAAGCACAAATGGCGAGAGCGGAATGGGCGGCGGCATCACGGCAGGAAGGAAGACAGCCAGGATCGGACGCTGCCTAACCCATGACACCACTCTGGCGTGAAGACGCGCGGGAACGTACTTGCGCAGAGCCATCTCTCCGCCTTTGCGGCCGATGTGCCAGGAGGTGAATCCGCCCAGAATGCTTCCAGCTACGGCGCACAGGGCCAGGATCCAGGGTTCGCCATCGTTGTGCGAAACCAGCCACAGCAATAGCAGATCGGTGCTTCCCGGGATGGGCAGCGGGATGGGCGAAGAATCGACCACCGCTACGGCGAAAAGGCCCAGAGGGCCCAGTTGCGTAAGCCACTTCGGGATGAGCGAGTGGTGCGGATGCACGGCGGGGGCGGGCGGGGCGAACATGCTCACACTGGTTGGACGGTTCCTGGGCATGGAAAGCCGACGAATTCTGGGGATGTTCGCGAAGGGGAGATCAGGAACCAGAGACGGCGAGGGCGGGTGCGGGACACGCGGGGGATTTAAGCTAAGGGCAGCAGATGACTTCCCTCCCCCAAAAACCAGCGGCGCGCGGAATGGAGGCTTTTGCCTCCCGAGACTTCAGGTTGTACCAGTTGGCGCGCTTGGCGGTAATCCTGGGTGCCGAAGCGCAGTCGGTGGCTGTGGCCTGGCAGGTGTACTCCATTACCCACCGCGCGCTGGACCTGGGATACACGGGCCTGGCGCTGTTCCTGCCCGGGCTGCTGTTTCTGTTCCCCTCCGGACATGTGGCCGACCGCTTTGATCGCCGCCAGGTGATCCTGGTTTGTTACGGACTGCAGGTCTTCTGCACCACGGCACTGCTGATGCTGACGCGGGCCGGACTGCACAGCGTGTATCCGATCTACGCAGTGCTGTTTTTCGTCGGAACGGGGCGCGCATTCTCAGGTCCGGCCAGTTCGGCACTGGTTCCGCACCTGGTTCCAGAGACCCATTTTGTGAACGCGGTTACCTGGGGCGGAGCCATCTGGCAGTTTTCGAACATCACCGGGCCGGCGCTCGGCGGCCTGTTGTTCACCCTGCCGCTGGCGCGCATGGCGCCCGGCACCTCGCTGGAGGGGGCGGGAATCGTGTACCTGTTCACGCTGGGCACGTTGGCGTGGTTTCTGGTGCTGGTGGCCAGCCTGCACGTGCGCCCGGGGCGAATGGAACATCGGGCCGCATCCTTGAAGGTGGTCATGGCGGGGCTGCAGTACATGATGCGATCCTCGCTGTTGCTGGGAGCTTCTTCGCTGGATTTGTTTGTCGTGTTGCTGGGCGGGGCAACGGCGCTGATGCCCATTTTTGCCCACGACATTCTGCACCAGGGCCCGCGTGGGCTGGGGCTGTTGCGGGCGGCGCCGGCAGCCGGCGCGCTCATGATGTCCCTGACCATGGCGCGCTTCCCTTTTCGCCGGCGGGCCGGGCTGCGGCTGTTTGTGTGCGTGGCTATCTTCGGAGTGGGGACGGTGGTGTTTGGCATCTCGCACAACCTGTGGCTTTCTCTCGGAGCCCTGGCGGTGGCCGGTGCGGCCGATACAGTGAGCGTGATCATTCGAGGATCGCTGCTGCAGCTCGGCACTCCGCCGCAGATGCGCGGCCGGGTGAGTGCGGTGAATTCGCTGTTTATTGGCGCTTCGAATGAACTGGGCGAGTTTGAGAGCGGACTGACGGCACAGTGGTGGGGCGCGGTGCGGGCCACTGTGGTGGGTGGAGTGGGTGCGCTGGCGGTTGCCGGACTATGGGCCACGATGTTTCCCGGCCTGCGCCGGGCCGATGAACTGACCTCCCAGGCCCTGCAGCCGCAGACGGATGTTGCGCGAAGGTAAATCCAACCCTGGGTCCATGACCGCTTGTTTTAGTACCTGCTCCGTGCCCCTTCTTTTGCCTTTTTCCTGGCGAAAGGGTGGGAAACCGTGAACCCTAAAGTGCGAAATCACGCGGTCAAAGACCGAGTCGCCGGCACTGAGTCGGAGACGGCTTATTAGAGACTGCCGGGAGTCGTTCCCAAAAAAGAAATCGGGTGGCTGCCCTGCGAGGGCGGCCACCCGAAAAGCAAACCTTGAAAAGCCTGGTCAGGAGACCAATTCAGGAGACATGAACAGAGTAGCCATTCGCCAGATTCATGTCTTGGGCCATTCGAGTGAGGGTGGGCTCCATCAATGGATGGAGAGTGGCCTCGGTCTTTGTGCGGTAGTCTGGTTGCACTGTCCTGCGAGGCTTGTCCGTTCTATCCTCTTGTGAGGGTTCGCCTTCTGGGCAGGCTCCATTCGGTACAAGACGAGTTCCACCCGCATCTGTGGCTCAAAATCATGCCAATTCGAACGTTGCAGGAGACAGAACCCGCCTGGGGCTGGACGGAGTTCCGGCCTTCGCTCGGGCAATCCGGATCGGCCTGGTGGCGGCGGTGCTGCTCGGGCCGGCCGGCATGGGGCGTGCGCTGGAGCCTTCCACGCCGCTGGCCAGCTACGCGCGCCAAGCGTGGGGGATGGAGAACGGGCTGCCGCAAAACACCGTCCAGGCGCTGGTTCAAACGAAGGATGGATTTGTCTGGCTGGGAACCGAGGTGGGTCTGGTCCGCTTCGACGGCAACAGCTTTCAGATCTTTGACCGCAATTCGACGCCGGCGCTGCCGAGCGGGGATATCCGGTGTCTGCTGGAGACCAAGGACGGCGCACTGTGGGTGGGGACCAGCGAGGGGCTGGCGCGGTGGAAGGACGGGGCGGTTCAGCAGTTCACAGTTGCGGATGGGCTGCCCTCCAACATCATTCGCTCTGTGCGTGAGGGTTCGCACGGGGGCGTCCTTGTGTCCACTGAGAGCGGAGAGCTTGGCGTTCAAGGATCCAAAATTGTTCCGATCTTGCACGACATGCCGCAAGGGCCGGCTGTGCTCTACGAAGTCACGCTTGCCGACAAGACTCGCCTACTTGTGAACAAGAGTGAGATAGAGGTGAGTCAGAACGGACGCAATCAGCGGTGGACGGTTGGAACGGAGCTGCCTGGAACTCGCATTCAGACGGCTTTTGGCGATCGCGAGGGTGCGTTGTGGATCGGTACCAACGGCGGCCTGTCAAGGTGGGCTGATGGCAAGGTGCAGCGGCTTCCGGTGACCGATCCGCTGTCTTCGGCGAGTGTGCTCGCGCTGATGGAAGACCGCGAAGGCAACATCTGGGTCGGGACCGAGGCGGACGGGCTGCACATCCTGCGCGATCAGCGGTTCCGGACGCGGGGTGCACGCGAGGGGCTCTCTTCCGACAATACGACCACCGTCGTTGAGGACAATGCGGGGACGCTCTGGGTCGGCACGGGCGGAGGCGGACTCAACGCCATCGCCAAAGACGCTCCCGGCGCGGTGAAAAACTACTCGGTGCGCAACGGGCTGGTAAGCGAAGTGATCCTGTCGCTGGCCTCCGCACCGAATGGCGACCTGTGGGTGGGAACACCGGATGGTTTGAACCGCATCCATGGAAGCGCCATCCAGTCTTACACCTCCGCCGACGGGCTGCCCGACGACTTCGTTCGCTCGCTGCTGGTGGATGCCGATGGATCGCTGTGGATTGGAACGCGGCGCGGGCTGACCCACTGGATGAGGGCGGGCGAGTTCGGGTCGAGCGCGAGAATGGAGACCTTTACCCAGGCGAACGGATTGGGCAGCGACCTGGTGGGCGCTATGGCGCGCGATGCGAAAGGCGACCTGTGGGTAGCCACATTTTCGGGCCTTTCGCGGTTGCATGCGGGGAAGATTGAGAACTACACCACGGCAAACGGGCTCTCCAGCAACGTGGTGACGGCGCTTTTGCCGCGCCGCAATGGCACAATGCTCATCGGGACCCAGGACCACGGCTGGAACCAGTGGGATGGAAAGAGCATTTCCGCGGCGATGGACAACGGGCTGGGCCGGACCACGATTCACGCGATTCTTGACGATGATCGCGGGCACTTGTGGTTTGCCACCGGCAACGGGATCGCCCGCTGCGACTGCAATGCGATGGGCGGCGGGGCCGATTGCTCGCACTGGATCGAATTTGGCGCTGCGGACGGGCTGCGCAGCCGGGAGACGGCTATCAACAGCCATCCCTCGGCGTGGCTCGCGCGCGACGGGCACTTGTGGTTTGCCACGCCCAAGGGGCTGGTGGAGGTGGACCCGGCGCACTTCCCGGTGAACTCGGTGCCGCCGGGAGTGGAACTGGAGCGGTTTTCCGTAGACGATGCCGCAATGCCGCTGCGCGGGCCGGATTCCGCGTTGAAGGTCGCGGCCGGCCATGTCCACTTTGAGTTCGACTACGCGGGATTGAGCTTTGTGGCGCCGCAGAAGGTCCGCTACCGCTATATGCTGGAGGGCTTCGACCACGGCTGGACGGAAGCCGGAGCGCGGCGCACGGCCTACTACACAAACATACCGGCGGGTCACTACACCTTCCGCGTGCAGGCAGCGAACAACGACGGGGTCTGGAATACAGAGGGCGTGGCGCTCACGTTTGAGTTGCTGCCGCACTTCTACCAGACGCTGTGGTTTTACGCGCTGTTGATTCTTGCCGCCGTGGGCCTGGTGGTGCTGGTGCAGCGAATGAGGCTCAACCGCGCCGAGCGCGAGTTCAACGCCGTGCTGGGCGAGCGCAACCGCATCGCGCGCGAGATTCACGACACGCTGGCGCAGGGGTACGTGGGAATCTCCGTGCAACTGGAGGTGCTTTCCGAATTGCTGCGCATAAGCAAGGTTGAAGCAGCGCAGAAGCACCTGGACCTGACGCGAGGGTATGTGCGCGAGGGGCTTGCCGATGCCCGGCAATCGATATGGGCGCTGCGCTCGCAGGACTCCGGCGAAACTACATTGCCGGTGAAGCTGCGGCGCATGGTGGAGACAGAAGGCAATCATGGGCTGGCGTCGAGCTTTAGCATCTTCGGCGCATACCGGCCGCTGCCGCCCGGCACGGAGCGCGAGATTCTGCGTGTGGCGCAGGAGGCCATCCATAATGTGAAGAAGCATGCGGGCGCCAGGCAGTTGAAAGTGCAGTTGGAGTACGGTCCCGCAGAGATCGCTCTCGAAGTGCGGGACGACGGGCAGGGATTTGCCACCGGAGAAGCGCCGGCTCCGGGCCATTATGGTTTGACCGGGATGCGCGAGCGCGCCGCAGTCATCGGCGGGACGCTGGAAGTGACCAGCGAGGCAGGCGCCGGAACGACGGTTAGGCTGCGCGTGGCTGCGCGGAGAGAGACGCAAGAGCAGACGAAGGAGCAGCAGTGACAAAGGATTCGATTCGCGTGCTGGTTGTCGAGGATCACCACGTGGTGCGGCAGGGGCTGGTAGCGCTGCTCAACGTGGTGGAGGGCCTGGAAGTAGTGGCCGAGGCCGCAGACGGCGTGGAAGCGATCACGCAATTCCGCAAGCACCTGCCGGACATTACTCTCATGGACCTGCGGCTGCCGCGCATGGGCGGGGTCGACGTGATCCAGCGATTGCGCATGGAGACGCCGGGAGCGCGTTTTGTTGTGCTCACCACGTATGACGGCGACGAGGACATCTACCGCGCGCTGCAGGCGGGGGCACGGGCGTATCTGCTGAAGGGCATGACAACCGAGGAACTCATTGCCACCATTCGCGCGGTGCACGCCGGCAAGTCGCATATTCCGCCGGCGATTGCCGAGAAGCTGGCCGAGCGTATGGGCACGGAAGAGCTTACTCCGCGCGAGTTCGACGTGCTGGAGCAGATTGTGCACGGCAAAAGCAACAAGGAGATTGCCACCGAGCTCGAGATCTCCGAAGCCACGGTTAAGACGCACATCAACAGCCTGCTCGGCAAGCTGGGCGTAACCGACCGCACGCAGGCGGCCACGGCGGCCATCCAACGCGGGATTGTGCCGCTCGAATCCCTGAGGAAACCGAAGCCATGAAGAAGACCGTTCTTATCGCATTCATATTGCTCATAGCGTGCTCGCTTGCAACTGCGCAGAAGTCGGCGTGGCGGCAGGCGACAGATGCCGAGTTGGCCTCACTGCTGCCGGCGCGCGCTCCCGTGGAGAAGGAACATATTGAGACAGAGCTGCGCACCGCGTCGGGGATTGTGAACGGCAAGGGACGCTACATCGCCGGCGTGGTGCTGCTGACGGCGGGCTACTCGGCCGACGGCAAGTACTCGCACTACCTGCTGGTGCAGGTTCCGGTGCGCATCGGCGGAGTCGCGTTGAAGCCGGGCGAATATGCCTTTGGGTGGACGCGCGCGGCCGGCGGCGATTCGCTGAGCGTGCACTTTCACGAGGCGGCCACGGGAGCGCTTGTCGGGACCACGGATGCGCACCGGCTTGCCGGCCCCGGCCGCGTGGAAAGCCTGCACATCTGGCCGCCGAACGACAAGGCGCTGATCCAGATTGGGCGGTTCGGGATTCCGTACGAGATCGGCGAGGAGTAGAGGACGCGTTCTGCCGCCGGGGTGGCCGCACGATGAAAGCGAAAGAGCTAGACCCGAAGCGAGCGCAGATCTTCAACTATGCGACGCGCACGGTTGTGTCCACCATTGGCGCGCTCCTCGGCATCAGTTCCATCGATCATGGCGCGCTCGAGATGATGCAGGGAAATCGGCCGACGCCGGGCTTCCTGATCAAGGCGCAGGGGCCGGGGCACAGTTGGTCGGTATGGACGCAGGGCAGTGAGCCGGCATTTACGCTGGTGCATAACTTCCTGCTTACTGGCGCACTGGCGACTCTCGCCGGCTTCCTGCTCGTCGCGTGGTCGTTGCGCTTCATCCACCGAAAACGCGGGGCCACAGCCTTTCTGCTTCTATCGGTCACTTCGTATCTGCTGGGCGGCGGTCTGGCGCAGGTTCTGTTGTTTACGCTGAACTGGGCCGCCGCAACCCGCATACGGGCAGGGCTCGGGTTCTGGAAATGGCTGCTGCCTGTCCCATTCAGGCGGATCCTCGGCGGCTTCTGGCCATGGACGCTAGCGGTGGGAGCAATCGCCTTTCTGCTCGCGCTGGAGATAGCAACTTTCGGCTATTGCCCCGGGGTTCCACGCGACCAGCAGGTCCTCTACCACTTCCTGATTCAGCTTGGGGCGGTCATCGTAATCGCCATCCTGCTTTCGTTCGTGGGCGGATTTTCCAGCGACATTGAGGGCCGCGCGCGTCTTGAGAAAGGCTGAGCGGCGTCACAGCTTGTTAAGAGCGAACAGCCTCAACACCATCCCGAACGCGGCCACGGCGATCACCGATGCGATAGTGTGCACAACCACCCAGGTTGTGCTGGCCAGCCGGGGCACGGTCAGCACGGAGCCTGACGCGATCAATAAGACTATTGTGACGCCGAGAGTGGCAATCACGGCGATGAGCGCAGCCGAGGGCTCTGTTTGCCTGGCCAGGTGGTAGATCCGGATGGCGGCAAAGACGACCCAGGCAAGGGCGAGAAGTTTGTGGAAGCTTGAAAGAGCCGGATGCAAGACTCTGCCCGCCTGGCCCACCCAGATGCCAGTTATAAGCGTCAAAAGAAACAGCAATCCGATCCAGAGGAACCTGTGCAGGATGGCCATGCGTGCGCCTCCATGTCCGATGAGATCCTGACCCATTGTCCTCTCATTTCGTTTCAGAATCTACCGGCAGCCGTTCAAGGGTCCACTACTCCACCTTTTGGTCGATACTTGCCACTATCCGGCCCCGTATACTTTCTGCCATGTTCAAGGCTCTTCGCGCGACCACTTTCCTGGGAGTGATGGCGGCAGGAATTTCCGCATTTGTTTCTGGCCAAGCCACGGCTCCCGGTGCTCTTCCTCAAAGCCAAAGCAGCGATCGACCGGCAGTGGCAGCCGGCGGCCAGGATGCCGCCAGCCCGCACCCTCCAGTTCTTGATGTCCAGCACCGGCCCATAACCGCGGGCGGATTTGTGAAGACCGGTCCCATCGTCTTTGAAGACATCAGCGAGAAAGCCGGCCTGACGCACTGGACGCACAAGATGGGCACGCCGGCGAAGAGCTACATTGTCGAGACCAAGGGCTCCGGTGTTGGCCTCATCGACTACGACCACAGCGGCTGGCTGTCAATCTACGTGGTCAACGGCTCCACGGTGGACGCGCTCACCGGCAAAGCCACGCCACCGCACGCGGCATTGTTCCGCAACAACCACGACGGCACATTCACCGACATTGCCGCACAGGCCGGCGTGACCAACGACCGCTGGGGAACCGGTGTGGCGATTGCCGATTTCGACAACGACGGATGGCCGGATATCTACGTCACCAACGTCGGCAAAAACCGCCTCTTCCACAACAATCACGACGGCACATTCACCGACGTTGCAGAGAAGGCCGGCGTCGCCCTCGGCAACTGGTCCGCAAGCGCCACCTGGGGTGACTACGACGGCGACGGACGGCTGGACCTGTTTGTGGCCGGCTACATTCACTGGGACTGGAACAACCTGCCCGACAGCAAGGAGAGCGGCGGCAACAACGCCTTCTGCACCTTCCGCGGCGAGTCTGTCGCCTGCGGTCCACGCGGGCTGAAAGGCGAGCCGGATCATCTCTTCCACAATAACGGCGACGGGACGTTTACCGATGTCAGTGAGAAGGCAGGCGTGGACGACAAGCCCGGCTACTACGGTCTGGGCGCGGTGTTTGTCGACATCAACAACGACGGCAAGGTGGATTTGCTCGTTGGCAACGACTCAACGCCGAACTACATGTATCTGAACAAGGGTGATGGGACATTTGAGGACGTGAGCTACGCCTCAGGCTTTGCGCTCAACGAGCAGGGACGTGAGACTGCATCCATGGGCATCGCCGTGGGCGACTACCAGAACAACGGGCAACTGGCCATCTTCGACA